>JAHLFB010000189.1 GCA_018884025.1 Candidatus Phocaeicola faecipullorum
CCCACAAAAGTAGGTGAAACTCCATAATCATCCAGTTTTTTATCACTTCCTTTTATACGGAGAAAACCTTTGCTCTCCGTAAGAGAATAGTTTTCCTTTACAGGAATACCTATCCAGTTCCATTCCACTCCCAGTTCAGGATTGTTAAAGTCCCAATCCGGACTGTTTTTTATTGTTGCTTGTGGAAGCGTCTTCACATCCTTCATATCGAGATTTATGGTTCCATCCACATTCACAACCGGCCATCCTTCTTTGTCCCATGAAACAGGAGCAAGAAAAGTTTCACGCCCCAAGACATGATGTTGTCCATTCTGAGTACGGAACCCAAGACATACCAGCCACCATGAACCGTCATGTGCCTGTACCATATCGGCATGCCCTACGCCTTGAATAGGATTATTCTGCGCATTCTGATTTATATGTGTCAAAATAGGATTTGCCGGATTACTTTCATACGGTCCTTCTATATTCCGGCTGCGTGCTATAGTAACCTTGTGACCATATTCCGTTCCTCCTTCGCTAATCATCAGATAATACCATCCGTCGCGCTTATAGATATGCGGTCCTTCAGGAAAACGTCCGCCAGTACCAGCCCATAGGCGTTTCGATTCGGTCAACATCTCTCCTGTTTTCGGATTGATTTCACATAGCCATATGGCACCATCAGGATTACTCACCATGTAGCAATGACCGTCTTCAAAGTAAAGCGAAGGATCTATACCTCCCTGTTTAATCCATACAGGGTCTGACCATTCCCCACTCGGATTATCCGTATATACCAGGAAATTTCCACGGTCTGAGGTGTTGGTGGTAATCATGTAATACGTACCGTCATTATAACGGATAGTAGGAGCATAAATGCCTCCCCACATATTGCCGCCTTTTATTTTCAATTGCGATTCACGAGTCAGTACATGTCCTGTCTGTTCCCAATTGACAAGATCACGGCTATGAAAAATAGGTACACCCGGGAAATATTCAAACGAGCTGTTCACAATATAATAGTCTTCTCCTGCACGGCAAATACTTGGATCGGGATGAAATCCTGGGATAATAGGATTTTTATATCCCTGTGCCATACCGCAAAAAGTAAATAAAAATAAGACTACGAAGATACTTAATGTTTTTTTCATGGATTTCAGTTTTTCTTATTCAGCTTTTTAAGTTAGTTTTAACAAAAGACACAGAGACACTGGTTTACTACTGACAAACATTTTATGTTTTGTGTCTCTGTGTCACCGAAAAATCTGTTATTGTCAATAAGGATATTGACCTTTCGCTGCTCCCTCCATCAGCATTTCATGGATGACTGGTACGACAATCTCCAGGTTCTCACGGTCAAAGTAGCGTGCACCCTGTATATCCCACAGGAACGGGACTGCACCGTAGTTCTTCGCCTGCTCCGCCACGTAGCCGAGGAAGTAACCTTCCGACTCTTCACACTTCTCCTGAAGCATATCCATATTTGCCACAATCTTGTCATAGTCCGTATAGTCTTCAAGCAGCGGGTCGTCTGCAAATACACGGTAGGACAGACCGAATTCTCCGATGATTACGGGTATTCCCTGATCGACGAACTTGGTCTTCATCTTGTTCATCTGTTCGTGTACGTAGCCTTCCTGTTCGTTAGTATCGAATTTTCCATCCATGTATTCATCAGCGTATTGCTTGTAGGGTTCACCCCAGAAGTAGGTCATGCTCTCTGCCCAGTCTGTGGTCGGGTCGTTGATACAGAAATTGGCTGGAGTGTAGTAATGCACTTCCACCATCAGGCGTGCGGGTGTCGGATCTTCCGGTAGCTCGAACCAGTCGTATGTCTTATCAATATTGGTGTCCGGTCCCTGTACAATCAGGTTGCGGTAGGTATTGTTGCCTCCCGTTTCGCGGACGGCAGTTACAAACGCCTGCTCATAGCGGCGCAAAACAGCCATGTCTTCTCGGTTCGCCACGGCAGGTTCGTTGGCTCCGGCGAACAGCAGGTGTCCGTCATAGTCACGGAAAGCGGTAGCTATCTGTGTCCAGAAATCATGCACTTTAGCCTCTACAGTTGCGATGGAATCCGCCGTAAGCACGGATGCATCACAGCTTTGTTCTTGCCATCCTCCGTCCCAATGGATGTTGACGATGGCATACATGCCTTCGTTATAGCAGTAGTCAACTACTTCTTTCACACGGTTCATCCATTCGGCCTTGATAGTCTTCCCGTCGGCTTCCAGATAATTGGGCTGGTTCCATGCACACGGGATACGGACTGCATTATAGCCCAGTTCCTTCACTTTGCTGATGATTTCCTGGGATGCCTTTCCTCCCCATGAACCTTCTCCGTCAGGTGCTTCAAGCGTATTACCTAAATTCCATCCTATAGCAATTGATTTGGCAACTTCTATTGCATCCTTCTCCATACCTTCAGGATATATCGTATCGTATTTGGAGCCTTGTGTCACAGCGTATTGTTTTATGTTTCCACCAGCATTCATTGTGATTGTAGCCTTACGGGCCTGTTCGCCTGTATTTCTTTCATAAGTTATTTTTATGTACTGTTCTTTAGTGGCTTTACCTGAGACGTTAGACAAAGTACACCACGTCTGGTCACTTTCCAATGTCCAGCCAGTGCTTGAAGCAAGAGCCACCATAATGTGTCCTTGTCCGTAACCGAACGAAAAATCAGTTACTTCCTGCCCGTCGCGGCTAAGGGAAAACTCGGCTCCCTTAACTATGCTGTCATCCTTACATCCTTGCAATATTGTTACAAAAAGGATAAAGAATAAATATATATAGTTCTTTTTCATAAGTTAATTAATTTTAGTCTTTTGTTTTTTGAATTGGCATAATGCGGAAATTATCCAGATAGATTTCTACTTTGGTTTCATCTGGGCAGTTCGGATAAGTGACATAGAGATTCAAAACCTCATTATGATTTGCAATGAAGTCTCCCCATAAATTTTCTTCCACAAGCGACTCCAATGGAATACTGCACTGCATCCATTTCCCTATTTCTGTTTTTCCTGTGAAAGCGCTGACAGGGACATAACCGGTCAAGGTAAATACATCGTCACCAGCTCCTTCTCCCATTGTAATCTGGATGACAGGACCTTCCATTTTTTCACCTAAATAACACTCGAACTGCAGTTCAAGTTCTGAAATCTTGGCATTGTCCGGTATTACACTTGAACTCGGCCAGACAGGTTTATTAAGCACTTGTTGCCACCACCATTGTGTAGCAGAATCTATAGTTCCTTTCATACCAGTACAATTTCCGGTAGAAGTGTAAGGAGCATCCTTTCCGTCTGCCACAAATAATCCCAGATTGGCTCCGCTCCAGTTCGGGTCAAGGCCACCTCTTCCGTCATAATCTATTATCACATTCTCAAGAGGATAGAAGTTGTCCATTTCAGTGGTTCCTCCTATGGCTGTTACTGAAATCTTACCCTGACTTGTAGGTGCCGAAGGCATGGTGAAAGTAATCGTGTTGAACGATTCCGAAACTTCTATATCTTCTTGCGGAACAGCGATTTCGCCATTTATATCTATTCCTGACACATCTATGAAGTTCTTTCCAACGATAGTTACTTTACTTCCTACAACCGGCATGGTAGAACTGATGCCGGTTATGACAGGTTTAGGGCCGTCGTACACAAACTCGATGCTGGCATCGCTAGTATAGCACTCCATTATTATATAACCTTCTTTCATCACATCAGCAGCGGAAAAAGTAACACGTTCATAGTCAGCACTTACCTGATAATCCGTGATAGGCAATGTCACTTCAACAGAGTCTTTGGTGAAGTAAATCCGTTTGATTTCATAAAAGTTTTCACCAATCAGGCTTATCTCATCTCCCGGGTCAATCGGGTAAAAGGCTGATATATAGGAAATGACCGGTCCGGGTGAAAGCACATGCATCGGATAAGTGGCCACTCCATGGTCTGTTTCAATACGCAACTCGGACGGGATGTCAGGATTCGGTCCTGACAACAAGAAGTCTTCATCAGCAGGTACCGTAATAATCAGACTGGTAGAAGTTCCGTAATTGGCATTAAAGCTTATTTCCTGATTATTGATATATACCTTCCTCACCCCATTCAGGTTCTCCCCAACAACTACAATCATCGAACCGGGACTAACATCGGTAAAAGTGCTGTCAGCCAGCGAAGGGTCTGTCACACGCAGATAGTGTATAACCGGAGCACCATCTGATCCTCCGTCTTCCTTACAAGACGGAGTTATCACAACAGATGCGAATATTAACAAGAACAATATCAAGCATCCTGCATTTTCTATTATATTTTTCAGTTTTCTCATGGTCTATGAAATTATTCGTTAAAATTATAAGGAACAGGTTCTTCCTTCAGCAACGGATTCTGGATAACTTCCGACTCCGGATACGGAAAGAAAATGTCATCATCGGCAATATTAATTTCTATTTGCGGTTTCTCGTATTCTCCTTCATGGAATTCTCCGGTGTAGTCTTTAGTTCCAAGAAGCAGTCTTCCTGCCTGGTATTTATCTATCATTATCACAGTAGCCCGCTCTCCGCGCTTCTGGCTGTTGAAATATTTCAGCATGTAATCCGGTTTCCAGCAGTACCATGATACCATGTCGTACCAGTTGCAATATTCCATACAGAATTCTACTCGTCGTTCACGTATGATATCTTCAAAGTCAATGGACGTTTTCTCCCAATCACCTTTCCCGTTAAAAGCACGATATCTTACCTTGTTAAAATATTCCAGTCCCGGTCCCTCTGTCAATTTCTCATTGTTGCCCAGACAAGCCTCAGCATATGTCAGATACACATCTGCCAGACGCAGAATATAAGTGTTTAGCGGAGAGTTCATAGACTGCACGTATCCGTCATTGTCATCATCAGGCCCTCCTACAACTCCTTTCTTTATAGGAGCCCCGGTATCATCATAAGTATATCCGCCTTCCGAAATACAAATATAATCATAATATGTTCCTTGAGTAAAGAAAGTGGCATTTCTACGCAGTGTGTCTCCAGGCTCCTCATTATATATTTCCAACATCTCTACACTAGCCGAATAAGTACCCCATACGTTCACCCCTCCCGTTACTTCGGTAGAAAATGCCAGGTCTGCAAACAAGGTGTTGCATACTCCCCATTCACCCAGCGGTACCCACTGCATGGCAAGTAGTGATTCCTGATTGTTGTTCTGTTTGTACTTGAACAAATCTTCGTAATCGGGCAGAAGTTCCAAACCACTATTTTCGCATACATCAGCTGCATACTGCTTTGCCAATTCCAAGTCAGCATTGTCACGCTGTCCGCCTTTCCTCCATCCTGAACGTGCCAGATAAACTTTGGCAAGCATTCCTTTAGCCGCCCAGCAGGTGGCACGTCCAGGTTGGTCTCCTTTTTCCGGTAAATTCTCTGCCGCATAAGTCAAATCATTTATGATGAACTGGAATACATCTTCCTCACGATTTAATGGGACGACAGGATTATCCACTACGGTCTGATTGTCCTCGATAAGAATGACCGGTCCCCATGCGCGCAACATATAGAAATAGGCACATCCTCGCATCAAACGCGCTTCGGCGATAGCTTTCTTTTTCGCCTCTTCGCTCACATCTCCGGTCGTTTTTTCTTTTACATCAGAAATAACAGAATTCGACATGGTGATTACAGAATAGAATGATTTCCACGCTGCGGACAGAAGTTCGTTAAGAGCTGTCACTTGAAAGGTCGTAAATTCCGGATTTCCCCACGGGCTATACATATCATTGGCACGTCCGCTTCCAATGGGAACAATAGCACGCTGGTTATAGTCGAACCACGCACGGTTATAAAGTGGTGCGGTAGCCGCTTCCAATGCTTCGTCGGAAGTATAGAAAATCACGTCCGCATATGAGCCTTCAGGTGTCCTCTCAAGGAAACTGTCACTGCATCCTGTCAGGATTCCTGCCATAAGGACAAGGCTCGATAATATTTTGGTTTTACTTTTCATTGCTGTAATGTTATTAAGGTTAGAAACTAAGATTTAATCCGACAGTATAAATGCGTTGTGACGGGTAACGCGCATAATCCACACCACGAAGCAACACATCGTAGTTATACGCTCCGACTTCAGGGTCATATCCCTTATACTTGGTAAAAGTAAACGCATTTTGTATGTTCATATATATACGCAGATTCTCAATATGCCATTTGCGAGTCCATTTTTGCGGAAAAGTATATCCCAGCGAGATGTTCTTGATTCGCAGGTATGAGCCATCCTCTACAAAACGGCTGCTCATACGATTGTTGTCGTTACCATCCGCCGTATTGAGACGCTGGACTGTAGCCGATTCCGGATTGGATACACGTACATTCCAAATTTCCTCCGGCTGTGCCGGGTCAATCAGTTCTACATGTGCTATGCCTGTAGCTTCCTTCAGCAGGTTACTGTTACGCATAGGATTTGTAAAGTCCTGGCGGAACAGGTTTACAAGTTTGTTGCCATACACACCGTTGATGAAGATATTCATGTCGAAACCCTTATAAGTAAAAGTGTTGTTGAAACCGTAAGAGAACTTAGGTTCAGGATTTCCAAGATATGTACGATCCTGTTCGTCAATAACTCCGTCACCGTTCAAATCCTCAAAGATATAGTCACCTACCCAAACTTCATCTTTGGCTATATGCTGGTTTTCCGGAAGTGCAACCGAAAGCCTGTTACCATTCTTGTCGAGCAGGAAGTTTCCGTCCGCATCACGCTGATAAAAATCACTTTCCTCTTTGAACATTCCAACTACCTTATATCCATAGTATTGCCCTACCGGCTGTCCTACCGTAGAGTAAGTCAGTGTCTGTGATTGGTCAACCTTTCCCGAAAGCCCTGCCGTTTCAGTATAAAGTTTAGTTATCTTGTTCTTATTGAATGAGATGGTAATTCCGGTACGCCATGTGAAGTCCTTTTTGGATATATTCACTGTGTTTAATGTAAATTCGGCACCCTTGTTTTCCATTGCGCCGGCATTCACCCATGGCGAATTGATAATTCCTGCTACATATGACGGTAATGAGGCTCGCATCAGCAAGTTATCTGTATTCTTCAGATAAGTATCGAAGATGAACTCAACCCGATTGTCGAAAAGATTCAAATCAAGACCAGCGTTCCATGCTCTGGTTTCTTCCCATTTCAATTTGTCGTTAGGGTAGTTTCCTGCGTAGAATCCGGTTCCCCAAATACTGGCAGCCGAAGACATTGTTACCCCGTAAGCATAACTTGAAGCCGACTGGTTACCTACAAGTCCCCAACCCAACCTCAATTTCAGGTTATTAAGCCATTTCACTCCTTTCAGGAATTTCTCGTTATTTATTTTCCATGCAAGTGCCATTGATGGAAATACGCCCCAACGGTTTGCCGGACCGAAACTGGAGGAACCATCTCCACGTACAGTGAAAGTAGCCAGGTAACGGTCGTCATATCCGTAATTCAATCGTCCATAATATGATTCAATGGCCGAAGAACCTCTTCCGCTACTGTTTTTGGCGGTAGAAGAATCACCCATATTCAATTCATGAATAGTATTGAACAGATAATTGTCGCGGCTTGCATAAAGAGTTTCATAACTGTTTTCCTGAGCCTCATGACCTGCCATGACGGAAATGTTATGTTTCCCGAATGTGCCATTGTATGTCAGATAAGTCTTTAATGTCCAGTTCGAGCCATTGTTTGCGCCGCGGCTTCCTGTAGATGACTGTACATAATGTCCGTAGTCATACGATGGGGTATATTGATAAGTATTGCTGTAGTAATAGTTTCCTGCATATTCAGCACGGAACACCAGTCCTTTCCATAATGTCACATCTGCAAAAAAGTCAACATACATCTGCAATCCCCTGTTATAATTTTCACGCATGAGTGCTTCTGCTACAGGGTTAGAAAAATAAGTACCATACATATTTTCTGCCTGTGCTCCCCAACTTCCATCCGGATTTCGTGCCGGAGTATCAGGCAACTGTTCTATGGCAGTGCGGATGATATTACCGCTGTCTATTGTGTTATTCTGTGTTGTTTGCGCCACAGAAGCCCTAAGACCGGTTGACAGCCATTTAGTTATTTTATTGTCCATATTAACACGAGCGGAAAAACGCTTAAAATCAGACCCGATAGCGATACCTTCTTGCTGCAAATATCCGGCAGAAAGAGAGTATTTCACATTGTCGTTTCCTCCGGAAATATTCAACTGGTGATTATGCATAGACGCATTCTGGAAGATTTCCCCCTGCCAGTCTGTTCCTTCACCCAACAGGCTTATGTCTGCAAATTCCGCACGTTCGCCGAAGCCGATTACTTCCGCACGCAGATTCTGATATTCGGCATATTCGCGCAAGTTCATCACCCCAAGTTTTTTCGGAAGTTGCTGCAAACCGTAATATCCTTCATAAGTGATACGCGTCTTTCCGGCCTGTCCCTGTTTGGTAGTGATAAGTACCACACCATTAGATGCACGCGAACCATAAATAGCCGTAGCTGATGCGTCTTTTAATATTTCCATAGAAACAACATCCGAAGGGTTAATGGATGACAATACACTGGAGTTTGAATCATTGTTACCGGAAATCGCCACACCGTCTATCACGTAAAGCGGTTCATTTCCATTCAATGAGTTAATACCTCGGATACTAACGGATATACCTCCACCCGGCGTTCCGGAATTTTGTGTAACAGATACTCCGGCAGCCTTACTCTGCAATGCCTGGTCCAACGAAGTGACAATGGATTGTTTTATCTCATCCTCACCTACTGATACCACTGAACCTGTAAGATCGCTACGCTTCATAGTTCCGTATCCCACTACAACGACTTCATCCAAAATTTCAGAGTCTTCCTCCAACTCCACATTTACTACCGTTTTTGAAGCCTTCACTTCTTGAGACTTAAAACCGATATAAGAAAAGACAATGGTTTCATTGGATCTTGCCTGCAATGAATACCGTCCTTCAAAATCCGTAATAGTTCCTACCTGGGGTCTCTCTTTGACTTGAACACTCACGCCTATTAACGCTTCACCATCTGTTCCCGACGTTACAACTCCGGTAACAGTCCTTTCCTGCAAAACTTCTGCAAAAGAGAATTCCACCCCCACAATACATGATACGATAAATATCAATGCGATGCGGTAACTGTAAAAGTTTTTGCAACATTTTAGAAACTCGTTTCTCATTTCAGTTTATCATTTTAAAAATTAACAAATTAATATTTTTACATTACTACAAACGTCACTCAACCAAAATCATCATACTGCAAAAATAAAGAAAATAAAAGAGCAAGGACTTAAAACGTGTTTTACGAATATGCCATTTTTGTTAATATGATGTACCAGTATGTTACCACGCACGGTATAGAATGTTACCCATCCTTTCCAGGACACCGCAAAGGCAGCATTTTTATCAAAAAAACAAGGTTCTATAATCCATTCCCTGCGATATATAGAGTCATGTAATAACATCCCACAATAAAGCATGTTTTGTATGTATATAAAATATGTTTTGCGCTTTCATTTTCTATAAATACAACTTATGTTTTTATAAATACAAGTTATATTTATAAAGATACAAGTTATATTTACATATATATAAGTTATATTTACAGAATATAATTAGGCAAAATATTTTTTTCTACTATACATAATATACTCAGAACACATGTACAAACTGAATTTCAAAGGTTGTTTAAACAGTATTTGAATAATGTTTAAACACTGTTTTAACAGCATATAAAAAAACCGATTACGAACACCGGTTACATATTATACTGTCATTGATAACATTTTGGCAATATAGCATAACAAACACCTGTGCTACAGTTACGATTTGAGCCCATAATTAAAATATTATATTCAATAACTTTGCAATAGTGATTTTTGAATTATTTTTGTTTAATCGTTAAACATTTTTTATTATGAGAAAGACTTTAATGTTTGGCCTTGGACTGGCAACAACTTTGCTGGCCACGTCTTGTACAAAAGAAGAAAATTTCAATCAGGCGCAAGACATTATGTTCAGCAGCTCTATCAGTTCGCGTGCCACAGACACCTCATTCGAGGGAAATGACAAGATTGGTATTTCCATGAACCCAGGGGCTACAAATGTACTTTATTCCACAGAAGACGGAACAAGCTTCACATCGGTAAATCCTATAACCTACGGAATGGCGGGGAATGTTGAAACAGTTGACTTCACTGCGGTATATCCGTACAGGGAAGGTTCTATCAGCAATGGAGCATATAGTTTTACGCTTTCTACAGACGCAGAAACACCGTTGACTGAAAACGACGTGATGCTTGCCACAACCCCAAGTACAGCAGTCGGTACGAAAAAAGTAAGTTTAAATTTCAAGCATCAATTGGTAAAAGTCATAATCCAACTATCTGATGCTAACGGTCAAGCCATAACAGGCGCACAACTGAAGATAAACAACCAACAGTTAGCCGGTTCTTTAAACCTAAGCGATGCAACCGTTACTTCTACAGATGCTGCTGATGACGAAATGCCTTTTGCAGCCAATGCATCCATTAGAGGACAATACCAGACAATAGTTATGCCATCTGCACCTGTGCAAGGACGTTACATAGAGGTTAGCCATGAAGGAAAAACTTATACGCTTCCTGTAGATAACCAAGAATTTGTTTCAGGAAAAAAACTTACATATACGGCAACACTTAATGCCGATGGTACTGTTGATCCGGGCAAACCTATTATTGTAAATCCTACCGTATCAGATTGGGATGAAAAAATAGAATCAGGATGGATTCTGACAGGAGAAATCAGCGTTGTAGGTAAAAACGCAAAACAGTTGGCAAGCAATATTCAATTAAATAGTGGTGAACCTGCAGTTATCAATAATTTTACAGGAACACTGAATCAGGATGATATCTACTGCATTTCATATACACGCACAGACGGCTCGACATTATCAACAGATATTACAGCAGCAAATATTACAATCACTCCTGCAGCCGGAGGAACTGGCAAGACTTACACTTTACCTGCCGGACAAGCAGAAGGAAAACTTCTGATTAAGGTTGGCGAAAACACCAGTGGAATAAGTATAACTACTACTGATAGCGGTATTACTTTGAGTGATATTACTGTATATACATCGTCTAACGATATAGCTATCCCTATCACATTGTGGGAAGGTACTGGATACTCAGACAATCCTTATTGGGCTACAGGCATAGCTAATTTCAATATAGCTCCAGATGAATTAAAACTCGGTTCAAAACTACGTATTTATTGCAATGCAAAACCTAAACCAGAAGAAGGAACAAGAATATATTTTTCTACATACACAAATGATACATATGGAGAAAATGAAATGATTATTTATGACGGTTATAATTATATAGAAAATAATGAAGAAGAAGGATATATTACCGTACTAGTTCTTGACCAATTGATAAAAGACATTACAAAAAATAATTTTATAGTGGGATTAAAGGGAGCTAACTGTGATATTACAAAGATTGTTCTTATCCCTGCTTCAGAAAATGAAACTGTGAGTGAAAACTTATTATGGAAAGGCAATGGCGCTCCTATGATGTATGGTAGTTATGTTAGTATCGATTTATGGTTACAGAAAGAAATAGAAGAAGGTGGAAAAATTAGAGTATCATTCACAAATACAGGTATTAGTGAATCGCCAATTACACTTTCATGTTATGAAACAAATGATAAAACAACTTCCATTATGAGTGAAGAAATCACTTCAGAAATGTCATCTGTAGAATTCACTATCGACGATACTATATACGGCAAACTACAAAATATCATCACAAATAAACAATATATAAGTTTCTTGATAGATGAAGGTAATAGTATAGGTCCTGTAATTACAAGTATCGAATATATTCCGGTTCAATAAATAAAAACATAATACATTAAACTCTGAATTACTTCACTTGCCGGTCTATGAGAAATTGTAGGGGAATTCAATTCCTCATAGATTCCGGCAAGTAATTTTATAGGCATCATCATATTAAAAACATATTGCATGAAAAAACACATACTGCTTTTAAAACTATTTATATTTATATTAACAATAAACACATGGCTGACAATACACGCCGAAACAAAGGCGAAAAGCCCTTATGAAACAGCCAAAGAATTGGGGTTAGGATGGAACTTGGGCAATCAACTCGATGCTTTCCAAGACGGGAAAGCACAAGAAACAGTATGGGGAAATCCACCTGTGACACAAAAATTCTTCTATCGTTTGGCCGAAGTTGGATTCACCTCCGTACGTATCCCAATAACATGGGTAGGACATTTTGGTGAGGGTCCTGAATATAAAATTTCGGACAGTTATATGAACCGGGTAGCAGAAGTTGTAAACTACGCAGAGAATGCAGGCTTAAACACAATTATAAACATACACCATGACGGAGTGGAAAGTTACTTCTGGCTTGACATCAAAAATGCAGCACTAAACGAAGAAATAAACGATACTATTAAAAACATGATAAAGTCTATATGGACTCAGATAGCAAACCGTTTCAAGGATAAAGGTGATTTCCTTATATTTGAATCAATGAACGAAATCCATGACGGTAAATGGGGATGGGGAGCGAACCTTAGCGACGGTGGACGTCAATATGCTGTTTTAAATGAATGGAATCAGGTATTCGTAGATGCGGTACGTTCCACAGGAGGAAATAACGCAAACCGTTTTCTGGCAATACCTGGCTATGCCACCAATATAGATTTGACAGTAAAACACTTCAAATTACCTAAAGACAAAACTCCCAACCGACTGATGGTATCAATCCACTATTATGACCCAATGGATTACACAATGGGAGATATTTATTCAGAATGGGGACATACAGCGAGTCAGGATATGAAATATAAAGGAATGGATGAAGAATATATGCAGGAACAATTCAAGTCAATAAAATCAACTTTCATTGACAATGGTATTCCTGTTTATATAGGAGAAATGGGATGCAAATACCGTGAGGATAAACGTTCTGAAAGTTTTAGAGAATATTTTCTGGAATATCTATGCAAGGCAGCCAAAGAAAACGGTATGGCTCCATTCTATTGGGACAATGGGAAAGACCGCTCATGCATTTTTGACCGGTCTAACGGGAAGCTGGTACATAACGGGAAACGTGTGATAAGACTTATGAAACGCGCTGTTTTTACAGACAAGAAATCATATACACTCCAAACAGTTTACGAAAACGCTCCACAATAGTCTCAATAAAATAATACAGAAATAAATTTGTTAATAAAATTTTTATGCGATGAAAAAACTATTCTATTCTATCATTATGCTTTTGTTTGTTTCTTGTAGCACAAACGAGAAAAAAACAGATGTGATGTCCGTTGAATCTCCGAAAGGAACAAATGTATTTCAGGACAACTGGGAAAACATAGCCGAGAATTACCATTTTCCTGAATGGTTCTCTGATGCCAAATTTGGAATATTCATCCACTGGGGGGTATATTCAGTCCCAGCATACGGAAGTGAATGGTACTCCAGAAACATGTATCAGAAAGGATCTGACGAATATAAACACCATATAGAGACATATGGTCCACAGGACAAATTCGGATACAAAGATTTCATACCTATGTTCAAAGCCGAGAAATTCGATGCAGATGAATGGGTGAAATTATTCAAAGAGGCAGGTGCAAAATACATAGTGCCGGTTGCGGAACATCATGACGGTTTCGCCATGTATAATAGCGAACACAACCCATGGAATGCAGTTAAAATGGGCCCCAAAAGAGATATTATAGGTTTATTGAAAAAAGCTGCGGAAAAAGAAGGGATAATATTCGGATTATCCAGCCACAGACTTGAGAATGCATGGTTCTTTAACGGTGGTATGGAATTTCCATCTGATGTACAGGATACTACAATCACACTATATGGTAAGCGTTCAGAAAAAGAAGTGTATTCAGACGAAGTATGTATAGACTTCCTTATACATACACATGAACTTATTGACAAATATCAACCACAGCTTATATATTTCGACTGGACTGTAAACAAGATACCGGAATATTTTAACAAATTCCTTGCATATTATTACAATTGTTCGTTAGACTGGGGCAAAGGTGTTGTTGTTAACACAAAGCATGGCTATCCTACAAACATACTGGTTGGAGACGTAGAACGTGGAAAACTAAATGAAATGAGAAAATATCCATGGCAGACTGACACCTCAATAGGTAAACATTCATGGGGATATGTAAACGGAGAAGAAAATAAAACTCCTGACCAGATAATACACGACCTAGTGGATATAGTAAGCAAGAACGGCAATCTTCTGTTGAATATAGGACCACACCCTGACGGAACTATTACGGACGAACAAAAGCAAGTACTGCTATCAATAGGTAAATGGTTAAAGATAAACGGTGATGCCATATATGGTACACGTTGCTGGATTAAGTCCGGTGAAGGTGAATCAAAAGGTACTTCCGGTTCATTTTCAGACAATGAAGCAACAAAATATAATTGCCAAGATATACGTTTTACCACTAAAGGCAACACTCTATATGCCATCACTTTAGATTGGGGCAAACAAGTAATGATAAAATCTTTGAACAAGGATGTTGTACGTGATGCAAAGATTCTTAACGTGGAAATGCTCGGCTCTGATGAAAAAATAGCATGGGAACAAACAGACAAGGGCCTCTTAATAACTTTCCCTTCCCAAAAGCCATGCGAAACCGCATATTCATTTAAAATTTCTTTTGACAAAAAAGTAGGTGAAGGATTAGAATCCGAAATGATTGATATACCATTCAAACATGGATAAAAACATGGATTTATTAATTTAATTTGTTGATGTATATGTTTTGCCCGGCTTAAATTATTTTTAAGTCGGGCAATTAATTATATATAGTTGTTACGATTTTGGTTTTTTGCTTACTTTTTATTTCTTTTGTAAAATAAAAAAATAAATTGATTTATATGAAAAGATTGTCTTTGGTCATATTATGGCAGATTATATTCGTTTCTCTGTATTCGCAACCTTTCAATTTCAAACACCTTGAAGTGGCTGACGGATTATCCAACAATTCAGTTTATGCCATATTGAAAGACAAAGACGGTTTTATGTGGTTCGGAACCAACGCCGGACTGAACCGTTTTGACGGATATACATTCAAGGTTTTCCGTCATTTACATGATGATAAACATTCACTTCCTGACAATTACGTAAAAGAAATAATAGAAAGTCCCAATGGAAATTTATGGATAAAAATGGGGACAGGATACACTATGTTCGACAAAGCGGCCAACCAGTTCAATAACGATACCAAAAGTTTTATGAAAAAACTAGGCAGCAATGGTTTACCTGAATGTATTTATGTAGATTCAAATGAACAGACATGGTTTTTTGTAGGATGGGAAGGTTTTTATCGCTATGACAAAAATAATAATACAAAATTCGTTTCATTATATAACTTTGGATTGCCTGAATTTGGTGTCAGCGCTATCAATGAATGTAACGATGGAATTTTATTCCAATACAACAACGGAATACTTGTCTGCATTGACCCGTCTGAGATGAAACCTAAATGGATAAAGGATGAAATATCTCTTCAAATGAACGGGAAACAAGCATTTTATTCATTATTCGTAGATAAAGAACAGTGCATTTGGATTTCCAATAATTCAAATTTATATGTATATGATACAGTTTCAGACGAATGGAGACACGATTTGGAAGAACCATGGAAAAGCCAGAATGATATTATACATTCAGTTTCACAAGATAACATTGGTAGAATATGGGTAGGCAAAGACTACGGAGGCATAGATGTTTTTGATAAAAAAACTGGTCATTTAACAAATCTTGTAAATGATAAAAATAATACCCGCAGTTTATCACATAACACCGTTTACAAAATATATACAGACAAATATGGAACAACATGGATTGGAACATATAAAAAAGGTATTTCATATTATAGCGAAAGTATGTTCAAATTCAACATGTATGAACTTGGTGATATTACATGCGTAGAACAGGCCGATGATAAGCATGTGTGGTTAGGAACAAATAATGATGGACTACTTTTATGGAATATCGAAGAGGCGAAAGTAAAAAAACACTACAACTTTACCTCACCCATAGTTTCACTATTAAAGACAAGTGATAACAGATTATGGATAGGCACATTCAACAATGGTCTGTACAGTCTTGACATAAAAGGATTAACCAAATACACAGTAAACAATAACGGGTTATTGGGCAATAACGTGTGGTCTATGGCAGAAGCTGACGGAAAGCTATGGATAGGTTTCTTAGACGGAGGAATCCAATATATTGATATGAAAAGCAACAAACTTACCAAGTACGATGAAATAAATGGGATGGTACCATCACTATGCGTAACAAAAGACAATATCCTTGTAGTAGGAAAGTCACAATTAGCTTTAGTAGATCTGGAAACACTCAAATTAAAAGAAACAATCAGAAATACATCTTTAAGCAGACATGGTGTAAGTCAGGTATATAGTGACAGCCGTGGATTAATATGGATAGCGACAAACGAAGGTCTTGAAATGTATAACAGAAAACGTCACGCAACTACAAATTTTACAGAAACAACAAATGCAGATGGCGAAGTTATATCGGGTATAACAGAAGATAATAATCACGATATCTGGGTTACATCTACACGCCACATGATCCACATAAAGGTATCAAAAGATGCAAACGGAGAATATGTATTCGAATCACACATTTACAATGAGAAAGACGGACTACAAAACTGCGATTTCAATCTAAGGGCAATTAAGACATTGAAAGACGGTACAATTATTGCAGGAGGACTTTATGGACTAAACACATTTAATCCTGATAAAATACATTATAACACAATACCTCCTAAAATAATGTTTTCCGAATTATATCTGTTTAATCAGAAGATTGAAGCTGGAGTAGAATACAATGGCAATATCATACTGACTAAAGACATAAACTCAACAAGAAAAGTAGAACTTAAAAATACACAAAATATATTCTCATTAGAATTAAGTTCAGACAATTATAATCTACCAGAAAAAACATGCTATAAATACAAAATGGAAGGTATAAATGATGAATGGCTTACATTGCCTGTAGGATTAAACAGGCTTACATTCACAAATTTAACCCCGAAAAAATACATTTTAAATGTAAAAGCCATAAACAGCGACGGATATGAAAGTATAGAAACTGCAAAACTGGAAATCGTGGTACATCCTCCTTTCTGGTTATCTTGGTGGGCATATTCATGTTATACCTTAATAGCAATATGTATATTGTTATCAGCACGTAAAATGATTTTAAAACGTGAGCGTGAAAAATTCCGTTTACAACAAATAGAACAAGAGGCTGTAAAAAATGAAGAAATAAACCAAATGAAGTTTCGTTTCTTTACAAATATCAGCCATGAGCTTCGCACTCCTCTGACATTGATTATATCACCATTAGAAGACTTGTTGAAAAGTACAAAAGATGAATCACAAAAATCAATGCTCATGCTTATATACAGAAACGCACAACGCCTACTGATACTTGTAAACCAGCTACTTGATTTCAGAAAAAGTGAAATGACAGGACATACTCTATCGTTATCAGAAAGTGATATCGTAGCATATATTCGCGAAGTATGTAACTCATTTCTGCTAATGGCAAACAAAAAACATATTCAGTTCTTTTTCTTTTCAGGAATAGACAATTTCCATATGGCATTCGATGCTGATAAAATAAGTAAAATAGTTACTAACTTACTTTCAAACGCATTTAAGTTTACACCTGACGGCGGACGAGTAACTGTCATGATAGAACACATTGAGGGAACACAGGAAATGCTGGAAATAAAAGTATCAGATACAGGTATTGGTATCCCAGACTCTGAGAAAGAGCATATTTTCGAACGATTCTATCAAGCTGGACATAAAGGAATTGAAGAAAGTACAGGTAGCGGTATAGGACTTAGCCTGGTACGTGATTTTGTAAACTTACATGATGGAAGTGTAGAAGTATTCGACAATATAGGGACAGGAACAGTTTTTGTAATACAACTTCCTGTAAAACATGTAGACTTAATATCGGAACATATTGTCAGTGCTGTTGAAAATACAAATGAAAAAAATAATGAAGATACAGAAAAAGTAATAGAGCAAACAGACCGTAAAGACTTCCCATTAATACTAATAGTAGATGATAATGAAGATTTCCGTATTTTCATGCAACATAGTTTAGAATTACAATACAATGTTGAAATAGCATCCAACGGAGAAGAAGCATGGGAAATGATACAACAGAAACACCCTGATCTTATTATAAGCGATGTAATGATGCCTGTAATGGATGGCATAGAACTATGCAAACTAATAAAAAACAATCAGCCAACAGCACACATACCTGTAATATTACTAACTGCACGACAGGCTGTTGAATCAAAAGTTGAAGGCTTGGAAATAGGTGCAGATGATTATGTAACCAAACCTTTTAACATGACGGTATTGACATTACGTATCAGGAAATTGATTGAGTTAAGTCATTACAAACAAATATCACACTCAACAATAGATCCTACGCCAAGCAACATAGTAATAACATCATTAGATGAAAAACTAGTAGAAAAAGCTATTAAATACGTAGAAGACAATATATCTAGGAGTGAACTTTCAGTTGAAGAACTTAGTAGCGAACTTGGAATGAGTAGAGTACATCTGTATAAAAAGTTATTACAGATAACTGGAAAAACGCCAATAGAGTTTATACGTACAATCAGACTGAAAAGAGCAGCTCAATTATTACGCGAAAGTCAGTTATATGTATCCGAGATTGCTTATGAAGTAGGATTTAACAACCCCAAATATTTCAGCAAATATTTCAAGGATGAATTTGGAGTTTTACCTTCAGCATATCAGTTAAAAGAGAAAAATAACAAATAATACCCTTGTATGAAACAAACAGACCTCTGAGGAACAAGATAATACCCTTGTATAAAACATTATAAATCTTAACTCCTAACTATAAACAGTATTTTTGCATATGAGAAAAGTTTTATAGAATTAACTAATTAAATACTTGGGTATATGAATGCGAGAAATATCTTTTATTGTCTCCTTGCCGTAGGGATGTCATTCGGATGTTCGAATGTCTATGAAGAAACAGACTATGGCGTAATAGTTAAAGTTAAACCTAAAAACGAAACGGATGCACATCTGGTTCGTATGGAAGTAATGGGTGACAAACTATTTCATGTATCGGCTACAAAGGAAAATAAATTTGCCGATTCTAAAAGTTTGATAATTGTTCCACAAACAAAAAAAATACCTTTTACTGTTAAACAACAAGGAGATACCGTAATTGTTTCTACTGGGAAAATAAACGCCTCCGTGTTAAGTTCCACGGGAGAAGTATGGTTTACTAACAAGAAAGGAGAGATAATTCTGCAGGAAAACAAAGGTGGAGGAAAAACTTTTACTCCTATAGAAATTGAAGGTACAAAAGGATATTCTATAAGACAAGTTTTTGAATCGCCGAAAGATGAAGCATTCTACGGACTCGGACAGCACCAGTCTGAAGAGTTTAACTACAAAGGTAAAAACGAAGAACTATTCCAGTACAACACTAAAGTTTCAATACCTTTCATCGTATCTAATAAAAACTATGGTGTTTTGCTGGACAGCTATTCACTATGCCGTTTCGGAAATCCTAATGACTATTCACAATTGGATGAAGTATTCAAATTATACGACAAAGAAGGTGTTGAGGGTGCGATTACAGGTACATACGTTCCTGAGAAGAATGCATCATCAGAAACTATAGTCAGACGTGAGCCTCAGCTATACTTCGAACATCTGAAAAGAGAAGATTTATCTAAAGTAGTGAATCTTCCTGAAAACTTCCCGTTCATGGGAGCAAACGTAACATACGAAGGTATGATTGAACCTTCCGAAACAGGTGAATTCAAGTTTATTCTATATTATGCCGGCTATACAAAAGTATATATCGACAACAAACTGGTAGTACCGGAAAGATGGCGTACAGCATGGAATCCTAACAGCTACAAATTCTCTGTTAATCTGGAAAAAGGAAAAAGAGTTCCTCTTAAAATAGAATGGAAACCTGACGGAGCCGTATCTTATTCAGGATTACGTGTGATGAGTCCTGTAGCTCCTGAAGAACAGGGAAAGCAGTCATGGTGGAGCGAAATGACAAAACAACTTGACTACTACTTTATTGCAGGAGACGACATGGACGACGTAATCAGCGGATATAGAACTCTTACCGGAAAATCACCTATCATGCCTAAATGGGCTATGGGTTTCTGGCAGAGCAGGGAAAAATATAACACTGCTGATGAAATGCTGGGAGCACTGAAATGTTTCAGAGACAGAAATATTCCTATCGACAATATCGTGCTTGACTGGAATCACTGGCCGGAAGATGCATGGGGAAGCCATGAATTCGACAAAAACCGTTTCCCTAATCCTAAGGCTATGGTTGACTCAATACATGCGATGAATGCACATATGATGATTTCAGTTTGGCCTAAATTCTATACTACAACCGAACATTATAAAGAGTTCGACAAGAACGGATGGATTTATCAACAGTCTGTAAAAGACAGCTTGAGAGACTGGATTGGCCCTGGTTATACTTACGGATTCTATGATGCATACGATGCTGATGCACGCAAGCTGTTCTGGAATCAGATGTACGAACATTATTATCCGTTGGGTATAGACGCATGGTGGATGGATGCCAGCGAACCTAATGTGAGAGACTGTACAGACTTGCAATATAGAAAAGATTTGTGCGGACCTACCGCACTTGGACCTTCTGCCGAGTATTTCAATGCATACGCACTGATGAATGCCGAAGCAATCTATAACGGTCAGAGAAGTGTGGACAGCAACAAACGTGTATTCTTGCTTACACGTTCAGGATTTGCCGGACTGCAAAGATACTCAACTGCCACATGGAGCGGTGACATAGGTACAAGATGGGAAGATATGAAAGCACAGATTATGGCAGGACTTAACTTTGCTATAAGCGGAATTCCTTACTGGACCATGGATATTGGCGGTTTCTGTGTAGAAAACAGATATGTAGCCGGACAGCAGCAGTGGAACAATAACAAGACAGAAAATGCCGACTATAAGGAATGGAGAGAGCTGAATGCAAGATGGTATCAGTTCGGAGCATTCTGTCCGCTATACCGTGCACACGGACAATACCCATTCCGTGAAATCTGGGAAATTGCACCTGAAGGACACCCGGCATATAATTCTGTAGTTTACTATTCTAAACTGAGATATAGCCTTATGCCATATATTTACTCACTGGCAGGTATGACTTGGTTCAACGATTACACTATCATGCGTCCTCTTGTAATGGATTTCACTGCCGATACAAATGTAAATAATATTGGTGACCAATACATGTTCGGTCCGTCAATCATGGTATCACCGGTATATAAATATGGAGAACGCCAGCGTGAAGTATATTTCCCTAAATCTGCAGGATGGTATGATTTCTATACCGGAGAATTCCAGCAGGGCGGAGAAAAGAAACTTGTTGACGCGCCATACGAACGTATGCCTTTGTTCGTACGTGCCGGTTCAATCGTTCCTTTCGGTCCAAATATCCAATATACTTCTGAAAAACAGCCTGAACATATAAAACTTTATGTTTATCAGGGTGACGACGCTTCATTTACTTTGTACGAAGACGAAGGTGTAAACTACAACTACGAACAAGGTAAATACAGTATGATTGAGATGAATTACAATGAAAACACCAAAGAACTTGTAATATCAGACAGAAAAGGTGAATACGACGGAATGTTGAAAGAACGTACATTCGAAATCGTAAAAGTGAACAAGGAAACCCCCGATGCTTTCGACAAAAAATCAAAAGGTATAATCGTTAAGTATGACGGTAAATCACAAACAGTCAAATTGTAATCAATGAAATTATTTACATACATAGGTATATTTTGCTGCATGCTACTGGGGGCATGCAGCTCTGTATCTGTATCCCCAAGGGAAAAGATATGTTTCAATGACAACTGGTCATTCTCTCTGAGTGACAATCCCAAAGCATCAGAAACAGATTTCGATGATAAGGAATGGAGAGTATTAAATCTTCCTCACGATTGGGCCATAGAAGGTGATTTCAGTAAGGACAATCCATCGGGAACAGGCGGTGGCGCTTTACCTGGAGGAATAGGTTGGTACAGAAAAACATTTATCCCAAGTAATGAAGATTCCGACAAGATAATAAGAATAGATTTTGACGGTATATATATGAACAGTGAAGTGTTCATAAACGGCCAATCATTGGGTAAACGTCCATACGGCTATATCTCATTCGGTTACGACATAACTCCATATCTGAAATGGAATGAAAAGAATGTGATAGCAGTCCGTGTAGATAACTCGGAACAGCCGAATTCCAGATGGTATTCCGGATGTGGCATATACAGAAATGTATGGTTGACCAAAACAAACCCTGTACATGTTGACGAATGGGGGACTTATGTCACATCATCGGATATCAGTAACGACAATGCGACATTAAACATTGTGACCACAGTACAAAACTCAGGGAATGACAATGAGACAGTAACCCTGAAATCTATACTGAACGATATGGATGGCTCAGTTGTTGCCGAGACAGAATCATCTGTTTCTGTTGTGGCAGGACAGAAATCCGATATAAGCCACACCCTGAATATCTCATCACCTAAATTATGGGACACGGAAAATCCGTATTTATACTACCTCGTCACAGAAGTTATCAAAGACGGCAAATGTATTGACAGATACACCACAACCACGGGAGTACGTGATTTCAAGTTTGATGCCGAAAAAGGATTTATCCTGAACGGCAAACAGACTAAAATTAATGGTGTGTGTATGCACCACGACCTTGGATGTCTGGGAGCTGCCGTAAATACCAGAGCTATAGAAAGACAGTTGCAGATTCTGAAAGAGATGGGATGCAACGGTATCCGCTGTTCACACAATCCGCCTGCACCTGAATTGCTTGACTTATGCGACAAGATGGGATTCATTGTAATGGACGAGGCATTCGACATGTGGCACAAGAAAAAGACATCACACGACTATGCAAGATACTTCAACGAATGGCATGAAAAAGATCTTCGTGATTTTATATTACGCGACCGCAACCATCCTTCAATATTCGTATGGAGTATAGGCAACGAGGTGTTGGAGCAGTGGAGCGATGCAAAAGCGGATACACTATCATTGGAAGAAGCCAACCTCATACTTAACTTCGGACATTCTGCAGACATGCTGGCTAAAGACGGAGAAATGAGTGTAAACTCACTTTTGACAAAAAAACTGGCTGAATTTGTTAGAGAACTTGACCCTACACGTCCGATTACTGCAGGATGTAATGAGCCTAATCCCGGAAACCACCTGTTTAAATCAGGGGCCCTTGACATAATAGGATACAACTATCATAACGCCAACATCCCTGATGTTCCAAAGAACTTCCCAGGCAAGCCTTTCATTATTACTGAAAGTAATTCGGCTCTGATGACAAGAGGATACTACCGTATGCCTAGTAATGAGATGTTCATATGGCCTGAACGCTGGGACAAACCTTTCTATGATGAAAGTTTCTCATGTTCTTCATATAATAACTGCCATGCTCCATGGGGTAACACTCACGAGGAAAACATAAAACTGGTAAGAAACAATGATTTTATCAGCGGACAGTACATCTGGACAGGATTTGACTATATAGGCGAACCTACTCCATATGGATGGCCTGCAAGAAGTTCCTACTTTGGAATCGTCGATCTGGCAGGTTTCCCTAAAGACGTTTATTATCTGTATCAGGCAGAATGGACAAACAAACAAGTACTGCACCTGTTCCCTCACTGGAACTGGACTGAAGGACAGGAAATAGACATGTGGTGCTACTACAACAATGCCGATGAGGTTGAACTTTTCATAAATGGTGAGTCGCAAGGAATATGCAGTAAAGACGAGGACAACCTACACGTAGTATGGAGGGTTAAGTTCATACCAGGTACTGTTAAGGTCGTTGCAAGAAAGAATGGCAACATTATTGCTGAAAAAGAAATACATACAGCCGGAACTCCACATAAGATAAGACTTACTCCTGACAGAAATATCATAACAGCGGACGGAAAGGATTTGAGTTTTGTCACTGTAGAAGTGCTGGATAAAGACAATAATTTATGTCCTATTTCTGAAAATCTTATTAATTTTGAAGTTAAAGGTAATGCTTTCATTGCCGGTGTTGACAATGGTTGCCAGACATCAATGGAACGTTTCAAGGACAATAAGCGCAAGGCATTTAACGGAAAATGTTTAGTAGTATTACAGAATTCAAGTTTCGCAAGTAGCCCTATGCCGTCTTTTTCACTCCGCATAAATCTTTAATGATGTTGATTTTTGGATTGTCATAGGCAA
>JAHLFB010000190.1 GCA_018884025.1 Candidatus Phocaeicola faecipullorum
GGCTGAACAACAGCGACTTGAATACGGTGGTACAGAACTATAACCAGATGCTGATTGAGCGCAAGCGCCTGCTGCGCACCTCGCACGAAGACAACCCTGCCGTGCAGAGCCTGAATGCCAGCATCGAAGTAATGCGCAACAGCGTAATGGGCGCCATCCAGACCGCCGAAAAAGGCTTGCTTATCAACCGTCAGGCCCTGCAGGCACAAACCCGCAAGTATGCCGGCAAGGTAAGCGATGCCCCCGTACAGGAAAAAGAATACCTCAGTATGTCGCGCCAGCAGGAAATCCAGGCCAACCTCTACCTGATGCTGCTGCAGAAACGCGAGGAAAACAACATCACCCTGGCTTCCACGGCCAATAATGCCCGCGTCATCGACGAGCCTCTGGCAGGAGGACAGATTTTCCCTACCCCTTCACAGACTTACATGATCGCCTTCGTATTAGGACTAGCCCTGCCTGTAGGCATGATTTTCCTCTGGGGATTGCTTCAGTTTAAAATCCAGACCCGCGGTGATGTAGAAAAAATTACACATCTTCCCATCGTGGGAGATATTCCGCTTACTCCAGAAACTAGCGAAGGCGCCATTGTAGTACGCGAAAACCGCAACGAGCTGATGGAAGAAGTGTTCCGCTCGGTGCGTACCAACCTGCAATACATGCTTCAGGATGGACAGAAAGTAATCCTCTTCACTTCCACTACTTCTGGCGAGGGCAAGAGTTTCAA
Source organism: Candidatus Phocaeicola faecipullorum (assembly GCA_018884025.1). Classification (GTDB taxonomy): domain Bacteria; phylum Bacteroidota; class Bacteroidia; order Bacteroidales; family Bacteroidaceae; genus Phocaeicola; species Phocaeicola faecipullorum. Next base: position 728 of record JAHLFB010000190.1, read on the forward strand.
CGCCGGCAACCTGGCCTGCAGCTTTGCCTTTATGGGCAAAAAAGTAATAATTGTAGGGCTTGATATCCGTAAGCCTGGACTGAACAAGGTGTTCCACCTCTCCCATAAGGAAGCCGGTATTTCACAATACCTGTCCGACCCCGAGCACACCGATTTGCTTAGCCTATGTCAGGCATCTACGGTATCACCCAACCTTTACATCTTACCTGGTGGCACCATCCCTCCCAACCCAACTGAACTGGTAGCCCGCCAGGCACTTGATGACGCTATCCAACAGCTAAAAGCACATTTTGACTATGTGATATTAGACACTGCTCCTATCGGCATGGTGACCGACACCCAGCTTATCGCCCGCGTGGCTGATTTAAGCGTCTACGTATGTCGTTCCAACTATACCGCCAAGAGTGAGTTCAAATTAATCAATGAACTGCAGCAGAACGGCAAGCTGCCTCACCTCTGCGTATTGATTAACGGCATTGATATGAATAAACGTGAAACCGGCTCCTACTATGGCTATGGGAAATATGGCAAGTACGGACACTACGGATATGGGAAAAAATATGGTTATGGCTACGGCTATGGTTACGGGAAAGAGAGATAAACAAAAATGCTAAAAAAATAAAATACACCTCTAATTCAAACATCTTTAATAGAAAACAGACAAAAGACCAATGTCAGAAACGCGCACAAGCAAAAGTTTAAAGAATGCAGAAGTTGCTTTAATCTTTTATTTTTTACAATTAATTCTAGGTTTTTTTTCTAGAAAGGTATTCTTTGATTATTTAGGTAGTGAAATTTTAGGATTAAATACTACTGCTTCCAATCTTTTAGGTTTTTTAAATTTAGCAGAACTTGGAGTTTCTACAGCCGTAAGTTTCTTTTTATACCAACCTTTATATGATAAAGACTACAAAAAGCTTAATAAATTAGTCTCGTTGCAAGGATGGATTTATCGCAATATAGCATTTTTCATTATTATCGCGTCGGGGATTTTAATGTGTTTTTTTCCAGTAATATTCAAAAAATCACCATTACCAATATGGTATGCATATTTAACCTTTGGCATACTATTGTTTAGTTCTTTATTAGGATATTTCCGAAACTATAAACAAATAGTCCTTTATGCGGATCAAAAAGGATATAAAATACAAGAATATGTACAAGGTTCTACCATCATCAAAACAATATTACAAATATTTACGATGATATATTTCCCATATCCATTTTTTTCATGGCTAATTTTAGAATTTATTGGAACAATATCCACTACTATCCTATTAAACTATATAATTAAAAAGAATTATTCATGGCTTGACACCAAAGTATCTGAAGGGAAACAATACCTAAAAGAATACCCCGAGGTTCTAAAGAAAACAGGACAAGCATTTTTTCATCGTATAGGATTTGTCATCTTAAATCAATCCAGCCCACTCATCATATATGCTTTTACAAGTCTAACAACTGTTGCCTTATATGGTAATTATATTCTTATAATAAACAAAATCGGTTCATTAATTAGTTCTATTTTCAGTAGCACAGGAGCTGCCATTGGAAATTTAGTTGCAGGTAAAAACAAATCTCAGATAATTAAAGTTTTTTGGGAACTATATGATTCCCGCATGTGTATCTCAGCAATAGCTTTACTATGTCTCTATCACCTAACCAACCCATTTATCACTATCTGGATAGGAAAAGAATATTGTTTAAGTAACACTTTTTTAATACTATACATTGCCCTCAATAGTATAAGTATGACAAGAGTTACAGTAGATGACTATCTTGGTGCGCATGGATTATATAAAGATATTTGGGCACCTCTTGCTGAAGCAGGATTAAATATAGGTCTTTCAATCATTTTAGGTTTCTATTGGGATTTAAACGGTATTATTATCGGCATCCTTATAAGTCAAATCATCATAATTAGCTTGTGGAAACCTTATTTTCTCTTTAAAGATGGGCTACACCTCAAGGTAAAAAACTATTTTTATCCTGCAATATATAGATACAGTATTACCATAGCTTTATTTATATTTTCTTGTTATATATTCAAACCACTACAATTAAATCATATATCTACAGTTAAAGAATTTATAATTAATGCCCTAATAGTAGCATTAACTTGCCTCTTAATAGGGGCTTTCACTTTTTATCTTTTATTTCCAGGCACTAGAGAATTTACTAAACGTGTCAAAAATATTATATCTAAAAAGATTTAATTGTAACACTTATTAGTGTATATATGATGTACAAATATAGAACTTCGATACTAAAATAACGAAATGAAGAATCTCAAAAACCAGATAAACACTTTTTCATTTTTAGTATCAAAATCTAAAATAAAATAGCTTATGAACAATAAAAATAGCATTACTCTTCCTTTGGTATCATTTATCGTGCCAGTATATAATGCTGAACAAACTATAGCAAAAGCAATCGATAGTATATTAAAACAAACAAGTTCCTCTTGGGAACTTATTTTAATAAATGACGGGTCAACAGATCTATCACTTAATATATGTAAACAATATAGCGATTTAGATGTGCGTGTAAAAGTATATAATTGTCCAAATCAAGGAGTTTCAATAGCTAGAAATACAGGAATAATAAATGCTAGAGGCAAATATATAACATTCATTGATAGTGATGACTGGATTGACACTAACCTATTAACTAATCTTGAAAATAATTTAAAAGATGATATAGATTTGCTCTTTTATGGGTGCTGTACAGATTATATATTTGCTAATAAATTAAGCCATAGCCAAATAAAAACCGTTCCTCAAACAATTCAGTTTAATTCAAATCAAATCGCTACTTATTGGGGGTATATGTTTAGAACATTAAATATGGAAAGTTGTTGGAATAAATTATTTAAAAAGGATATCATAATAAATAACAATATCTTCTTTAACAAGGATATGATTGTATTTGAAGACTTTGATTTTTTAATTAAATATATATATAGCATTAAAAATAACATAATTATAATTCCATATATAGGATATCATTATAATTCTCCAATTTCATACAATCCTATTCAAAGGCGTAATAACAGAGATTTATATCCCTCAATAAATATTGTCATAAACGATTTATCAATTTGGATTGAAAAACTAAACTTAAATCAATATGACAAAAACACCTTTTTTAGAATTCTAGTTGATAAATTTTTCCTTTTGACAAGCTATATAAAAATAATGTCATATAACCAATCCTGCATAAAATACATCAGGAATATTGCTAATAACGAAACTTTTCAACGATACAATGAAGGTATGTGTAAAGTAGGAGGAGGCTATTTCCGTCTTGCAAACAAATTTTTAAAAATAAAAGCTTATTATTTATACTTCTTATTATCAAAATATAAGAAATAAAATCATCAGAACATAAAATATGATTAGACAAAACTGGATAGATTGGTCAAAATCGATTGGTATATATTTAGTCGTACTAGGGCATTGCTCATTCTTTAATAAAGATATAGAAGGATTTATATATACATTTCATATGCCTTTATTTTTTATGATTTCTGGATATTTGTATAAAGATGAACTTATACCATTCACTTCTTTGTTTACAAAGCTAAAAAAACGGTTGCTTATACCATATTGTTCTATCAATATTATTGTTGCAATATGGGAACTAACAAAATTCATAACAAGAGGAAATAGTGAATACTTTCCTTTAATTAAAGAACAGATATATGGTACTATTTTAGGAATCCCAACAAAGATATTTTCGGGCCCTACCTGGTTTTTGTTATCACTATTTTGGTGTCATTTATTTATGTTTGCTTATATAAGAGTGAAGGACAAAGGTTGGACATCTTGTTTTTTAATCTTAATTCCTATTATTATGCTTTTCATTAAACTCAACCTAAATTATTCTTTATTTTATGGATTAGATACATTTCCATTAGCTATTTTATATTTTCTCACGATGTACAATTTAAAAAAATATTTCTCCCCAATAAGAAGAAAAAATAAAATCTATGATATCACATTAAGTATCTTACTTTTTATAATTACATTTTATATTTACAAAATTAATGGAAGCTCAAATCTAATACTATCTTCATTTGGCAAGAATTTTTTTATTGGATTTTTAGGAGCTTTAACAGGAACTTTTGGAGTATTTTTCATAGGGTATTCACTCAATCAATGTAAAAGTCAATTTATAAAAAAAGTATCCAATGCTACAATTTTAATATTAGGTTTTCACATGACTTTAATGAACTTTATAGAACTCCACATTTATAGTTTCCAAAACAACACAATATTAAATATTATCATATCTTTACTCATCGTAATTATCATATCGATTTTATTTCCATATATTGGAAAAACATTCCCAATACTAGTAGGATACAGAAAATAACACAATAATGAATATATTATTTTATTTTGAGAATCAAATAAATCCACAGAGAGGTGGAACAGAAAGAGTAGCAGATAATATAGCTCAGGAACTAAAAAGACGAGGCTATAAGATATTCTATCTATCTCGAAGAAAAGTTAACGGAATTTATGATGTGCCTTGCTATTTCTTGCCTGACCAGAAAGGCAATACTCCTCTAAATTATTCCTATATAAAGAAAATAATAGAAGAACTTTCAATAGATATTATTATCAATGAAGGTGGCAATACTGAAGATATTTATCTATTTAGTAAAGAATATTTTTCAAATGTAAGAATAATTACACATTTACATTTTACTCCATTACTCCAATATAAATATTTTTATAGATCATTATATTTACCAATATCCATTTGTCATCCATTTTACTCAGCAATAAATATACTTAAATGGATAAAAGCCCCATTGAATAAATATAATCTTTTAAAGTACATAAAACAACGATATAAATATATGTACAATTATTCAGACAAGATAATACTACTAGCACCGTCATACATAATGGAATTCTGTAAAATTGCAAAAGTTGATTATCCTAATACTAAATGTATCTCCATTTTTAATCCTAATACATTCCCTGATGTTTATGACAGTGATGAAAAAAAGAATATTGTCTTATTTGTCGGTAGATTAACATATGAGCACAAAAGGCTGGATTATTTATTAAAAGTTTGGATAAAGGTTTACAAGAAAATTAAAAATTGGGACTTATACATTGTTGGGGATGGTCCCGACAAAGACCGGCTAATCAAATACAGCCAACAAAACAATATACAAAACATTCATTTCGAAGGATCCAAAGATGTTGCTCCCTACTATAAGAAAGCTAAAATCTTATGTCTTACTTCAATTACTGAAGGTAGTCCTATGGTAATAATAGAAGCTATGCAAAATGGAGTAATCCCTATTACTTATAACACATTTTCAGCTTCTAAATATTTAATAGAGAATAAGGTAAACGGGTATATTATACCACCATTTGATGCAAATCAATATGCAAATACAATGATACAAATCATGAGCAATAATTGTTTATACGAGGAATTAAGTAAAGCATGCAAAGATTCATCAAGTAGATATAATATAGAGACGATAGTAAATTCTTGGGAAAATCTCTTTCAAACAATATAAAAATATGAATCAAAGAAGTAAAAGTATAGACATAGCTAAAGGGATAACAATTTTATGGGTCGTATGGATGCATATGAAAATGCCAAGTATATTATATGCATCTGTACAAATGCCTTTTTTCTTCTTTATTTCTGGAGCTTTATGGAATAATACAAATAACTTTCTCTCGTTCATACAAAAGAAATCTAAATCTCTATTGATACCAACAATATCTTTTGTCATATTAGCATATGTATTATTCTCCATAAAACATGAAAAATTCTTTACAGAATCAAGTCTATTATGGAAAATAGATTATTCAATAAAAGGAAGTATCACATGGTTTCTTATTGTTTTATTTATATTTAATATAATAGAATATTATGTAGAGAAATTTAATCTTATAAAGTTAGAAGTCATTATTTCTGTTTTATTATATCCATTAGGCGCATATTTATATGCAAAAAATTATTTTTCTATTATTCCAATAATTCCTTTAGCCCATATATTAGTATTTTGGATATACTACACTTTAGGAGCGTATATGGGAAAGAAATTAATATATCAAATTAATATAGATAATAAAAGGTCAAAATATTTTTCAATAATAAGTTGCTTTGTAATATTATTAGTACATATTATACCATGGAATAACAAAATATTATCACATATCTCATTCTATCTATATATTTTTCCTTATACATTATCTTATATATATTTATTGTTATATTTATGCAATAAATATAAGAATGTAAGATTATCTAAAAGCCTTAGCTATATAGGATGCAACTCTATTATAATATATTTAATCCATTGGCCACTATGGAATTATATCCTTCATGATTTTTCCAACAAAATTAACTGCTATTTTTTATACATAATCATGATATTTCTCCTTATATTGTCAATCATTATTGTAAATAAATATATACCATTCATTGTTGGAAAAAGCACAAATAAACAATCAAAAATATGAAATCAATATTGATATACTCACCACGTGAAATTAATCCTTCAAGAGGAGGAATAGAACGTGTAACTAATGGATTAGCTTCTTTTCTTATAAAAAATGGACATAAAATAGTGTTCTTAGTTAATGAAAAAACCTCTGATGATGAATATACCCCTATAGCAGAACAATATTTTATATCACACAATAAGTATGAAAGGAAAAAACAAGTATTAAATCTAATCAATAAATATAATATAAGTATTATCATAAACCAAGCTGGTTTTTTTTCTATAATCAAAAGAAAAGAGTTACCCAATTACATTAAAATAATTTCTGTTATACATGATTCCTATTACGCTATGTATAAAATATTACCCTTCTCAAAACTTAGATTATGGAAATGGAAATGGGTCATAAGTAAAATGCTGAAACAAACATATTTTGACAGTAATAAGGTAATACTATTCTCTGAAAAATTCATACCGGAGTTCCAATTCTTTTATCCAAAAGCTTCTAAGGATAAAATAGAAATTATTCCTAATTTTAATGTATACGAGTCAGTAAACATTAAAGATAAGAAAAATATAGTTCTTTTTGTTGGTAGGCTTACAAGAATACATAAAAGAGTAGACCTATTATTAAAAATATGGTCACTGATCTATAAAGATTTTCCAGCATGGAAATTATTAATTGTAGGTAATGGCGAAGACAAATCTGCTTTAGAACAGATGGCTATAGACTTAAAATTAAAAAATTATTCATTTGAAGGGACACAAAATCCAACCCCTTATTATCAAGAGGCATCAATATTTTGTATGACATCTGCTTTTGAAAGCTTTGGCATGGTATTAACAGAAGCAATGCAACATAAGGTAATTCCAATAGCATTTAATAGTTACTCTACCGCTTCGGAAATTATAAATACAGGACATGACGGTTACTTGATTAAGCCTTTCGATTTAGAAGATTATGCATCAAAACTTTCTTTTTTAATGAATCATCCCGCTAAAAGAGATGAGATGGCAAAGAATGCTTATAATTCGGTTCAAAAATTCTCAATCAATACTATCGGTCAAAAATGGTTAAACCTAATAGATAGCTTATAATGAATAAAGGTATATATATAGAAATCACTCCTTTCTTTCCTACCTCTGAATCTTTCAGAGGTCCATTTATCTATGATCAAGTAAAAGCAATTATAGATACGAATAAATTTGATAGAGTATTGGTTTTCAGGCCATGCAGTACAAACAACCCAACTAAAGATTACCAATATAAAGGTATAGAAGTACATTACTTCCCCATCAAAACATTACCTGCTAACTTCTTTGTTTCATTATTTGATCAATGGAACATAAAATCTTTTCTATCTCGACTTGCTGAGGTAGGTGTAGATATACAGGCAATCAAAGTAGCCCATTCACATGTTTCAAGAAATGGAATATATGCAAATGCATTAAAGGAAATAAATAATAATATTATTACCATTCTACAACATCACGATTTAGATCCATATAACTTAATTCTAAGTAAAAAATCAAATTTCAGATTTAATCTTAGATTCAATTCAAAAAGAAACATAGAACTATTTAACAAAATAGACCTACATATTGGGGTTAGTAATAATGTAATTGACAACCTTAAAAGTTTCCCATCACATGGAAATAATGAAACTTATGGGCCATATTTACAAGCGCTAAACAAAGTAAAGAATCTAAAATCTCCTGTTCTTAAGAAAACTTACGTTTTATATAACGGCGTAAATACTAACATTTTTCATCAGAAAAACATTCAAAAAGATAATATATTTACGATTGGATGTATCGGAAATTTCTTAGCTTTAAAATCTCAAATTACTTTGATTAAAGCAATAGACACTATTATAAAAACTAATCAATCAGAAAAAATAAGAGTAATATTCATTGGGACTGGTGTATGTTTCAATGAGTGTGTAAAATATGTACACAAACATAATCTAAGTGATTATATATCATTTAGAAAAGAAATTCAACATGAAAAACTAGCTGATTTCTATAATTCTCTTGATTTATTCATTTTGCCATCTATCTTTGAAGGTTTTGGATGTGTATTTACAGAAGCTTATGCCTGTGGGGTACCTTTTATGGCATGTTATGGACAAGCAATAAGTGAGTTATTACCACAAAATGACTGGAACAAATGGCTTATACAACCTGGAAATTATCTTGAACTAGCAAATAGAATTTTAGAATACAAAGAAAAGCATTATAAGCAAACACTCAATCAGGATTATGATATCAATTCTTTAATAAAAAAATTTATCAAAGAATTAAATTTATAGTAACATACAAAGATGAACAGATTTATAGCAATCATTTTGTTTTCCTTTTTACTTTTATCCCAAATCTCATCACTTCATTTATTGACCTTATATACAATAGCTATTATTGTTCTTGGAATATATACATTCTTAAATGGTAAAATGAAGATAGATAAAAATGTACTTATATTCGCTATAATTTCTTTAATTGGTATCTTGGCAAAAGATATACCCACATTCTTTAAGCCATATCAAAGATATAGCTACTGGATATTACTTTTAATAGGATGTTCTTCACTAATCTATAATAAGAGACTAGTTTATTATCGAAGATGTTTATTGTTAAATGTTTGTTCTATATCAGTTATTATAACTCTTTTATCATTTATCAGTTATATAGTAGGCTTTGGATATCAGGCAGGAAATGTTGGATTTTGGGGGGTCGCACTTCATGGTAACATATTAGGCGCTATGGCAATGATTAGTTTAATCTATTCAGTATATCATTTTATAAACGATATATCCCAAAAGAAATATATATTTCTATTATTTTGTGGAATATCAATAATTATTTTATTATTAGCATCTTCGAGAAATGCTTTAGTATGTTCTATAGTCGGTTTTTTATGTTTCTTAAAATTACATTTTAGAAAGAAAAGTTCCGTATTTATTACTACCATATTCACAATTATTATATTATTAATAATCATATACCCATACCTAGGGAAATACACATCAGGTCTTGAAACAAAAATGTCATACGGATATGAGAATAATTCTATTACAGCAAGTCGTACAACTTTATGGAATACTAGAATTGAAGAATTTAGACGTAATCCTATCTTAGGAGTAGGTACATTTGCAGTTGATACAACTATAAAGAACTCAGACAAATTTTTCAACCCATATAATCGAACAACAGGAGTTGTTGAACTTGGCTCAACATACTTAGGTATATTATCACAGAATGGATTATTAGGATTTATTTCTTTTATCAGTATCATTCTAATAAGTATCAAACAAGGATATCAGAAAACAATTCATTCTTATGATAGATACGACATTTTGTTCTTTTCCATTCTTATATCTTTTATTCTTCATATGAATTTTGAAGGTTATTCAAATACTGCCGGACAAATTCTTACATTAATTTTATGGTTAGTTATAGGATGCAATTCATATAAACCAATAAATTGTAAATACAAATCTATAAAAGGAATAATATATTACTAAAATGGACAGAAGAATATCATGGATTGATTATATGAAAGGAGTTGCCATATTTTTGGTAGTTCTTTCTCATTCTGAGGGACTTCCAAGATTGGTAGAATACTTCTTTAGGCCATTTTTCTTAACCTCATTCTTTTTTGCCTCAGGATATCTATTTCATAATCCACCCAAACCATTTGATATAGGGAAAAAGAGCGTTAGGATAATAGAGGGAATATTAATCCCTTATTTAATATATTGGATAATCTCATTTATTATCGACAAACTGATACATGGTGATTCATTTAATATAATCATACAAGAATTGATACAATCATTATTAAAAGGACAAAAGTTATGGTTTATTTCATGTCTATTTTGTTCGGAAATTATTATGTGTGTAAACCTTTTTATCTCTCGAAAACCAATATATATTTTGATTTCAGGTATAGCTGCATTTTTTATATGGGTAGCATATTTGTCTCAACCAGGTCAATTATTTTGGTGCGTAAATATAGCATTCCTTGCATATCTATATATGTCTTTAGGCTATTTCTTCAGAAATTATGAAAAATACATCTCTCAATATATAACCAATAACAAGATAGGGATATTTCTTTCATTTATCTATCTTGTTTTAATTTGTATAGACTACTTACACTTCAATTACATAGTTATTTTCGCATTGAATTACTTTTCAAATATAGGATTTTTTATTCTATGTTCATTAATAGGTTTAACTACATTATATTATTTATACAATAAATTCAAGACAAATAAAATAATTACTTTCTTAAGCCTCAACAGTTTACTAATCTACTTCTTCCACAATCAAATGCTTAACATATTAAAACATATAAGTAAACTAAGTGTATTTAATATTTTTCCCGATTATGGAAAATGTTTATTTCAGGCAATTGGAACTATTCTACTAGTTTGTATACCAATCATTATTACGAACAAATACATTCCAATCTTATCTGGGAAATCTAAATGGTTATCAAATATATTATATAATCATGAAAAATAAACTTTATTACATTGCCCTCGCCATCCTATTTTTATTTCTAATCATAGAGTTATCCTTACGTTATGTATGGGGATTCTGTGATGCACCATTGTTTATAGAAAGTAAAAACTATGAGTATATAGCTGCCCCTAACCAAAACAGGTTTAGATTTAGATCACATCTATACTATAATTCTTACTCCCAAAGAAGTGAAGAACCTGATAGCACTAAAACTATAATCCTAGGTTTAGGCGACTCTGTTCTATATGGCGGTACTATGATAGACCAAGACAGTCTTGCTACTTCAATATTCAATAAGAACACTGGGCTACAAATGCTAAACATTTCCGCTGGCAGCTGGGGTCCAGATAATTGTGCTGCTTACATAAAAGAAAAAGGGCTATTTAATGCCAAAGCTCTTTATCTCGTTGTAAGCAGTCATGATGCTTATGATAACATGGATTTTACCCCAGTTGTAGGCAAACATCCTAATTATCCTAACAAACAATACCTATTAGCTACTTGGGAACTTCTAGATAGATATATATTTCCTAGAATTATTTATAACTTTAATAAGACTAATGTGGATCCTGACCAAGCAGTAATAAAAGGGATTCAAAAAAAAGGAAAAGTATTTAATCCAGGATTCGAACAATTAAAAGAAATAGCCAAGAATGCAAATATTCCGTTATTGGTATATTTGCATGCAGAATTAAGCGAACTTAATGATAAGAAATACAATAAACAGGGTGAATTAATAATACAATGGTGTAAAGAAAATCACATACCCATAACACTAGATTTAAAAAATGGAATTACACCCTCAATGTATCGAGATATAATTCACCTAAATTCCTCAGGTCAACATTTCTTAGCAAAACAGATGATGCATGATTTAAAATTCTTAATTAAATGATTCTTATATTCTTCCAAAATTGTGTTAGCCCCCATCAAGTACCATATATTAAGGAATTATCTATAAACCCTAATATAGAGGATATATTTCTAGTAGTCCCTAGATATGATTATAAGGAACGACAAAATATGGGATGGGACAATAAGAAACTAATAAGTAATACAGCCATAAAGTTAATATATAAACCCAGTAAAGATATAGTACAACAACTTTTAGGCACCAATAAAAATGCTTTCTATTTCTTTTCTGGTATCCGAGCCGATAAAGACGTTTTCGAATGGTTTAAAGAAAGTCTAAACTATCCTGTAAAAAGATACATCATAACTGAGCCTCCTTTTACATTTAATAAACCATTATGGATGCATTATATAAGATTCTTTTTACAAGATTATAAGTTCGTCAAAGATATCCATGGAGTATTTGCTATAGGTGAAGATGCCGTAAAATATTATAAGAACATTTCAAAGCAATGGAAAGTTTTCCCTTTTCAATATGTAACAGAGCATAAAGAGCGAACAAAAGGAGCAACAAAAGGAAATCTAAAATTGCTTTTTGTTGGAAATCTTTGCACAAGAAAGAATGTAAAAATCGTAATTGAAGCACTGAAAGGTGTAAATAATCTAGAATTTACGATTGTAGGAAATGGAAAAGAAAAAACAAATCTTGAGAAACTAGCTCAAAAATACAAAATACCAGTTTCATTTTTAGGCGCTAAAGACATGAAAGAAATACCATCAATCATGCAAGAAAATGATGTACTAATTCTGCCCTCATTACATGATGGATGGGGAGCTGTTGTAAATGAAGCCATGGATTTAGGACTATATGTCATAGTCAGCAACCGATGTGGAGCACGAACAATGATAGACAAAGGAATAACCGGAGAAGTATTCATGTCAAATAACATAAAATCATTGAGAGGTTCCATTGCTCATTGCTTAGAGATTAAAGATGACATAAGAAGAAGAATCAAAGATAATATTAAGTCTTTTGATAAGTTTCGAGGAAAATCCGTAGCAAAATACTTTATTAATTGTATAGAGAAATGAAAATATTACACTATATACCAAGTATAGACAGGACATCAGGCGGTGTAGGTGCATACATGCAATTACTGGCCAAAGAACTAGGCAAATTATGCGACTTATACATAGTAACCTCAGTCTCTGAAAATCCATTGCCGATAGAAAATGCAAAGATCATCACTATTCCGTCCAAAATAACAGAATTCCGACAAATGAAAAAGGAATGGTGTAATTTGCTCAATGACATAAAGCCTGACGTAGTACACGTAAACTGCTGTTGGATGCCCCAAAGTGCATTTACACAGAAATGGGCGCAAAAGTTAGGCTATAAAGTAATCCTTTCTCCTCATGGGATGCTGGAACCATGGATAATATCCAGACATTACTGGACGAAAAAAGTTCCGGCCCTCCTACTCTATCAAAAAGCAGCAATAAAAAATGCAGATTGTCTCCATGCTACAGCTGAAAGTGAAAAAGCCAATCTTCTAAAATTAGGTTATAACAAAAAGATTGAAGTAATAGCTAATGGCATAGATGTAGATAGTATAAGAATGAAGGATAATTGGGAAAGGAAAAAGAAAATCTTATTCTTATCCAGAGTCCACGTAAAAAAAGGAATTGAATTTCTACTGGAAGCTGTTGCAATAGTAAAGGAACAACTCACAGACTATACCATAAATATTGCAGGAGAAGGAGATGCTGATTATATTGCTTCCCTCAAAAACAAGGCTAAAGAATTAGGCATAGAAAAGTTAATAAACTTCCGTGGGGGCGTATATGGAGAAGAAAAATGGAAACTCTTTAGAGAAGCGGATGTTTTTGTACTCCCCACTTATTCCGAAAACTTCGGAATAGTAGTAGGTGAAGCTCTTGCTTGCGGTACACCCGTAATCACAACCAAAGGAACTCCTTGGGAAGAACTAAACACAGAACATTGTGGATGGTGGACTGAAATAGGTACTGAAGCTACAAAAGAAGCTTTATTGAGTTTCTTAAATATATCTACCTGTGAATTACAAGAGATGGGATATAATGGTAGAAAACTGATAGAAAACAAATATTCTACTAAGAAAATTGCCCATGATATGCTTCTACTATATAAAAAAACAATTGGATGAAAAAAATTGGTATTATAACAATTGTCAAGGTTAATAACTATGGGGCAGAGCTCCAAGCATTAGCATTACAAAAAAAATTATGCCTAATGGGATATGATGCTGAAATCATAGATTATCTTTTTTATAAACACAAAAAGCATAAAAAGGAAAAATGTTCTATGCCATTTTATCCATATCCCCTAAAAAACAGAATAAAGGAATGGCTCTTACCTATCTATGAGAGTATAAAAAGTATTCCTTATAAGAGAGCTAATGAAAAAAGAAAGGAAGGATTTGATTCTTTTCATAAAAGAAATACTCGCTTTTCAAAAGAATGTTTTTATTCCTATTCACAGTTATATAAAAATCCTCCCATATACGATGTATATTGCGTAGGAAGTGATCAAGTCTGGAATCCTAGGTGTTATACAAATCTGAGTCCATATTTCGTTTCTTTTGCACCTAAAGGCAAAAAGAAAATAAGTTATGCTTCAAGTTTTGGAGTAAAGGAACTACCTGAATCTGCCAAAGCACAATATAGCAAACTTCTACAAGGATTAGATTCAATAAGTGTGAGAGAGGATGCAGGAGTAGAAATAGTAAAGGCTGTTTCTGGAAGAAACGCTACCAAGGTAGTTGATCCAACCTTACTACTTACCAAAGCTGAATGGCAAACAGTTGCAAAATATGATAAAGTACCAAACGGAAAATATATATTACTTTATGTACTGAAAGATTCAGAATACATCAAACAAACAGCGCTTACATTAAGAGATAAAACAGGTTTACAGATAGTACGTATATGCAAGGGTGCTTTTAAGCAAGACAAGTCCTCTGATAATATTATAGATATAATAGACGCAGCACCAGATGATTTTCTTGGACTTATTGAGAAAGCAGAAATAGTTCTTACCAATTCTTTCCATGGAACGGTATTTTCTATATTATTTGAAAGAGATTTCTACACCATTCTTAAACGTAATGTAGAGAATAATTCCAGACAAACATCTTTACTTGACACCTTGCATATTGATCGAATAAGGTATGAAGACACTGAATTTATTTCAGGTCCGGCTATTGATTATAGAAAATGTGAAACCGCAATTAATAGCTTAAAAGCATCATCCGAACAATATCTTATCAATGCAATAGAGAATTAATAATGGAAAAACGACCTCCTATATTATGTGATAAAAAAGATTGTACAGGCTGTGCTACATGTGTACAAATATGCCCGCAAAGTGCAATCAATATGGTAAAAGACGAAAAAGGCTTTTTATATCCACAAATTGACCCTACTAAATGTGTAGGTTGTTTATTATGTGAAAAGAGATGTCCGATAAATGAACCAGAACGAACAACTAACCCCTCTCCTACAGTATATGCATGCTGGCATAAAAATATGGATATTCGCTTGAAGAGTTCATCGGGAGGTGTCTTTTCTGCCATAGCTGAATACATATTAAAGAATGACGGTATTGTATGGGGAGCTGCCTATTCAAAAGATCTAATCTTAACCTATCAATACGTAGAAAATATTAAAGATTTAGATAAACTGAGAAGATCCAAATATGTGCAAGCGGAAGTAAATGATTCTTTCAAACTTATAAAGGAACAATTAAAAGCAGGAAGAAAAGTCCTCTTTACCGGAACTTCATGTCATATTAGAGGATTATATTCTTATCTACCCAAGAAGTTACAGGAAAACTTAGTCACTATAGATTTCATTTGCCATGGCGTTCCGTCACCTTCTGTTTTTAGAAAATATGTCAACTGGCTTGAAAAAAAATACAACGACAAACTGGTTGATTTCAATTTTAGAGACAAACAGTACGGATGGGATAATGGCGTGTTAACAATTGGCTATTTCCAGCATAAAGGAAAGAAAATCTTTATGAATGATGAAAATAGCTATTTTTACGGCATGCTACACGATATGTTCATACGACCATGCTGCCATGAATGTCAGTCAAATGGATTACAGCGAGAATCGGACTTTACCATTGCTGATTTTTGGGGGATAGGACGTAAAAATAAGTTTGAACACGAACATGAAAGGAATTATGGAATTTCATTACTAGCATTGAATTCCGAAAAAGCTCATAAAATCTATGAGACTGGATTAAAAAATAGCATAGTTTCAGTTCAAAGATCTCAACAAGAGGCATATGAAGGGAACTGGAATTATAGATTTTCTGCCAAAAGGAATTCTAAAACTCCTATATTTTGGGAACAATTTCAACGTACGAACAATTGGGAAGACCTTTTGAGTTTCTTTCAACCCACATTCAGTGAAAAATGCAAATTGTTTATAAAGAGATATGGAGGCCCAACAATAGCTAACAAACTAAGAAGAATTTTAGGCAAATAATCATGCAACAATATCAAAAATACATAGATAATTATACAATGGGGAACAAGCTAAAAAGATTGGTTTGGAACGTGTGTTGCACCATTTTCTTTCGCCCATTCAACCTTCCTTTTTTTAATAAATGGAGGATTTTTATCCTAAAATTATTTGGAGCAAAAATTGGTTCTGGCAGCATTGTGTATGCCACAAGTAAAATTTGGGCTCCATGGAATTTAGAAATTGGATGTCGCACATGCATTGGGCCATATACAATTATCTATAATCCAGGAAAAATAAAACTTGGGAACAAAGTAGCTATTTCTCAATACGCCTATCTTTGTACAGCAACTCACGATTACACATCTCCACATCATACTTTATACTGGAAAGATATAGTTGTTGATGATTATGCGTGGGTAGCTGCTAGAGCTTTTATCTGTCCAGGCATACACATTGGAGAAAGAGCAATTATAGGTGCTTGCAGTGTACAAACAAAAAATGCAGAACCTTGGGGTATCTATGCAGGAAATCCTGCAAAGTTCATAAAAAAAAGAATTATAAAGGATGAATAATTCAATAGCTGCCATTATCCTCACCAAAAACGAGGAAAAGCATATAGCGCGTTGCATTAATTCCCTAAAAGGGATTTGTGATGAAGTTTTTGTAATTGATTCGTTAAGTGTAGACCAAACCTGCGAAATAGCAGAAAGCCTAGGAGCAAAAGTCTATAAGAATCCTTGGAAAAACTATGCAACCCAATTCAATTACGGAGTGTATCAATGCCCTATTCAATCTGAATGGATATGGCGTATTGATGCCGATGAATTTTTGGAAGGAAACATCGGTACAGCAGTAAAAGAGGCATTGAGTAACTGCCCAACAGATGTAAATGGAGTGTATGTAAGAAAACGGATTGACTTTATGGGAAGACCGTTATTACATGGAGGCTGGTACCCCTCCTATCACCTCAAAATCTTCCGCAAAGGTCATGGAGATTGTGAGAACCGATGGATGGATGAACATATCCGTATCTTCGATGGAACCACTATTACCATAGAAGAAGGAAATCAGGTAGACGCTAACCTAAATGACCTGACTTGGTGGACGGAGAAACATAACGGATATGCGACTCGTGAAATGGTAGACATGCTGATGATGGAGTATGGTTTGGATGCAAAAGCCCAAGAGGTTGTACCTAAATTCTTTGGTACAGAAGAACAACGGAAACGTTGGCTAAAAATCAAATATATCAAGGCTCCCCTATTCGTAAGGCCATTTGTCAACTTTTTTCTAAGATACATCCTTAAAGGAGGATTTCTTGACGGGAAAGAGGGTTTTGTATGGCATATCCTGCAAGGATTTTGGTACAGAATGTTAGTAGATGCCAAGATTTTTGAGATAAAAAAACAATTTAATTATCAATCAGAAGAGATTAGAAAATATCTAATTGAAAAATATAAAGTCTGATAACTGTTTAGGGAAAAAATAATATCAATATGAGAAATTACACTATCGCTGTAGCCGGCACAGGCTACGTAGGTTTATCCATCGCCGCATTGCTATCGCAGCATCACCACGTGACAGCTGTGGATGTGATTCCGGAGAAAGTGGAGAAAATCAACCGACGCATCAGCCCGATTCAGGACGAATACATCGAAAAGTACCTGGCGGAAAAGGAGCTGGACCTGACGGCGACGCTGGACGGGGCTTCGGCTTATCGAAACGCGGACTTCGTGGTTATCGCGGCACCCACGAACTACGACCCGGTGAAGAATTATTTCGACACGTCGCACGTGGAGGAAGTGATTGACCTGGTGCTGGAGGTAAACCCGGATGCGGTAATGGTGATCAAGAGTACCATTCCGGTGGGCTACTGCCGCAGCCTGTACGTGAAGTATGCGGAGAAGTTCCGCACCTCTCCTGCCCTTGCCGGAAAGAAATTCAACCTGCTGTTCTCGCCGGAGTTTTTGCGCGAGAGCAAGGCGCTGTATGACAACCTCTACCCCAGCCGTATCATCGTAGGCTTCCCGAAACTGATTAACGGACGTGACGAGGAGAACGCGGCTATTCAGGCGATTGCCGGAGAACACCTGGAGGAAAAGGCGCACGAATTTGCGGCCTTGTTACAGGAAGGTGCCTTGAAGCCGGACATTGACACATTGTTTATGGGACTGAAGGAGGCGGAAGCGGTGAAGCTGTTTGCCAATACCTACCTGGCACTGCGTGTAAGCTACTTCAACGAGCTGGATACGTATGCGGAGGTGAAAGGACTGAACACACAGGCCATCATTCAGGGTATCTGCCTGGACCCGCGCATCGGTTCGCATTACAACAATCCTTCTTTTGGTTACGGGGGCTACTGTCTGCCGAAGGATACCAAGCAGCTGTTGGCCAACTACCAGGATGTGCCGGAGAACCTGATTCAGGCCATTGTGGAGAGTAACCGCACGCGTAAGGATTTCATTGCCGACCAAGTGCTGAAGAAAGCGGGATACTACGATTATTACAACCGCGGGGATTACAGTCCGGAAGCGGAGAAGGAATGTATCATCGGAGTATATCGCCTGACCATGAAGTCAAACAGCGACAATTTCCGCCAGAGCAGCATCCAGGGAGTAATGAAGCGTATCAAGGCGAAGGGTGCCACGGTCATCATCTATGAACCGACTTTGGAAGACGGCACTACGTTCTTCGGCTCAAAGGTGGTGAACAACCTGGAGGATTTCAAGAAGCAGAGCAACGCCATCATTGCCAACCGCTACGATGCATGCCTGGATGACGTAAAGGAAAAAGTTTATACACGTGATATTTTCAGAAGAGACTAGTTACAGTTAATAATTAACAAAGAATAATGAAAAACGGGTACGTGCACCGTTCTTCATTCTTCATTATTCATTCTTCATTCTTCATTATTCATTTTTCATTATGGAGACTTTCAAACGTAACATACTGATTACCGGCGGTGCCGGATTTATTGGCAGCCACGTGGTGCGCCTGTTTGTAAACAAGTATCCGGAATACCGTATCATCAACCTGGACAAGCTGACGTATGCGGGGAACCTGGCGAACCTGAAGGACATTGAGAACCAGCCGAACTATGTGTTCATAAAGGCGGACATCTGCGACTACGAGAAGATGCAGGAGCTGATGGAGCTGTATCAAGTAGATGGTATCATTCACCTGGCTGCAGAGAGTCATGTGGACCGAAGCATCAAGGATCCGTTTACCTTTGCACGCACCAACGTGATGGGTACGCTGTCGCTGCTGCAGGCGGCCAAGATGTACTGGGAAAGTCTGCCGGAGAAGTATGAGGGTAAGCGTTTCTATCACATCTCTACCGACGAGGTGTACGGGGCACTGGAGATGACACATCCGGAAGGCATCGAGCCGCCGTTCACTACCACGGCTTCGTCGTCGGAACATCACCTGGCGTACGGAAAGGATTTCTTCTACGAGGATACGAAGTATAATCCACACAGTCCCTACTCTGCCAGCAAGGCGAGCAGTGACCACTTTGTGCGGGCGTTCCATGACACGTACGGCATGCCGACCATCGTGACGAACTGTTCGAACAACTACGGGCCGTATCAGTTCCCGGAAAAGCTGATTCCGCTGTTCATCAACAACATCCGTCACCGCAAGCCTCTGCCGGTATACGGTAAGGGGGAAAACGTGCGCGACTGGCTGTATGTGGAAGACCATGCGCGGGCCATCGACGTGATTTTCCACAACGGCAAGACGGCAGAAACCTATAACATCGGCGGTTTCAATGAGTGGAAGAACATTGACATCATCAAGGTGGTAATCAACACGGTAGACCGTCTGCTGGGCCGCAAGGAGGGTGAAGACATGGACCTGATTACGTACGTAACCGACCGTCTGGGCCACGACATGCGTTATGCCATCGACTCTACGAAGCTGCAGAAGGAACTGGGCTGGGAACCGAGCCTGCAGTTTGAAGAGGGCATCGAAAAGACAGTGCGCTGGTATCTGGACAACCAGGAATGGATGGACAACGTGACGAGCGGTGACTACCAGAAGTATTATGACTCGATGTATAAGGGCAGATAACGAAAGAGTAAATTATGAAAAGATATTGCCAGACACTGGAACTCTATGACGACAAGGAGCTGATTGAAGCCTACGTGGCAGAACATGCGCACGTGTGGGAAGAGGTGAAAGCGGGTATCCGCGAAGTAGGTATCACGGACATGCAGATTTACATTGACGGAAACCGCCTGTTCATGATTATGGATACCACGGATGAGTTTGACATGGAACGGGATTATGCACGGCTGGCTACCCTGCCCCGTCAGGCGGAATGGGAAGCGCACATGGCGAAGTTCCAGAAAGCTGCTCCGGGAGCTACCTCGCAGGAGAAATGGAAGCTGATGACGCGGATATTTAAGCTGTAATGAGTGAATAATGAATAATTAAAAATTAAAAACGAGTAAGCGTTATCATTCTTCATTCTTCATTCTTCATTCTTCATTATTAATTGGACAACATGAAAAAATTATTGTCATTGCCACCAAATCTGGTGGAGTGTTTTCACGATATTATGCACGCGGACCACAAGGAGTGGTTCTGCACATCGGACCCGGTGGGAAAGAAACTGGGTTCGGGAGGTGGTACGGCCTGGCTGCTGAATGCTTGCCGGGAGGAAGAGGATAAGGATGCCGCACTGGGCGACTGGCTGGCACGGGAGAAGCGTATCCTGCTGCATGCGGGAGGACAGAGCCGCCGTCTGCCAGGCTATGCACCGTCGGGCAAGGTACTGACGCCGATACCGGTGTTCCGCTGGGCACGCGGACAGCGCATCACACAGGACTTGCTGTCACTGCAGCTGCCGCTGTATGAGGAAATCATGGAACGGGCGCCGGAGGGACTGCGCACGCTGATTGCGAGCGGCGACGTGTACATCCGTGCCACGGAACCGCTGCAGGAGATTCCGGACGTGGATGTGGTGTGCTACGGTTTGTGGGTGGACCCGGAACTGGCAAAGAACCACGGGGTGTTCGTATCGTCGCGGAAGGAACCGGAGAAGCTGGACTTCATGCTGCAGAAACCGAGCGTGGAGGAAATGGGCCAGCTGATGCAGGATTACCTGTTCCTGATGGACATCGGCATCTGGCTGCTGAGCGACCGCGCCATCGAGCTGATGGTGAAACGTTCTACCGACAAGGACGGGGGCGTGAAGTTCTACGACATGTACTCGGAGTTCGGACTGGCATTGGGAGCGCATCCTCGCATCGTGGATGAGGAGCTGAACAGCTTGAAGGTGGCCATCCTGCCGCTGCCGGGCGGGGAGTTCCACCACTACGGTACGAGCCGGGAGATGATTTCGTCGACACTGGCGGTGCAGAACTGCGTGACGGACCAGCGGGCGATTATGCACCACAAGGTAAAACCGCATCCGGCGGTGTTCGTGCAGAATGCGGAGATGGAGTTCCCGCTGACGGCAGACAACGCGGAGGTGTGGGTGGAAAACAGCCACGTGGGCAAGAACTGGACGCTGCACAGCCGGAACATCATCACGGGGGTGCCGCGCAACGACTGGGCGCTGAATGTGCCGGAGGGGGTGTGCATCGACGTGGTACCGATGGGTGAACGGGAGTTTGCCGCACGTCCGTACGGTTTTAACGATAAATTCAAGGGGAGCCTGAAGGAGGCTTCTACGGCATATTTAGGTCGTCCGGTGACGGAATGGCTGGCGGAAAGAGGGCTGACAGCGGACGAGATCCGGGGTTGTGAGGACTTGCAGTCGGCAGCGATTTTCCCGGTGACGGACTCGATAGAGGATTTGGGCACGGTGCTGCAATGGATGACGGACGGCGGACAGGGTGAAGCCGGACGGGCTATCTGGCAGAAGGCACGGAAGGTATCAGCCGACGAAATTTCGGCGTATGCAAACCTGCGACGGCTGTTTGCCCAACGGGAGGTGTTCCGCAAGGAAAACTGGAGCCTGCTGGCCAAGAACCAGGAACGGAGCGTGTTCTATCAGGTGGACTTGCAGGAGGCAGCGGAAGCGTTTGCCAAAGGGGGAATCGCCCTGCCGGAGGAACTGCCGGAGGGGACTTCTCTGCTGAAGCGTATCAGCGACGCGATGTTCCGTGCGAAGATGCGCGAGCTGGAGGGGAATCCGGAAGCGAAGGAACTGGAGGCACGGGCGTTCGGCCTGATGCGTCAGGGACTGACCAGCACGATGGATTACCGTCAGCAGCCGAAGTTGTCGGTGTATGCGGACCAGATTGTGTGGGGACGCAGCCCGGTGCGTATCGACATTGCAGGGGGATGGACGGATACCCCACCCTACAGCCTGATGGAGGGCGGAAATGTGGTGAACCTGGCCATTGAGCTGAACGGACAGCCGCCGCTGCAGGTGTACGTGAAACCGTCGAAGGAGTACCGCATTACACTACGTTCAATCGATTTAGGTGCCATGGAGATGGTGTCTACCTACGAGGAGCTGCAGCATTTCAACAAGGTGGGTTCGCCTTTCTCTATTCCCAAGGCGGCACTGGTGCTGGCTGGGTTCCATCCGGATTTCTCCATGGAACGGTTTGCTTCGCTGGAAGCACAACTGAAGGCGTTCGGCACGGGTATTGAAGTGACTTTGCTGTCGGCCATTCCGGCGGGCTCGGGACTGGGCACCAGCTCTATCCTGGCAGCTACGGTATTAGGGGCGCTGAATGATTTCTGCGGCCTGAACTGGGACAAGCAGGGCATCGGAAGCCGTACACTGGTATTGGAGCAGTTGCTCACCACGGGTGGCGGCTGGCAAGATCAGTACGGAGGTGTGCTGCACGGGGTGAAGCTGCTGCAGACGCAACCGGGATGGCATCAGGAACC
Organism: Candidatus Phocaeicola faecipullorum; assembly: GCA_018884025.1. Classification (GTDB taxonomy): domain Bacteria; phylum Bacteroidota; class Bacteroidia; order Bacteroidales; family Bacteroidaceae; genus Phocaeicola; species Phocaeicola faecipullorum. The sequence goes on from JAHLFB010000190.1 coordinate 23,964, forward strand.
GAAAGTGCGCTGGTTGCCGGATTACCTGTTCACGAGCGACGAGTACCGCAAGTGCCATCTGCTGTATTACACGGGCATTACGCGTACGGCCAAGGGCATCCTGGCGGAGATTGTGAAGGGCATGTTCCTGAACTCGAACCGTCACCTGCACCTGCTGGAACAGATGAAGGGCCACGCCATGGATATGTACGACGCCATCCTGCGGAATGACTTCGAGGAAACGGGACGACTGATACGGAAGACGTGGAAGCAGAACCAGCTGCTGGATGAGGGTACGAATCCGGCGGCAGTACAGGCCTTAACAGAACGGATTGACGACCTCTGCCTGGGATATAAGTTGCCGGGTGCCGGGGGCGGCGGTTACCTGTACATGGTGGCCAAGGATCCGGATGCGGCGGTGCGTATCCGCCGGATTCTGACAGAGGAACGTCCGAACGAACGGGCGCGCTTCGTGGAGATGAGCTTATCGAACAAGGGACTGGAAATCAGTAGAAGCTGAGATGGAAAAGATTGGATTAGTAAGAACCAGGGACGGAAAGAGTTTCCTGGTTCCTTTTATTTTGATTACTTCCCTCTTTTTTCTGTGGGGAGTGGCACACAGTATTCTGGATGTGCTGAACAAACATTTTCAAGATACACTGGAGATTACCCGCACGCGCTCGGCCTTGATTCAGGCGGTGGTGTACGGAGGGTATTTTATCATGGCACTGCCGGCGGGACGGATTATCCGCCGCTTCGGCTACCGCACGGGGGTGCTGACAGGCCTGGTGCTGTATGGCATCGGGGCGTTGCTGTTCATTCCGGGAGGACGGATTCAGTCGTTTGAGTTTTTCCTGCTGGCACTGTTCGTCATCGGTTGCGGACTGACCTGTCTGGAAACAGCGTCGAACCCGTATGTCACGGTGTTGGGCGAACCGGAAGGCAGTGAGCGGCGCATCAACCTGGCGCAGTCGTTCAACGGGCTGGGCTGGATTTGCGGTCCGCTGGCGGGAGGCTTCTTCCTCTTTGCCGGAGGAGGTGACGTGACTACTCCTTACGCAGTGCTGGGTACGGTGGTGCTGTGCATCGCCATCCTCTTTTCGCGGGTGAAACTGCCGGAAATAGGCCGGGAAGCTGAAAACGGACAGGCTGAAGCGAGCGGGAAATCGCTGTGGAGAACGACCTCGTTCACGGTGGGACTGCTGTCGCTTTTCCTTTACGTGGCTGCACAGACGGGCATCAACAGTTTTTTCATCAACTATGCCACCGAAAATGCAGGTGTTTCGGCACAGGAGGCTTCGGTATGGCTGTCGTTCGGCGGCATGGGACTGTTCATGGCCGGACGCATGGGCGGAAGCTGGCTGATGCGCTTTGTGAAGGGGGAAAAAGTGCTGGCCGTTTGTGCGGCTGGTGCTTGTGTATGCATGGCGGCAGTCATTCTGATGCCGGGCGGAGCAGGATGGTATTTCCTGTTACTGTGCTTTTTATGTGAATCAATTATGTTTCCTACCATTTTTTCCTTATCTTTGCGCCACGCTGGCACACAAACCAAACAGGCTTCTTCTTATCTGATTATGTCGATTGTAGGAGGAGCAGTGGCTCCCTTGTTAATGGGGCTTATAGCCGACCATATTTCCATGGCAGTGGGATTTATCGTACCGCTGGTCTGCTTTATGGAAATCTGGGGATTCGCAGCAAGATACAGAAAACTATCGTAATAGTTTTGTCACATACCACATCAGGCAACGGATTATTTATTGCTAAATAAATAGAACTTTGATATGAAGATATCCATTATTACCTCATGCTTCAACCGGGAAGCGACCATCGGTCAAGCAATTGAAAGCGTATTGTCACAGGATTATCCGGACATCGAATACATTGTGGTGGACGGAGCCAGCAAAGACCGTTCACTGGAAGTAATCAATCGTTACAAGGACAGAATATCCAAAATTATCTCAGAGCCCGACAAAGGAATGTACGAAGGCATCAATAAAGGCATCAAGGCAGCTACAGGGGATATAATCGGACTGCTGCACAGTGATGATTTTCTGTATGCCAAGGATACCATCAGCCGGATGGCGCAAGAATTTGAACGGACGGGAGCCGACTTTGTGTATGGCAACGGCTTGTTTGTTGATCCGGACAATACGGATAAGGTGATTCGAAACTGGATGGGAGGAAGCTACAGCAAATGGAAGGTACGCCACGGATGGCTGCCACTACACCCTACATGCTATATCCGGAAAGAATGCTATGACCGATACGGATTATACGATGAGAGTTACAAGATTGCAGCAGACTCGGATTTGCTGGTAAGATTCCTATACGAAGCGGACTTAAAAGTGGAATATCTGAATGAATACATCGTACGCATGCGCATGGGAGGTTTATCGACCGACAGTGCACGACGAAAAAAAATGTGGGACGAGGATGTCAGAATGTACCGGAGCCACGGCTTCTCTCCTACACTCACCAAACTGCAAAAAATGGCCTGGAAGGTACCGCAATTTATTTCGGCCAAACTGAAATTCTAAGGATGGGATAACCAACTGAGACTTTAAAACGTAACATCAGTATACTTTTTTGAGGTTTAATCGTATAATTTACCATTATGCGATTAAACTTTTCATTATTTCATTGATTTTTAGACAAAAATCCAATTACTTTGCAACGGTATTTTGGATAAAAAACAAAAACATAGCGCATGAGAACCAAATATTATGCATACGATCGTTGGGTGAGCCTTTTTATCGTTACTTGTGAGACACTGATTACGGGAGGATTGTTCTATCTGTTGTTCCTCACTATGGAAGATACGCCATGGCACAAGATTCTGCAGGCACCGCACCTGCAGGTCATACTGACAGTGATGCTTTGCTACTTTGTATCGGCCATGCAGGCTGGCGTGGTGCTTTACCGGCGTAAGGTATATGCCTACCAGATTCTGAGTAAGGTATTGAAAAGTACAATCTGCTTCGGAGTATTGTCGGGGGTAGTGCTGGAGCTGGGACGATTCATGGATGTCTGGTCGTATTTCTACCTGACTTTTTTAGGGCTGCTGTTTATTTCGCTGTCTGTATTCCGTATCCTCATGCGATGGGGGTTGAAAAGATACCGTTCGAAAGGTGGTAACCTGCGCTATGTGGTGCTGGTGGGTAGTTCGGAGAACAACCGCGAACTGTATTATGAACTGACGACTCAGGACTGGACCGGATTCAGGGTAAAAGGGTATTTCGACTTTGAGCCGAACCCGAAATTTCCACAGGAGTGTCCGTACCTGGGAAAGCCCCAGGATGTGAAAGAATACCTGGAAAAGAACGGAAACACGCATTACCTGTTCTGCTGTCTGCCTTCGAAGGAGCATGTCATTATCCGCTCGCTGATTAATTACTGCGAAAACAATCTGGTGCATTTCTACAGTGTGCCGAACATTTACAACTACCTGCAGAACCGGGTATATTTCAATATGATAGGAAACGTACCTTTCCTGAGCCTACGACCGGACCCGCTGAGCCGGACGGGCAACAAGATGCTGAAACGGGCGTTTGACATCGTGTTCTCACTGCTGTTTCTGTGTACGCTCTTCCCGATTATCCTGCTTATAGTGACCATTATCACCAAGCTGACCATGCCGGGACCGGTGTTCTTCAAGCAGAAACGAAACGGGCTGAACGACAAGGAGTTCTACTGCTATAAGTTCCGGAGCATGAGGGTGAACACACAGGCCGACTCGCTACAGGCTACCAAGGATGACCCGCGCAAGACACGCTGGGGAAACATCATGCGAAAAACGAGCATCGACGAACTGCCGCAGTTCATCAATGTGCTGCTGGGCGACATGAGCGTGGTAGGTCCCCGACCGCACATGCTGAAACACACGGAGGAATATTCGAAACTGATTAACAAGTATATGGTGAGACACTTCGTGAAGCCGGGCATCACGGGCTGGAGCCAGGTGACGGGCTATCGCGGAGAGACCAAGGAGCTGAAGGATATGGAAGGACGTATCCGTGGAGATATATGGTATATCGAACACTGGAGCTTCGGTCTGGATTTGTTTATCATCTATAAAACGGTAGCAAACGCCATACACGGGGAAAAGAACGCATACTAGGACTTAATGAGAATTTATTTTTAACCAAAGTTTTATGAATCATTTTTTAAGGCGGGGTATCTGCCTGGGAGCATGGGTGGCCGGTTGCGGTATGGCTCATGCACAGCTGGCTGCGGTGAAAACGAACGCGCTGCTGTGGGGGAACCTGACGCCGAACATTTCAATGGAGCTGGTGACAGCTTCCAAATTCAGCCTGGAAGGGACTGTGTTTTACGGGCTGAACAAGACGCCGCTGGATGCCCAGTTGAAAGGGGCACAGGCGGAGTTCAGGTATTGGATTTCTGGAAGGCCGATGACGCGCTCGTTCATCGGCTTATCTGTAAGCGGACTAAGGTATACGGTGGTGCACAAGGGAAAGGCGCACCAGGGAGAAGCTGCAGGACCGGGACTGACATACGGCTATGCCTGGCCGCTGAGCAAACGGTTCAACCTGGAATTCTCGGCCGGAGTGGGTGCCCTGTGGTACAGGGAGAAGAAATATCCGGAGGGGACATACCTGAAAAAAGAAGAGTATAATGCAAACGGAGTGAAGTGTGTGCCGACAGAAATAGCGGTGTCATGCTGCTATTTATTCTAAGAAGCTGAAGCGTATGAATAGGAAAAGAATAAGCCGCATCGGAAAATATGTACTGGTTACGATGCTGCTGACTGCTGCCCCCGCAAGCGGATGGGCGCAGCGAATGATCAAGGTGAGCGGCACGGTCTACAACATTGCGGACAAGAAAAAGAAGGTTCCCTTCTCGGGAAGCGTGGTCTATGTATATAGCTGCAAGACGGTGGCGGCCGCAAAGGACCTGAAGAACAGCCTGGACAAGGATAATACCAATTTCGCACTGTTCATGAACGAAGATGAAAGAGCGGAAGCTGATGCCAACGGGTACTACGAGATTCTGGTGCCGGACAACGGGGCGCTAGTGTTCAAAGCGGGCCTGAACAAGACCATTCTGGAAAAGGTGAACAACCGCATGAAAATAGACGTAGAAGTGGATGACGGTATCTATCTGAAAGAGGTGATAGTGGAAGGAAAGTTGAAGCAGATTCAGCCGGAACCGAAGGCCAGCCGACTGATAGGTAACCGTTTTTATCCTTATAATACGTTCGTGGTTCCGAAAGGAGAAGTGAACATGTATTCGCGCCTGATTGTACAGCCGTATGTGCTGAACTGTGCGACCAACGACACGGTGGCTTTCCTGAAGCCGCTGGTATACGACGGCAAGGAATATCACCTGACCCAGACCCGACGAATGGGGTACGACCTGAAGCGGGATATACTAGAGCCTTATATCCAGTCACGGCCGCTGGTGAATGAGCGGATGGTGATTGAATGGCAAGACACGGTGACGGTGCCCGACCCGAACGTGAATTACAGCTGCTATGCGGATTTCTGCATAGAGGACTACAACAATGTTCCGTTCAGAAAGACGTATCAGATTAATACATGCGAGAACAAGCGCCCCCTGAAATTTCTGGAATATAACCTGACAGCCCTGAATATGGATTTCCAGAAATATCCGGAGAAGGCACAGGTGGAGAAGTTTGATACGGAGGACCAGGTGGAGCTCAGCTTTGAAATCAACTCGGACCGGCTGACAGACGACCCGAAGAACCAGGAGAGCCTGGCCGGAATACGGAAAAAACTGAACCTGATTCTGAACGAGCCCGGCGCCATGCTGAAAGAGTTTCACGTCATCGGCAAGGCATCGCCGGAAGGAAATTACGAAAAGAACCTGCTGCTGGCCCAGAAACGTATGCAGCGGATTCAGCAGGAGGTTATCGGGGTACTCCCCCATGCGGTGGCCGAACGCGTGTATCAAAACCCGCAGGCGGAAGTGGCTTCATGGAATGAGGTGGCCGAACTGCTGGAGAAGGACAGCCTGATGGAAACGGCCGGTTTCATCAGAAAGGTAGTGAGGGAGCTGCCCGACCAGATGAACCGGCAGGGACAGCGAATCAAGGCCTCCAAGGACTACCGTACGGTGATTGTGCCTTACCTGGAGCAGCTGAGACAAGTGAAGTACCTGTGCCGCTATGACATCTACCGGGAACCGACCGACAAAGAGGTGATGGCGGCTTACCGGAGAAAAGGACTGGACGGAATGTACACCCGGTATGAATACTGGAAGCTGCTGCAACTGCTGAAGGACAGTCAGGAAAAGGAGGCGGTGGCACGCAAGGCATACGAGGAATCGCTGAGCATGAAGCGTCCATGGGTGCTGGCCGGGAACACGCTGGCCAAGCTGTACCTGGAAAAGGATGTGACCGACACGCGGATACTGGAACCGCTGATAGACCGTACCATCTTTACCGTGAACTATGAAAGGAAAAACATGGATACGGGAAGAACGGAGATTATCAACCCGATTGAGGTGGTGGTGAACCAGCTGTGCATGTATATCAAAGCGGGCGACTTTGAAAATGCCAGTGTCATGGCCAAGCTGATTCCGGAGGATTACAAGGAATTTGACCTGGTGAAGGCATACGCATGGGCCATGGGCGGCTATTTCCAAGGAGGGAATACGCCTGAAGAAACGCAGCGAGCCGCAGAGACCTTCCGCACCATCTGCCAGTCGTCCGTTCAGAACGAGGCGGTGATGAACCTGGCACTGGAAACGCCGCAGGGAAACGCACAGGCGGAAAAGGTGCTGGAACAGATGGCGGACGAGAGTCCGGTGAAATGGTACCTGAAGGCGGTGACAGAAGCCAGAAAGGGAGACATAGGGCTGACGGAAGCGGCCCTGTATCTGGTGAAGTGTTTCAACCTGGACCAAAAGATGATTGTCACTGCCCAGAACGACGGTGAATTCACGAAAGAGATTGTGGAAACGGCGTTGGAGATGTATAAGAATCAGTAATCATGAAAATAAACAGAAAAACTTTATATATAGCTGCCCTCGGCTATTTGTGGATGGGCGGAACGGAAACCATCCTCGCACAGGATGCCACAGCCGATTCGGTGAAAACCGGCTTTTTCAATGCGATGGATTATGTGAGACAGAAAAGGTATATCCCTGCCGGAAGGGTGATTGACCCCAAGGCCAGGGGATGGAATTCTTCCTTGTCGATTTATGCTGGTGCCGGAAAACTGGGAGGCGGAGCGGCAGGCCCCTACTCCAAAGAATTCGGTATCGCCTTCACAAAGGATGTGACCTCGTTCAACAGTTACCGTCTGGCCGTAGAAGGGGCGGTGAACGAACAGATTGGAAGAGGCGGCGTGGAAATAGCGCACATGTTCCGGATACTGGATTACCTGAGGGGCTACAAGGATGACCTGCGATGGGACCTGGAAACGGTAGTGGGTATCGGCATCTACGGGACGAAAAACAAGGTTTCAAAGGAACGTTTCGTGGCTGGAGGCATACACGGCGGACTGCACGTGAACTACCATCTGCACAACCACCTGGACCTGTTTCTGGAACCGAGGGTGAATCTTTTTACCGACGGCATCAACGGACTGGAGTCGCAGAAGAGATATGACATCGGTGCCCAGGCGATGGCCGGACTGACCTACCGGTTTACCGGACTGCATAAGACGTCCGGTCCTTCGGCCAACTCCGGTGCACTGGACAACCTGTTCTACGAAATTTATGCGGGTATTCAGGGGGATTATTCTGCCAGAGTTCGGAGAGCACCGGTAATGAACGGGATACTGGAGCCCATAGGCCCGGTAATGGGTATCAGCATGGGAAAATGGTTCCTGCCTTTCGGGGTAAGGGGAACCTTATTTGCCGGAGTGCATAATACCCTCTCCGAGAAGGGCACTGAAAAGATAAAAGAAGGCTACGGAGGCGTACGACTGGAGGCTATGGTCAACCTGAACCGTCTGTTTGACGACCGGGTGACTGACCCCCGACTGGAAGTGAACCTGATGGGAGGTGCGGAAGCCGGATTCGTGGCACACCGGGGAGCGACTTATGCCCGCAAAGTCAGACCTTTCACCGGACCGACACTCGGAGGACAGCTGGTGTATGCCGTAAACGACCACATCGGCGTATTCGGACAGGCACGCTGGAGCAAGAACAACTATACACAAAATTTCTTGCACAGAACGAGCAGCAAACGCCGCATGCAGAACCTGAGCATAGAAATGGGTGTGCAGTACAGAAGACGTGAAGAATGTATTACCCGCCACCAATACCTGTTTGAACCCTATAACTTCATATCGGTCGGCATGGGGGCGAATTACCCGATGCGCACCGGAGACCAGCAGCTGAAAGCCATGATGAAGCACCTGGGACAACAATTCTATGTGGGGTACGGAAGAAGATGGAGCAAATACTCATCGGTTAGAGGATACATCGAAATGGCGCATTATCCTTACAGTGTGAGCAAGCATGTATATCCCTTTACCCTCGGAGCGGACTACCTGGTAGACCTGAGTAGCCTGGCCGCAACGTATAACCCGGAAAGAATCTTTACAGTGGAAGGCCTGGCGGGTATCTTGTACACGCACCACGGAACGGCACAAAAGGACTATTTCGGCGTACAGGCCGGACTGAAGGAAACCGTGCGGATAAATGACCAATGGGGTGTCTTTGCGGAAGAAGTGCTGAGGGGCTACAAGGGGGCCATCATCCCGGGAGCCAGAACCTTGACGGAGAAGGAAATCTCCCTGCTTCCGTATGCGAATTTAGGGGTGAACCTGTACTTTTAGGCAGTTTTTTTATTAAACCTCACACATTCTGATATATATCTTATCATTTCTTACCAAGGTTTGAAAATATTGTATTATCTTTGAAGCAGAATTATTAATTACATGAATATGAATAGTAGAATTTACATTCTGGCTATTGCGCTGATGACAGGTGTAGGTGCAATGGCGCAAAACACGCAGCAAAACAGCAACGTAGAAAAGATTGAAAAATACACTGTACAGACCAACTTGTTTGGCGACAACTTGTTTGTAGGAGCCAACATCGGTGCACAGATGTATGTAGGCGACTACATTTCTAAAGGAAAAGCCGGCAAGCTGATTACTCCGACATTTGAAATCAATGTAGGAAAATGGTTTACTCCGGGCATCGGATTGAGACTGGGATTCGGCGGTTACCAGGCTAAAGGTTACTCACCTATTAATGCAGGTTTTGCCTACAAGCGAGTAGATACCAACTTGTATCGCACTAAATGGGGAATCCTGCACTTGCACGGTGACGTAATGCTGAACTTCACCAACCTGTTCTGCGGCTACCGTGAAGACAGATTGTACAACGCAATTCCTTACGTGAGCATCGGTTACCTGCGCGGTATTGACAACGACGAAAATGAATTGTCAGGAGGTATCGGATTCATCAACCGTTTCCGTTTGAACAAGGCTTGGGACTTGAACCTGGAATTGAAAGGAAACATCAACAATGACGTGATGGACGGTATCCGTGGCGGAAAGAATATGGAAGGTTCTGCAGCCATCATGGTAGGTGCAACTTACCGCTTCAACCGCAGAGACTGGACTAAGGGTACCGGTATCTCGGCTGCTGAAATGCAGGCTGTACAGAATCAGCTTAAGAGCATGAACGAAGAAAATGCCAGCTTGAGAAACCGCGTAAATGCACTGGAAGAAGAAAAACGTAACCAGCCGGTTGTAACTGAAACCAAGGCTAGCAACAAGCTGCCGGATGCAACTGAATATGTAGCGTTCTTCGACATCAACAAGGCTTACCTGAGCGAAAAAGAAGCAGTGAACCTGGAAGCTTATGCAAACCTGATCAAGAAGTATCCTGAAAACAAATTCATCATCACAGGATATGCTGACAAGCAGACTGGTTCGGCTGAATTCAACGAACGCCTGAGCAAGCTGAGAGCAGAAGCTGTATACAATACACTGGTAGATAAATATGGTGTAAACAAGGATCAGCTGACTATGGAATACAAAGGTGGTGTTGACACTATGTTCCGCGAAAATCCGCGTCTGAGCCGCGCCGCTATCATCCGCATGGCAAAATAAAATCAGATAGTGATATTTGAATAAAAAAAACGGTTGCTTTCTTATCCAACAGAAGGCAACCGTTTTTTTATGGGAAATTATCAGGGAATACGCCATCCCACATTGAACTCGATGTGGTCAGCACGGAAAAGATGAGCCTTGACATGGTAGCCGACGTAGACATTCTTCAGGAAAGGAAATGTATAGCGCAAACCCAGGGTTTCGTAGTAAGG
>JAHLFB010000191.1 GCA_018884025.1 Candidatus Phocaeicola faecipullorum
AATCAAAGAAACATTGTATAAAAACGGACAAGCAGAGCTTGACAATATAGGAACCTTGTATTATACAATGGCTGGCGTATATGGTTTTGAACCTTATTATAACGCATTCTTCAGCCCGGACTTATACGGATTGGGAAATTTCTCGATATCTCCACTTTCCGCATTGTCAACATCAGAACGTCATGAAGATGTAACTGACATCAGGATAGAAACAAAATCGCCATTGAATATAAATTCTGGAAAGAAGGACAAAAAACTTCATATGGTCAAACGCATAACAGAACATGCTGTAGGCATAGCTGCGGCAATATTACTGTTCTTCATATTGTCTGTTCCGGTTGAAAACACTTATCTCGACAATGCAAGCTACGCATCTTTAGGCGCAGAAACAATGCTTGACGCCATAAGAAGCAAATCAGTGGCAGTCAGCACTCCTGTGTCTGAAAAAAACGAAACAGCCAAAGTACAGCAGAAGAAACTGACAGGAAACAATGTTAATACACTTCGTCCTGTAGCAGTGAAAAATGTAAAAGTGGAAAAACCTGTAGCCAGTGTCACAAAAGAGACAAAGGTTACATCAGTTGCAGAGAAAAAAGAGGCCAAAAGTTCTGAAAAGTCCAATAAGGCAGTTAAAAAAGACGACAAAGGACTGTTTATCATAGTCTCCAGTCTGCAAACCATGGCTGACGCAGAGAAAGAATTGGAAAAATTCAAGAAACAAGGATATAGCGAAGCATCCATTCTTACATCCGACAATCGTTTCCGAATCGCATTGTACCGTTATAACGACAAATCACAAGCATACGGAAAGATTAATGAGCTGAGAAAAGAAGAACAATTCAAAAGCGCATGGCTTTTGGATAAGTCCAAATAATCTAACTTATTTTTTAAGGAATGAAAAGAGTAAGATGTCCTAAATGCGACAATTACATCCAGTTCGATGAAACCAAATATGAAGAAGGACAGTCACTGGTTTTCATCTGTCCAGAGTGTAAAAAACAATTCAGCATACGCATAGGCCGTACCAAGCTAAATGCAGCCTCACGCCGTGAAGAAATAATTGATGAAAAAGAGGGTACGCAAGACTTCGGCAATGTTGTAGTAATAGAAAATTCTTTCGCATACAAGCAGGTTATCCCTCTTCATGAAGGTGACAACGTAATAGGCAGAAGATGTAAAGGGACAGACGTCGATATTCCAATTGAAACAAACGACCCTAGCATGGACCGCAGACACTGCATCATAAACGTAAAGAAAAACAAACAAGGAAAAATTGTATATACCCTCAGGGATAATGACAGTATTACAGGAACTTTCCTAATGAATGAAATACTGGGTCCTAAAGACAGAGTAACAATAGAAGAAGGAAGCATCTTTACATTAGGTGCCACAACTCTTATCCTACGCGGTGCGGAAGAAAACAAAGAATAACGTAATTATATTTATCAACAAACAGTCACACTACTTTTTTACTTATGGCATTTACTAACAACGTAATGATTGTGAGACACAAACTGCTTGAAAATCTAGTAGCTTTGTGGAAGGAGAAACAGTTAATTGAAAAAATAGACCGTATTCCATTGGAATTCAGCCCACGACGTTCCCAGCCAGTAGGACGCTGCTGTATTCACAAGGAGCGTGCGGTTACAAAATACAAGTCACTCCCTCTTCTGGGATGGGATATGTCTGACGAAACAGACGAACTAACTCCGCTTTCAGAGTATGCCCGCAAAGCTCTTGAAAGACACGGAAAAATCAAGGAAAACATTCTTTGTGTGATAGACGAGGCTTGTTCATCATGCGTTCAGGTAAATTATGAAGTAAGTAACCTGTGTAGAGGTTGTGTGGCAAGAAGCTGCTACATGAACTGCCCTAAAGGTGCCGTACACTTTGACAAGAAAACAGGTCAGGCTCACATCGACCACGATACTTGTATCAGCTGCGGTATCTGCCACAAGAGCTGTCCTTACCATGCTATCGTATATATTCCTGTTCCATGCGAAGAAGCATGTCCGGTAAAAGCTATCAGCAAGGACGAGCACAACATAGAGCACATCGACGAAAGCAAGTGTATCTACTGCGGAAAGTGTCTTAACGCATGTCCTTTCGGTGCCATATTCGAAATATCCCAGGTATTCGACGTTCTTGAAGAAATACGTGCAGGAAAACAAGTAATTGCCATCCCTGCCCCATCTATACTCGGACAGTTCGACGCAAGCATAGAAGAAGTTTACGGAGCTTTGAAGCAGATTGGCTTTACAGATGTTATAGAAGTTGCCGAAGGAGCTATGCAGACTACAAGCAATGAGGCGCACGAGCTTCTTGAAAAGATTGCTGAAGGACAGAAGTTTATGACTACTTCATGCTGTCCGTCATATATAGAACTCGTTAATAAGCATATACCTGCTATGAAACCATACGTTTCTACTACAGGTTCGCCAATGTACTATGCATCACGCATCGCTAAGAAGAAATATCCTGATGCTAAAGTGGTATTCATAGGTCCATGTATCGCCAAAAGAAAAGAAGCTCAGCGTGACGAATGCGTAGATTATGTGATGACTTTCGAGGAAATAAGCTCAGTTATCAAAGGTATGGGAATCGACCTGAAGGAAGTTTCTCCATACAAGGTAGCTAAAGAATCTGTATGCGAGGCTCACGGTTTTGCACAGGCAGGCGGTGTGGCAGGAGCTGTAAAAGCTTACTTGGGAGAAAAGGCCAACGGCATTAAGATAATGCAGGTTTCGGACTTCAACAAGAAGAATATCGGTGTCCTCAGAGCATATGCCAAGACAGGAAAGGTAGACGCACAGTTCATCGAAATGATGGCATGTCCAGAAGGATGTATCACAGGTCCAAGTTCATTCAACGACCCTCTTTCTGGCAAAAGACAGCTTAATCAGGATTTGATTAAACGTCCTCTGAAATACGAGAACTACAAGGAAGAAGAATAAACAGAGATTTTTCATATCACATATATATGAGAAAACTTATAGAGCGACTTCATCGGGAGAAAACACTTTCTTCCGATGAATTTCGAATATTATTGGATGAGTGCGATTACGACAGTCTTGAACTGATAAACAGCATTGCACGCTCCGAAACACAAAAAGTGTTCGGCAACAGGATTTTCGTGCGCGGACTTATAGAGGTAGGAAACTGCTGTCACAACGACTGCCTGTACTGCGGAATACGCCGTAGCAACAGAAATGTGGAGAGATATCGTCTTGACAAGGAAACTATCCTGCAATGCTGCGATGAAGGTTACAGACTGGGATTCCGTACTTTTGTCCTCCAGGGTGGCGAAGACAACTATATGACCGACGAAAGAATAGCGAACATAGTATCGTCCATACGCCGTAAATATCCGGATACAGCCATAACACTGTCATTGGGAGAAAAATCATACGAAGCATACAAGATGTTCTATGAAGCCGGAGCCAACAGATATCTGCTCCGTCATGAAACCCACAATCCATATCATTACTCATTGCTGCATCCCGAAACGATGTCGCTGCAAAACAGGCTGCAATGCCTTAAGAATCTGAAAGAGATAGGCTATCAGACAGGTACTGGCATAATGGTTGGCAGTCCGGGACAGACCACAGACAATATCATCGAAGATATTCTGTTCATCGGTGAGTTCAAGCCTCAAATGATAGGAATAGGTCCTTTCATACCGCATCGTGACACTCCGTTTGCCGATAAAAGTGCAGGCAGCATACGCACTACCCTATTGCTGTTGTCAATATTCAGACTTATGCACCCTCACGCACTCATACCGTCAACCACAGCATTGGCTTCACTCGCCCCCGACGGACGCGAAAGAGGAATACTGGCAGGTGCAAATGTAGTGATGCCAAATCTCTCCCCTGCACAGGAAAGAAGCAAATACTCGTTGTACAACAATAAGGCATCAATGGGTGCCGAAGCTGCAGAAGGCCTGCTTTTTCTTGAACAAAAGCTTAGCGCCATTGGTTATACTATTGACTACGGTCGAGGAGATTATGTAGAATAAGAAATGTTAATTCTTTAACTTCCATAACTCCTTTAACTCTTATAACTTCTAAAAAATATAATTATGTACAGAGCCGATTCTAAAAAGGCTGAAGAATTTATCAGCCATGATGAAATTCTTGACACACTGAAATATGCGGAAGAGAATGCCGGAAACAGGGAACTCATATCATCCATCATAGAAAAAGCAAGAGCATGCAAAGGTATCAGTCACCGTGAAGCCGCATTGCTGCTTGAATGTAATGACCCGGAACTGCTGGAAGAAATCTTCAGTCTGGCAAAGGAAATCAAGCAGAAGTTCTACGGCAACAGAATAGTGATGTTCGCACCACTGTATCTTTCAAACTATTGCATAAACAGTTGTGTGTATTGCCCTTACCATATCAAAAACAAGACTATAGCCCGTAAGAAGCTCAGTCAGGAAGATATAGAACGTGAAGTCATAGCACTTCAGGATATGGGACACAAGCGTCTGGCACTTGAAGCCGGAGAAGACCCGTTGCACAACCCGATAGAATATATCCTTGAATCCATCAAGACAATATACGGAATAAAGCATAAGAACGGAGCCATACGCCGTGTGAACGTGAATATCGCAGCCACAACTGTAGAGAACTACAGAAAGCTTCACGAGGCAGGAATAGGTACATACATTCTTTTCCAGGAAACATATCATAAGGAAAACTACGAGAAACTTCATCCGCACGGTCCGAAGAGCAATTACGCTTACCATACAGAGGCAATGGACAGAGCCATGGAAGGCGGAATAGATGATGTAGGACTCGGCGTACTGTTCGGTCTTAATACATATAAGTATGATTTCACCGGACTTCTGATGCACGCAGAACATCTGGAAGCCACTTACGGAGTAGGACCTCACACTATCAGCGTACCGCGAATCTGCTCTGCCGATGATATAAATGCGGCAGACTTCGAGAATGCAATCTCCGATGAGATATTCCAGAAGATTGTAGCCATCATCCGTATAGCTGTGCCATACACGGGAATGATTATCTCTACACGCGAATCGCAGAAATCGCGCGAAAAGGCACTTGAACTCGGTATCTCACAGATAAGCGGAGGCTCACGTACAAGCGTAGGCGGATATGCCGTAGAGGAAACACCTGAAGAAAACTCCTCACAGTTCGATATCAGCGACAACCGTACATTGGACGAGATTGTGTCATGGCTGCTGAAACTCGGCTATATCCCAAGCTTCTGCACTGCATGCTATCGCGAAGGACGTACAGGCGACCGCTTCATGTCATTGGTAAAAACAGGACAGATAGCAAACTGCTGCTCGCCAAACGCGCTTATGACTTTGCAGGAATATCTGGAAGACTATGCTTCGCCCGAGACAAAAGCCCTCGGCACGAAGATGATACGTGAGCAGATGGAAAGAATTCCAAATCCTGCAATAAAGAGACGCGCAATAGAGAATCTGAAATACATTGGCGAAGGAAAGCGCGACTTCAGATTCTGATAATATAACTCAAGTTTAAATAACCATAATAATATGTCATTGCAAGATACTCCAAGATCAAACCGCACACATATAGCACTTTTCGGGAAAAGAAACAGCGGAAAATCGTCGTTGATAAATGCCATCACAGGACAGGAAGTTTCAGTAGTTTCGGACGTAGCCGGAACTACCACCGACCCTGTATATAAATCGATGGAAATACACGGCATAGGCCCGTGTGTATTTATAGACACAGCCGGATTCGATGATGAAGGAGAACTTGGAAATCTGAGAGTAAAGCAGACATTAAAGGCTACGGAACGCACTGACATAGCTATTATGGTCTGCACAGACGATAATATCGAAGAAGAACTTCGATGGCAGAAAGTACTCACCGCAAAGAATACACCGGTGATATGGGTACTAAATAAGGCAGACATTCTGGATAACAAGACAGAAACAGCTCTTGCCATAGAAAAGAAATGCGGTACCAAACCAGTCATAGCAAGTACGCTGACAAAGGAAGGCATCGACGAGATAAGAAAAGCGCTGATAGAAAACCAGCCTGACAACTCTTCCGACAATAGTATAATAGGAAATCTTGCCGGCGAAAACGATACCGTACTGTTAGTCATGCCACAGGACATTCAGGCTCCGAAAGGCAGACTAATCTTGCCTCAGGTTCAAACCCTGCGTGAACTTCTTGACAAAAAATGCCTTGTAATGAGCTGCACTACAGACAAGCTGGAAACAATGCTCAAAGCGATGGTAAATCCACCGAAACTTATCATCACAGACTCACAGGTGTTCAAGACCGTTTTCGAACTGAAGCCAAAGGAAAGCATACTGACATCGTTCTCAGTACTCTTTGCCAAGCACAAGGGCGATATAGACTATTTTGTAGAAGGTGCACGCACAATAGGCAAACTGAATAACAATTCCAAAGTCCTTATAGCAGAAGCATGCACCCATGCCCCACTCACAGAAGATATTGGTCGCGAGAAAATCCCAGCCATGCTCCGAAAAAGGTTTGGCAATAACATACAGATAGATATGGTATCAGGACACGACTTTCCGGAAAATCTTGATGGCTACGACCTGATTATCCATTGCGGAGCATGTATGTTCAACAGGAAGTTTATGATGAACCGCGTTGCAAAAGCCAAGGAACAGAATATTCCTATGACCAATTATGGAGTGACTATAGCTTATATTCAGGGGATACTTGATTATATTGAGTATTAAAATAAGGGAAAAGACCTATTAATTAATGACGCAAAAGTCCAATTTTTTATTTACCTTTGTGTAAAGTACAAAAAGAATCAGGTTATGAAATTTCCAATTGGTATCCAAAGTTTTGAACGCATTATTCAAGAAGGTTATATATATGTCGATAAAACTGACATTATTTATGACCTTACACATAATGGAAGCATTTATTTTCTCAGTCGACCAAGACGGTTCGGAAAGAGCCTACTTGTTTCTACTCTGGAAAACTATTATTCAGGACGTAAGGAACTGTTTCGTGGTCTTGCCATAGAAAAGATGGAGACAGAATGGAACGAGTATCCCGTTTTCCATGTGGATTTCAATGCGACTAATTTTACCAATCCCGGAGAGCTGGAGAAGAAACTTAACTTTTATCTGGCGGAATGGGAACAGAAATACAATCTGCCTGTACGTGAAAATGAATTGGGTCTTGGCGACCGCTTTATAAAGGTTCTCGAAGCCGCTCATCTTCAGACAGGGCGACGCGCTGTGGTACTTGTAGATGAATACGACAAACCTATGCTTGATGTACTGGATGTGGATACCAATCTGGAGGATAAACACCGAAACATTCTGAAAGCTTTTTATTCCGTGTTTAAGGGAGCGGACAAACACCTGCAGTTCGTACTGCTGACAGGGGTTACCAAGTTCTCTCAGGTAAGTGTGTTCAGTGGATTCAATCAGCCGAAAGATATAAGTATGGATGTACGTTATGAAGCTCTGTGCGGTATTACTCAGGAGGAGATTGTAAAATATTTTACTGAACCTGTGTCGCAAATGGCCGTTGAGTATCAGTGTACACCGGAAGAAATGTATAAACTGCTGAAGAAACAGTACGATGGGTACCACTTCAGCAAACGTATGACTGACATATATAACCCATTCAGTCTGTTGAACGCTCTTGACAAAATGAGTATTGATGACTATTGGTTCAGCACAGGAACTCCCACATATCTTATTCGCCTGCTTAACCATTCGCATGAGAGGATGAACGAATTTACCGGAAAATATTACACTCCGGCAGAATTTATAGACTACAAGGCTGACGTGGAACGTCCTTTGCCTATGATATATCAAAGCGGATATCTTACAATAAAGGCTTACGACAGAGATTTCAATACCTTTCTTCTTGATTTCCCTAACAATGAAGTAAAGGGGGGATTCCTTACAATGGTGGCTTCGTCATATCTACAACCTACCGAAGAAACCGGTGGATGGATAAGAAGTCTTGTTGTAGCCCTGCGCAAAGGAGAGGTGGAGCAGGTACGCGAGCTGTTCACTTCTTTCCTCTCCGGCATTCCTTACACAATGCGCCGCAAGGAAAACGAGGTGGAACGTGAACGGTATTTCCAATATACCTTCTATCTCATTATGCGTTTGGTGAGTGTTTATACCGTCTATGCCGAAAAAGTACAGAGCCAGGGACGTGTGGACTGCATAGTGGAAACATCAGAATATGTATATATCTTTGAGTTCAAACTGGACGGTACGGCCCAAGAGGCGCTTCAGCAGATAGAGGAAAAAGGATATGCACGTGGATATGCAACCGATAGCCGCAAAGTTTATAAAATCGGTGCATCATTCTCTTCTGAAACCGGAACAATTAGCGACTGGGCAGTAAATTAGCGTTATACATAATTTTTCACATTTATACTAAAGGGTAGCTTTGATGATTCAATGCTACCCTTTTCTCATTATTATTTTATCTTCCCACATAGGGGTTTTTACACAAGTCTGCGTTATTGAAGTGAAAACAACAAAGGATAAGGATTAATTACCCACTTAATTATAAAAGCATGAGACAAATCAGAAAACATCGAGCTGAAACAGTTATCTCCACACGAACGTGTCGAGTACTCCACACGGACGTGTCGAGAGCTCCACACGAACGTGATGAGAACTCCACACGAGCGTGTGGAGAACATACAAATTACATAAATTATATGCCGATTATTGTTATTTAGGTACGGAAACAGTATATTTGTAAAAATGCAATCAAATATATGTACCTGAGTAATAACCACAAAAACCAATTGCGCAACCACTGGTTGCGCAATTGAGGGAACCATCAAAGCCAATCACGCAACCAGTGGCTGCACAAATGGATACATACAATTTTACTCTTCCCATAAAGCACCTGGACTGGACACATAATCTGATACTTTTACAGCAAGTCAAGGACATACGGGCGCGATATTGGTATATGGTACAAAGTATTACATCCCATTGGAATAAACGCTATCTACAGGAAGCTATCAAACTTGACCATTACGGCAAGCATGGGGCGTTGGCCAATAATTTCACCGAGACCCTGCCTGCACCAGAAGCGAGCGAGGTAAAGTCAATGCTCAAAGACCCTTATATATTCGATATGCTGACTTTCACAGACCAGTAT
>JAHLFB010000192.1 GCA_018884025.1 Candidatus Phocaeicola faecipullorum
ACCATGCCGGACAGTATTGTTTTGAATCCTTGCCGGACCGCCTTTCCTGGCACTCCATATCAGAAGCAGGATGCCGGTCAGGATGAAGGGGTTGACATCCCATGTGACTGTGAGCAGGTTGAGCATGTCGGTCTGTTTTCTGTCTGTGTGTGAATGTTATGACAAATATACGCAGAATTCTTTAATGTGGCTGGAATAGGAGTAACTTTATACTTTGTGATTTTATCAAGAGGTGGGGCAGTTTCAGTACGAGGGAAATGGCAGTCTGTTCAGCCATATTCTATGTATCTTGTTAGTTCACATAGAATTACATAAGATGTGTGATTTACAGACTGCGGGTTGTCACCTCAGTGTTGACCGCATACAATCCATGCCACAACACTTTCCAGGTGCATTTATAAAAAGTCCGTGCACCAGAGTACAGGTCAGTATGTTGTCGTTATGACTTCGTAATTGTGTGTTAACCAGGCATATATTCTAAACTGTCAATTACAGACTGCTGACGGTGCGGTCAGGATAGGATAACAAAAGTGCAAATAGAGTCAATGGTTGAAAAATCATCCACTTTATCGTATGTATATTTGTCATAAATATGGATATTGTCTTGCAATAATCAATACATTGTATTATATTTGCACATACAATCTAAAATAGACTATCATGGGACAAGCTACACTATCAATGAGGGTGGATGACACCCTGAAGAAAAAATTCGATATGATATGTGATGATTTCGGCTTCACAAGCACTGCAGCAATCACCGTATTCATGAAAACGGTCGTGCGTGAGAGGCGCATTCCGTTCGAAATAAAGGCATCCGGCAGGGAACAGATAAATAAAGAAGCATGGGAGGCATTCCTTGAAATGAGGACACAGGCTGCCGCCGCAGGAGTGCAGGATCTTACACTTGATGAAATTAACGCCGAGATACAGAATGCCCGCAATGAAAGATAAAATTTTCGCTGTCATCGACACCAATGTTATTGTCTCTGCGCTCTTATCGAGTAACCTTGAATCCAATCCTGTCAAAGTCTTTCGTGCGATCTTGCAGGAGCGAATCGTTCCTCTGTACAATGACGAGATACTTGAAGAGTACAAGAGCGTGTTATCAAGACCGAAGTTCCATTTGAATCTTTCATTGATAGAGACAGTCATCAAAGCCATCATTACCGATGGATTGAATATAGACAGGACTCCGACAGCAGATATCGAATTCCCAGACCCGAAAGACATCGTATTCTACGAGATCGCTCTTTCCGTTGAAGATTCTTATCTTATCACGGGTAATATCAGGCATTTCCCTGTAAAACCATTCGTTGTCACGCCTGCCGAAATGGTTCGCATCTTAGAAGATTAGAATTTTTTGCCCCTCCTGATGTCTGATAGTAATCCGTGCCGGCATTAGACTCGTTTCCGGATTTTTCATACTTTTGTAACTGTTGATTATTAACGATAGGACAATGACTGACATTAGTACTTTTATTCAGGATTTCCATGAGGCATTCGGCGAAAAAGCCACGCTACCCATTCTGTTTTATTACAGCGATACTCCAGTCTCCTTTCCTGAGAAAACCAATGGCTGTATGTTCAAGTTATTGGTGAAAGTCAAAGAGGGGCAGGACGTCACCCTCAGTGCCGATACTGTTACTTGCGGTGGTGGCAAACACTATGCAGGCTTTGCCCCGCTGCCAGAGCGTGTTTATACGTTTGTTTCCGAAAAAGAACGGTACAAGCAAACGCCGCAGGACGTAAAGGAATATGTGGAGCGACTTGACGTAAAACTGACGGACCGGAAATACCTGAACTTTGTCCGTATCGACCGGGCGGCTTCTTTTGATGGGATGGAGGGCTTGCTTTTCTTCGCCGCACCCGATATGCTTTCAGGTTTGGCGACATGGGCGTATTTCGACAACAACGCCGAAGATGCCGTGTCTGCTCCTTTCGGGGCAGGATGTGCATCGGTCATCAGCCATGCGGTGCGTGAAAACCGTTTGGGCGGGCGGCGGACATTTATCGGGTTCTTCGATCCTTCGGTACGCCCTTATGTGGAAGCCAATGAATTGAGTTTTGTCATCCCTGCCAACCGCTTTGCCGAAATGCTCCGGACAATGCGCGAGTGCTGCCTTTTTAATACTCCGGCGTGGGCCAAAGTGCGGCAAAGAATGCAGGAGGGGAATAAATAGGAATTGGAATTTGTCCAACTAGAAATTTCTTTCAATCTATGCCGATTGGCGTTGTCAACGGGGTGAACTCTTTTTTCTTATTTCGGACTGCGAATGAATCATTTATCAAAATGGCAGGCACTTGTCGTAATATCAAAGGAACTTCTCCAGTGCTGGATTGCGGCGCTCGCTTACACCGCTGGGATGGGTGGGTATTTAGGAAGTGAGTAAGGGAGCCTGCGACCGATTTTGAGTAGAGGGATTTCCTCAGCAAATAAAAACTTATTGATAATCAATAGTATTTAGTACAAGAGGGATTTCCTCAGCAAATAAAACTTCTATGCGTAATAAGGCACATAGGAGGAATATTTCTTGGATTCAGGAGCCTTGTCTGAAAGTTTGATG
>JAHLFB010000022.1 GCA_018884025.1 Candidatus Phocaeicola faecipullorum
TCTTGGAATCCAGTTTTCATAAGATAAAATTACATTAAGTTTTATTTTTCAAGGTTTTATTCTGCAAATATATCAATAATAACATATGTACATTTGATAAAATAGTTCATGAATGGTACAAAATAATACAAATATTTTAATATCCGCACCTTTCATAGCCTATTTATGTTGAAGGACATATACAATACACATATTATATATAGCATTAATCCTCCAAACAGAACAAACGTTTCACTCCCAATATGATTTTTATCATAAATTGCACGCAAGATAATAAACTTTTTTCAAATAATTAAATATTTTCTTAAAATAAATTCCAATACAGATAATCTGACGGGAGACCAGCAAACAGGCAATTTTATGACTAACCAAGACTTTACTTTCTCGCAGAATTACTATTACTTCAAACCTCAAAAAGTCCAACATTCTATTATACAAAAACGAACGCTCAATAGAAGATTCCGTTACACGTTCGTGTAACGCGTGGAACACGTACGTGAAACGAGCGCAACACGTACGTGTAACGAGCGTAACACGAACGTGTTACGGTTTGTTATTACGGAAGAAATCTGCAAAAAGAATAGTGCGTTCATCCACATAAGCACTTTGAAATACAATTTCTTATAACTATATTTGCAAAAACCAACACTTGCATTTATGGGAAACTATATCAGATTCGACTGGGCGATGAAACGCCTGCTCAGGGACAAGGCGAACTTCAAGGTGCTTGAGGGACTGCTTACTACTCTTCTGAACGAGAAAATCACTATCAAGAACCTGTTGGAAAGCGAAAGCAACCAGGAGGAGGAATACGACAAGTATAACCGCGTGGACCTCTTAGCGGAAAACTCCAAGGGAAACTTGATACTGATTGAGGTGCAGAACAACAACGAATATGCATATTTCCAAAGAATGCTTTTTGGAACTTCAAAATTGGTAACGGAATATATCAACCGTGGAGAAGGGTACGACAAGGTGAAAAAAATATACAGCATAAACATAGTATATTTCACCCTGGGACACGGAAAAGACATAGTATATCACGGGAAGACAGTATTCAAGGGAATACATCTAAACGACATTCTGGAATTGAGCCCTTTCCAGAGGCAAACTTTCAAGGTGGATGAAGTGAGCCAGCTTTATCCTGAATATTACATTCTAAAGGTGAATGACTTTAACAAGGTAGCGAAAACTCCTCTGGAAGAATGGATTTACTACCTAAACACGGGAGAAATACCGGAAGGAGCAAACGCTCCGGGACTGGAAGAGGTAAGGGAAAAGCTAAAAATAGACAGCATGAACAAGGCTGAAAAGGAAGCATACTACAGACATTTGGACAATATTGTAATACTTAGAGATAATATCAATACTGAAAGAGCGGAAGGTAGAGCGGAAGGTAGAGCGGAAGGACTGGAAGCAGGCAGAGCAGAAGGCGAAAAGCTAAAACAAATGGAAATTGCACGCAATATGAAGAAATTGGACATAGATACTGCAACCATATCTGCTGTGACCGGAATGTCCGTAGAGGAAATTACAAAACTTTAATCAGTTACATTTAAACTCATAATAACATGAAAAAAATTATTTTAGCAACAGCATTTGTGGCAGCAGCTTTTACCGCAAATGCACAAAACATCATCAAAAACGGTGATTTCAGCACTGAAGTGAATAAAGAAACAGTAAACAAAACTCCAGCCTCGACAGACTGGTTCTTCTTTGACAAAACAGAAGGTAAAACCACTTTCGCAAACGTGAAAGATGACAACACTCATGGAAATGCCGTACAGATAGAAAACACCTCGGACAATTCATGGTACAGATCGTATGTAGGACAGCGTGTACAAGGAGCCGAGAAAGGTATCTACACATTGACATTCGATATGAAGGCTCTTACTCCTAAGACTCAGGTGAGAGTATTCCTTAAGAGTGCAAACAACGACAAAATGTTCTTCCTGCGTGAAGGTTTCGACATCAATGACGAAACAACAAAGAAACAATCGGCAGCAGCTTTCAGCAGAGCAGAAAAGAAACTGGACAAATGGGTGAAAGTAACTGCTAAATTTGATCTTAGCAAGGCTGTAGATAACTTTGCAAGTCCACAAGGTGTAGAAGCCAAAGGCGGTAAAATCAACGTGACTGACGCAAGCGAAGATATGATTAAGGATTTCGTTGTTGTTATACAATTGCAGAATAAAGATACAAAGGCTTTGATAGACAATGTTTCTCTGCTGAAGAAATAAGACATGTGACAATTAAAACTATACAAAAAACCGAAGAGGGAGGAGTATTAAAAACTTCTCCCTTTCATGTTAGAGTATTTTCACCAGCAATCTGATTTTTTATTTCTCATCCTCATTCAAGATATAGTGAGTGCTGCGACCTCCGTCGGATGCCACAGACAGTATTCCTTTACCTACAAGGTCAGTGATATCCCTGAGAGCCGTAGCTTGCGATGATTTGGTTATTTTAGCCCATTTGGAAGAAGTGAGTTTTCCGTCAAAACCTTCCCACAGCATATTTATAACTTTCACTTGCCTTTCATTCATAGATATATGTCGGTTGCGCTGCCAAAAAGAGCTTTTACTTACGATACGCTTTGCCATATCCTGCGAACGGAGTATAGCTGATTTCATTGTCTGCAGAAACCATTCGAGCCAAACGGTCAGATCAGGCGTACCTGTTGTAGTCTTTTCCAAGGCATCATAATAGGATTTCTTTTCGCGCAATATTTCTGCCGACATACTGTAGAATCGCAATCGGTATCCGTCTGCCTTGGCCAAAAGCATGTCAGTGATGGTTCTGCACAAACGTCCGTTACCATCATCAAAAGGATGTATAGCAACAAACCACAAATGGGCTACAGCTGCTTTCAATATAGGGCCTATGTTTTGGCAGCCGTTCACCCAAGCAATGAATTCATCCATCATTCGGGGCACAGCATCTGACGGTGGTGCCTCATAGTGAACTTTCTCTTTCCCCATTGCACCGGAAACAATCTGCATCGGTTCATCGCCTGTTCTGTATCTGCCTACGGTTATTGCATACATACCGCTCCTGCCGGTAGGAAACATAGCTGCATGCCAACTGCATAACCTTTCGGTATCAAGCGGATTTTGACAATTTTTCACGGCGTCTATCATCACCTGTACCACTCCCTCCGTATAATGGTCAGGCTCAGGCATTCCAACAGTATCAAGTCCCAAATGTTTGGCTATAGAGGAGCGGACTCTGTCTGAGTTCAATATCACTCCCTCAATTTCGCTGGAGCGTAACACATCTTCAGTCATAACGTCCAACGAAGCATGACTTTGTATATCAAACCCTAATCCACTCATCATGCCGTATATCCTGCCTTCCAAACTACGAACCTCGGATAGCAGCGTGATAAGGCGTGAATCATTCCAAGTAAATACCGGCCATGCCGGATGCTGCCAAATGTATATAGGTCTCATTTCACGTCAGTTTTTCACAAAAATAAGTTTTATGACGAGAATAAGCAAATTATTCTCGTCATTTTATGATTAAAATAAGCAGAATATTCCAATCATTGCCCTTTTAACACATCACTGTAGCATATACGAATCACCAGACCGAAAAGATGACAAAAGCATGGGTGAATGGATAATGAACGGTATTTGAATGGATTCTGAACGTTATTAAATGGTGTTTAAGCAGTATTTAAATGGTATTTAAGCGCCATTACCTAAACATAATTATTATCTTTATGTAATGAATTTGATAACGGATACTACAGTATATACGACTTGTTTGCCAGTTCATTTCGTGTTCACCGGATGTTCATTTGACGTTCATTAAGCGTTCACTGAGTTTTAGACAATAAAGACATAAAGCCCTCCGAACAAACGATGCTCGGAGGGCTTTATTTATGACATATCAGCTATTGTTATTCAATAACCACAGAATTGTTTATAGGAGTCATCACGAATGTAAATTCATAATTCCCATAAGGTATTCTGTATTTTGGCAATGGAATTGCTCCCCAACTGTCTTCACAGGCCAGACCTTGCTGAACTTTGTCGATAAGGACGTTTGTTAGGTCAGAAGGTTCAACTTCATTAGAATGACGCTGGTCTTTCTGTACGCCATCGTCAAGTGACTCTATAGTGTAATGCAGTGCTGAAGCAGAGAATGGTGCTTCGGCTACGAACTGCAGACCTTTACCTTCTGCATTCAACATATTCCACCAACGGATGTCTGTCTTTGTTCCGTTTTCCTGAGGACGGATATACGCATAGAACTGTTCTGTAACTGTCTGGTTGTATATACCGAGGTCTGTACTGTGGTTACGGTCGATATAGTTTTCTACAGGACCGCGTCCGTAATACGAGATGTTCTCAAATGATGAAGGCATTACAAGCTGCATTCCGAAACGGAACATATCTGAAACCTTTACATCGGCAGCGGCAGCCATTCTCTGAGTAACTTTTACTGCTCCTACATTATTAATAGTGTAAGTCAGGAACAGTTTGGCATGGACACTCTTCATTTCGTATTCTGCAGATACCACGACCTGTTCATCTTTTGATTCTTGCTTCAATGAAAGAAGCTTGATTTCAGGATTCCTCCATACAGCATACTT
Organism: Candidatus Phocaeicola faecipullorum; assembly: GCA_018884025.1. Taxonomy (GTDB): domain Bacteria; phylum Bacteroidota; class Bacteroidia; order Bacteroidales; family Bacteroidaceae; genus Phocaeicola; species Phocaeicola faecipullorum. Next base: position 4,601 of record JAHLFB010000022.1, read on the forward strand.
GTTCTGAAGACCTGCACCGTAGTCATTATCGGTTGGGGCACGCCAGAAGTTTGGAGAGAGTTGAGCTCCCTCTTTTATCATCTGAGTTCCGTCAACCATATAGCTGTCCATATAGCCTGTCTTCTTGTCAAACTGTATGTTGAATGTTTCGCCTGTCACTTCAATGCAGTTTACATTTGCATCATTCACTACAGGAGCCACAACAGACTTATTTGCTTCTGCCACATTTTCCAGTTTGATTGCCGGTGCCTCATATCCTTTAACTACTAACTGATTCTTAGCCACTACGTGTCCTGCAGGAACGAGGTTCTCGCGGTTCTTCTGGATATACTTGACATTGAGAAGCCATTCTCCACAGTTGCATACCTTACCTATAGGAATGTTAATTGTAGCTGTCTGCTGAGGTGCCACTTCAAGGCGCTCCACTACCCCGTTGCGTACCGGCTTACCGTCTTTGAGGAGTTCCCATTCCATGCGATATGCTGAAAGGTCGCGGAAGAAATTCTCATTATATACCTTTACTTCGCCTTTCGACAAATCACCGGCTGTAGTCCAGATGTTCTGATAGAAATATCCTACCTCGTACATATGCGGATTAGGAACACGGTCAGGACTTATCAGACCGTTGTCACAGAAATTGTTGTCGCTGGCATCAAAACGGTTGAAATCGCCACCGTAAGCGTATATCATCTTACCGTTTTCGCCTGTCCAGCGGCAAGACTGGTCAACGAAATCCCAAATGAAACCGCCCTGGTATTTAGGATATTTGCGGATTAAATCCCAATATTCCTTGAAACCACCTTCAGAATTACCCATTGCGTGTGCATATTCACACTGTATCAACGGTTTCTGGCTATTTTCGTCGGCTGAGTATTTTTCACATGCGTTATATCTGTAATACATCGGACAGAATATGTCTGTTTTTCCATCTCTACCGGCTCTTTCGTACTGTACAGGACGGCTGGCGTCTTCAGCCTTTACCCAATCGTATGCTGCTTCAAAGTTCGGACCATAACCGGCTTCATTTCCCAATGACCAGAATATGATACTTGGATGATTGAAGTTACGCTGTACGTTTCGTTTGTTGCGTTCGAGATGTGCCTTACGGTAAGAATCTACTTTGGCAAGTGTGGTTTCACCGTAACCCATTCCGTGAGATTCGATGTTAGCCTCTGCTACCATATAGATACCGTATTTGTCGCAAAGTTCATACCAGTATGCATCGTCAGGATAGTGACAAGTACGGACGGCGTTGATATTGAATTTCTTCATTATCTGGATATCCTGAAGCATACGTTCGCGCGAAACAACATAACCTCCGTCCGGGTCCATTTCGTGACGGTTAGCTCCCTTGAACAATACAGGCTGACCGTTGACGAGAACCTGCGCGTTCTTGATTTCCACTTTTCTGAATCCTACTTTTACAGGTACTACTTCTGTCACTTTATCACCTTTCTTCACGCAAGCACGCAATGTATAAAGATAAGGAGTTTCTGCAGTCCATTTGTTAGGGTTTTCAACCTCGAATTTTGTCTTAACATCTCCGCTACCTTTCACTTCTTTGGAAGACACTACATTGTCCTGTGCATCGAGCAATTCAAGAGTTACACTATTATTGCCCTTCATGCTGAGAACTACATCGAGTGTTCCGTTCTTATATTCACTGTCGAGGTCAGGAGTGATACGGATATCGTCTATACGGCTCTTGTTGCGGGTATAGAGATAGCAGTCACGTCCTACTCCGCTATAACGGAAGAAGTCCTGGTCTTCAAGATATGTACCGTCGCACCAACGGAATACCTGGAATGCAATGAGGTTCTTCTGTCCAGGTTTCAGATATTTGGTAATGTCAAACTCTGCCTCAAGCTTGCTGTCCTCGCTGTAACCTACAAACTTTCCATTTACCCAGAGATACATGTTTGACGTAACCGAGCCGAAATGAGCGATAATATCCTTACCGTTCCAGTCGGCAGGAACAACTATTTCCTTACGGTACGAACCTACATGGTTTTTCTCTACGGGTACATAAGGAGGATTGTTTTTGTACTGGTTGCGCCATGCATAACCTACATTAACGTAGATAGGGTCACCGTATCCGTTCAGTTCCCATACAGCAGGTACCTGGAAATCGGCCCAACCTTTGTCGTTATATCCTACACGGAAGAAATCTGTAGGACGCTGGTCGGCGTTCTCAACCCAGAAGAATTTCCATGTGCCGTTCAAGGTCATGAAGTTTTCTGACTTTTCTTTCAAAGCTGTTTTTGATGCCTCAATGTTCTCGTATGCAAAGAAATTTGCATGCATAGGGGCACGGTTTACCTCGTTCACCTGAGGGTCCTGCCATTCCTTAAAGGTTTGGGCAGATGCTGCAAGCGAACATGCACACACCGTGCTGAATAATAATAGTTTTCTCATGGTAAAAATTTATGTTTAAAAAAATGTTTTTGCAAAAATACATGTAACTCTATTTGGTTACAGTATATAAAAAGTTCAATTTACTATAAAAAATCAGTCAACGACCCATTTTCTGTCATATGGCAGTGTCAAATCCGGATTATAATTTATCTTGTCATTGTCTGGAAGCATTATGACATACTCTTTACCATTTTTACATGGAAGTGATGTATCGCGCAACCACGGATTTAGGTTTTTGAGAAGAGCATAGGTTGTTCCTTGACTCTTGGCAAAACGTGCTAAATCTGTTATGGTCTCACTGACTTTGACTGTGCGATAATGTATTTGCGGATATAAATCGGACGCTTTCAGACGGAATCCGAATGCAGAGGGATTATCAAATAATAATTTTGCAGCAAAAATACGATATATATAACGTGCTGTTTCTTCAACCAGATAAAGGTCAAGCGTTTCGTCAGTATATTGTCTGTCCTGCTGTTGTGAAATTCTGCCCTGTCCGGCATTGTATGATGCCGCAACACTTATCCAGTCGCCAAACTTATTATAGGCTTCCCGCAAATATTTACATGCCGCATATGTTGCTTTAACGATATGGTAACGTTCGTCAACATGGGAGTTAACCTCTAGCCCATACTCCTTACCTGTGACCGGCATAAACTGCCACAAACCTGCCGCACCTGCGCCGGAACGAGCCAACGGGTTGCAAGCGCTCTCAATAGCCATAAGATATTTGAAGTCTTCAGGAATACCGTTTTCTTTCAGGATTGGCACTATGACAGGGAAATATCGGTTTGCACGCTTAATGGTCTGTATGGATGTACTGTGCATAAAAGAAAATGCCATAAGTTCTCGGTCCATACGTTCGTGACGGTCATAGCGTGTCAAATCTACAGTATCGCCGCAAAACACTATCCGACGCGGAACACTTACACATGTATATCTGGTATCAGCGAACGAGTTATCATTATTCTCCGAACCTATGCAATAAGCACTTATTAAAAATGGGAATACAGTCAGCAATATCACTACTAACGGTATGCCACGTAACTTTCTGCGCAACGTATTTATCATCATTATGAATTATATCTTTAAAAGCTATATATTAAAAACGAGACCTTTCTACTCTATCTGTGAATCCAAAGGATGCTTGTTTCCTTTAATTTCACTCAGGAATGCCTTGGCTGAACCGAAATTGAGATACATGTCAAGACGCACAGGCAGATGATTTCTGTCATCGGTAACGTAAAACGTGATAACTTCTTTCTCTTCACCCTTGACATATTCAACGAGAGAGAATACCAGACAACGGAACTTTAAGCCGTTCTCTACCTTGCACGTCTCTTTTCCTCTATATATAAGTGTCTGTTTTTCTACGTCTTTTCCAGTCGCCATGGAAAATAATATCTTATCTCCAGGAACATAATCGGAAGCATCGTAAGAACGTGCCTGAAGAAGTATGCTTAACATATCATAAACACAAACCGACAATTCCTGATGGTCAGGTTCTCTTTTTTTACCATTTACCGATCTTGACTGATCTACAATACATTTACCGTTACGATAACTGAACGTTACATAATCAACACTATATCTTTTCCCTTCTGCAGCCCCTTTGCGGAAATATAATGGAACAAGATCGGTGGATGTGATACATGTCAGTGTGTCACGCATTCTGAAAAACATATCTATCCTCTTGTTTGTATAAGATTCAAGGTCGGTTTTCAGACATGATCTTCCGTTATACATTACAGTATCAACCGTCATTTTAGCCCATCCGGCATTTATCCAGATGAATTTCCAGTTGAACTTAAGCTCATACGACAATTCTTCGCCCGGCTTAATGGCATCATTATATGCCCCGCATTGTGCCCTGGTTCCTGTTACAGCAAACAAGGCAATCAAAAAAGAAAAGAATATTTTTTTCATCATGATGTCAATCCTAATTTTTTAGCTCGTTCCTTATTTCTGTCTTTTATCTTTTTAGCCTCTTCCGGCTTTTGTTTCTTTATTTCATCAAGTTTTTGTCTGTCAAGAGGGACAGCCTTAACATCCCAGTCTTCCTCAAACTCGAAGTTGGCTTTCATTTCCCATACTTTAGGGTAATAATATACTTCTTCGGGCTGAATTTTCTTGTCATAAAGACCAGTATCCCATTTACCGTTGTTATTTGAATCAATATACATTCTAATATAATACTTGGTATTAGGCTGCAGGAAGTAAAAATCACATGTATTGTTCTTCTTTACTTTCTGTTCCCTGACTACGGCATCGCTGGAATTAAGCAACTGCACCACAGCATTTCCTTCTATACCTTTTATGTTCAGATACAGCGTTCCATATTCTTCAAGAGTCTTTATCTTGACTGTATTCTCTACCTTATCAGTATGAAGTCCATATATGCTTTTTATGGCAGTAGAATCTATTCTCAGTCTGTACTCATTTCCAGGTTTCCAGTCGCTAAGGATATAATACTTGCGTGGAGCCACAGTATCGGCCATGAAAATAAAACGTTCTTCATTCCACAAAGTATCAACTTTCACGTCAACATGTATTGCGGCTGTGTCTATACTCTGTACCGGTTCTTCAAACTGCAGGCTAATATTTCTGTTTATATCCATGGACGATGGAGCATCAACGTTCATTTTGAAGAATTTTGTTTCAACCACATTTAGTGTGTCTCCTTTTCTTCTTCTCTTCTTCATCTCTTTTTCTTTCTTCTCCATTTCGTCCTTTGCCATTGCAAGACGTTTTTCCTTGCTTAACTTATTCATCATTGCAAGGGTATCTCTCTTTGGTACAAGGTTTCCAAGAGTATCGGTATATAAATAATCAACCTGTAGCGTAAGTGTATCTCTTTCACAAAGTACAGTATCTTTTATCCAATACCTTATTGTATCATTCTTTATAGATGGTTCGATGATGAAAGCATCTTTTTCGTCAAAATCAAGACCTTTTATTGTAGGCAAAGTATCTGCCTTTGCACTGAAATAAAGAGAAAAACGGTTGAGCTGCTCTCTCTCGCTTTTTGCCAGATACTGCATGGTATTTTCTTCCTTGAATGCTCTTAATACCAGATTATCAGGCATGAAATGTGTATAATGGATTGTCTTTATGGTATCTATCTTTAATGTATCAATAGCATTCCATGTGGTATCCTGTCTTGTAGCAGGTTCCATGGAAGGTATAATAATGGAATCTGAATATGCTATTATTTCTGTCTTGGAGTCAAACAAATAGTTCTGGTTACCATCCTTAAGTGCATATATACGGTATTTTCCAGGAGCTACACCTTTGATTGAAAAATGCCCACGGCTATCTGTACGGGAAATTCTATCGAACGGTAACTTTGTGAAAGCAGTATCATTAAGATTCTTATGAAGGCCAACCTGTATCCCCTTTATAGGTTCCAGGTCTTGTGCGTTAAGCACAGTACCGGATACTTCCATAGTATCTATAGTCTCACCTGTAGAAAAGGCATATGCGAAATTACCCATAGGATTTCCTTCGTTATTATCGACAATAGCATCGCCAAAATCAATAGTATAAGTAGTATTATTCCTAAGAGTATCAAAAAACTCTACAAGAACCTTCTTTCCACTGGCCTTTACCTCAGGCATTTCTGTTTGAGGTGGTGAGATAATTACTTTCTCAGCTGCATTCTCTATCTTGATAAACTCGTCAAACTCAATGGATATCTTTTTACGAGTATTTCCTGTAGCATTTGGTTCAGGAGTAGCACGTACGAATTTGGGCGGAGTTTCATCATATGGACCTCCATCGGGCGTTCCAGTACTGGCGCACGAATATACTATCAATATTAACACCGACAAAGGCAAGATATGTAAAGAGGATATTTTCATTTTCTGTGTTTTACTTTTTATGTGAATAGTGTCGAATTACCTTATATTCATGAATTCAGTTTAAGCATGCTCTCAATATGTTCACGATTATTGCTTAAACGAGGGATTTTATGTTGTCCTCCAAGTTTACCTTTTTGCTTAAGCCAATCATGGAACAATCCCGGACGGGCTACTATTATCTCTAATTCCTGGAGAGTAATATCCTTATGACGCTTTGCTTCATAGTCGGAATTAATACTTTGCAATGCCTTGTCAAGCACTTTACGGAAATGTTCAACAGAATCAGGCATCTTTGAAAACTCAATAAGCCACTGATGACGGCATTTGGCATTAGCATCCATAAAGACAGGTGCGGCAGAATATTCAAGGACCTGTGCCCCAGTCTCCTTGCATGCCACCTGCAAGCCTTTTTCGGCATTATCAACCATCAATTCTTCACCGAACGCATTGATAAAATGCTTTGTACGCCCTGTTATAATAAATTTATATGGATTCTTTTGGGTGAATTTAACAGTATCTCCTATTATATAACGCCATAAGCCACATGATGTACTTATAACCATTGCGTAGTTCTTACCAACTTCTACTCCCCACAAAGGAATAATATTAGGATGTTCATTCTCCAACTCATCCAACGGGATAAACTCGTAGAAAACATCATAGTCTATCATAAGGAGCATGGCAGGATCAGAAAGGGAGTTCTGCAATCCAAAGAATCCTTCGCTGGCATTATAAGTTTCCATATAATGCATTTTGGAAGAAGGGATTATGCTTTTATATTGCTCTCTATATGGGGTAAAGCATACTCCACCGTGGAAAAACACTTCCAGATTAGGCCAAACCTGGTCCAGAGTTTCTGCCCCGGTCTTCTCCAGTATTCTTTTTATTACAGCAAGCATCCAGGACGGAACGCCAGAAATGTTTGTCACATTTTTGTTAATGGTAGATGATGCTATTCTTTCAACCTTTTCTTCAAATTCACTCAACAAAGCTATTTTTTTGCTCGGAACACGAATAAAGTTGACTAAAGGATTGACATTCTGTATCAGTATTGCAGACAAATCTCCAACGAGACTATCCTTCAGATTATAATTTGGAGAATGACTACCTCCTAAAATCAAACCTTTACCGGAGAAAAAGTTACTTTGGGGATTCTCACCAAGATACAATGCCACCGCATCTGTTCCACCTCTGTAATGTATCTTTTTCAATCCATCTGCCGAAACAGGGATAAACTTACTTTTGTCATTTGTGGTACCGGAGGATTTGGCATACCATTTTACAGTTCCCGGCCAAAGAACATCCTTTTCTCCATGACGCATACGGTCTATATAGCCCTTGACATCATCATAAACTTGTACAGGCTGTTTGTCAAAGCCGGAATAGTCTTTTATATTTTTGAAATCATAACGCCTTCCCCATTCGGTGCTGGAAGCTGCGTCAACCAGTTTTTTCAATACTCCATTTTGTATTTCTTCAGCGTTGGTTGAATATTTTTCAATCTGTTTCCTACGTGATACAAATATCCTGTCAATCAATTGTGTTATATTCATATTGATCACACTTTTTCATTTATTCTTATTATTGCAAAGGTATGTTTTTCTTATTATATAAACGACTGACAAGATTATTTTTTTATTAAAATCGGGGAAATCTTGTTTTTTTAATAACTTTACATCACGAATTAATTACACTAGTTATGAAAATAGGGATATTGACATCTGGAGGAGATTGCCCAGGCATTAACGCAACAATACGCGGAGTATGCAAAAGCGCAATGAACCATTATGGGATGGAAGTTTACGGCATACACAATGGGTTCAGAGGATTGATGGACGGACATATCAACCGCCTGACAGAAGATTCAATCACTGGATTGCTAACACTAGGAGGAACAATACTTGGCACTTCACGCGAGAAACCGTTTAAAAAGACATCGGCACCGGACGGGAACAGCAAATCGTCGCAAATTCTGAAGACCATAAAAGATTATGGGTTAGATTGTCTGGTATGTATCGGAGGAAACGGTACACAAAAAACTGCAGCCAAACTGATGGAAGCGGGAGTAAATGTGGTCAGCATACCCAAAACGATAGATAACGATGTCTGGGGAACGGATATTTCATTCGGCTTTGACTCTGCTGTTTCAATAGCAGCTGATGCAATAGACAGACTTCACTCTACCGCAAGTTCACATCAAAGAGTGATGGTTATAGAAGTAATGGGACATAAAGCCGGATGGCTGGCATTGTACTCAGGCATGGCTGGCGGAGGCGACATTATACTTATGCCGGAGATTCCTTTTGACATACGTAATATAGGCGACACCATAATAGAACGACTGAAAAAAGGCAAGCCTTATTCTATAGTGGTGGTAGCAGAAGGCATAAACACGCCAGACGGGAAAAAGGCCGCGCAATACATAGCGGAAGAAATAGAATACGAGACAGGATTTGAAACCCGTGAGACTGTACTCGGATATATACAAAGAGGAGGAAGCCCAACCGCTTACGACCGCAATCTGGCCACACTGATGGGAGGACACGCCGTAGAACTTATCTCAAACGGAGAATACGGCAGAATGGTTGCCCTGCAGGGTAACAAAATAAGTTCAATACCGCTTATCGAAACTGCAGGCAAACTCAGATTGGTTACAGAAGACCATGAACTGGTTGTGCAAGGTAGAAGAATGGGTATCTGCTTCGGATAATAAATAAACCGGCCACAAATAATAATCTTGTATTTGTGACCGGTTTATTTATTGTTGCATGAACTGAAAAATACATTTATCATACTATTGCCTTAACGAAATGTAGATTATTTATGTAGAATTTTTCCACACATTATTTTATAAAATTCCACATAAAAAACCTTTTCTAGGATTCTAATTTTATTCTATAACCACTTGATTTATACTTGATAATATTATGTCTGATATAAAAATTCAAAACTGGCATAAATATTGCATAAGCGTCACTGAATATAAAGTTATATGAAGATGCAAAAGTATAGATTTTTATTGCTTATGTTGCTAGGTATATTTATCCAGCATATTAATGCTCAAACTAGAGTGGTATCAGGTTTCGTAACATCGGCAGAAGATGGGGAGCCATTAATAGGAGCCACTGTTTCTGTAAAAGGAGATGAGACCCATGGTGTTGTAACAGACATTAATGGCAAGTATGTTTTACAAATCGACGGTAATGACAAAGTGCTTGTAGTAGCTTATCTTGGAATGAAAACATTAGAGCTACGTGTACCAAAAAGAAATGTTATAAATGTAGAACTTAAGTCGGACGCAATGAAACTTGATGAGGTCGTTGTTACCGGATATGGAAATTTCTCAAAATCGTCTTTTACTGGTTCCGCAAACACTCTAAAGGCTGACATGATGAAAGATATTCCTGTAATGTCTGTAGAACAAAAGCTACAGGGAATGACTACAGGTGTCAACATTACAAGCAGCTCCGGACAACCTGGAGCAAACCAGTCTATACGTATCCGAGGTATGGGGTCTTTCAATGCCTCATCTGAACCATTATTTGTTATAGACGGTGTACCTGTAACATCAGGAAGCTTAAGTACAGGAGGAGCTGATGCTGCTTATATGAATAATTCAAAAACTAACATCATGAGTACACTCAATCCTGCTGATATAGAAAACATAACAGTCATAAAAGATGCTGCAGCAGCTTCATTATATGGTTCCCGCGCTGCTAACGGCGTTATTCTTATTACGACCAAGAAAGGTAAGACAGGACGTACCAAAGTACAGTTTAATGCAGCCGGAGGATTTTCCAATTCAGCAGTTAATTACAGACCTACATTGAATGGAGACCAAAGATACGAATTATTGTATGAAGGATTATATAATAGTGCAGTTGACAATGGTATGGAAAATCCAGATGAATATGCTTCTCAGGAAATAGGAGCTTATGCGTATAAGCCATCTGTAGGTTATACAGACTGGAAGAAAGAACTTTTGCGTACTGCAGTACATCAAAATTATGAAGCATCTGTATCTGGGGGTAACGAGCGTACCACTTTCTTTGCTTCTTTAGGATATAACAGCCAGGAAGGATTGGCTAAGAACTCATCACTCGACAGATACTCGGCACGCATCAACATGACACAAAAAGTTGGCGATATAGCTGAAGTTGGCGGTAATTTCATGTTTTCACAGCTAAACCAGGAAATGAACGAAGAGAGAACATCTGCCATAAACCCGTATTATTGTATTGCCGTGACGATGAATCCATCAATGGTAGTAAGAGATGAAAACGGTGAATATACCGGAGCATATCCTGGAACTTCCCTAAATCCGCTCCGTGATATACTTACAGACTATAACAGAACAAGAATGACTCGTATGTTTTCTACCGGATACGCACAAATAGAGCCTGTCAAAGGATTGAAATTTAAAGAAACATTGAGTTATGATTATAACATACAGAAAGACTCACGTTATTATAACCCATTAAGTGCCGCAGGACCTAAAAGCGTTAGTGTTGCACAAAGTGCTAAAGGATTTATAGAATATGGCAAGCTATTGTCATCGACAACTGTAAATTATGCCAACACTTTTGCCTACAAACATCATCTTGACGTACTGGCCGGTTATGAGGTTGAAAGTTATGCTTTCGACAAAGCATCAGGTGAGAGGTCAAATATGCCTTCCGACCAGCTTTTTGAACCTGATAACGGCGCTGTTCTTATGAGTTTTATTTCTTCAACTCAAGACTACAGACTTATCTCTTATCTGAGCCGTCTAAATTACGATTTCGACGACCGTTATTATATAGCCGGAAGTTATCGTCGTGACGGAAGTTCACGTCTTTCTCCGGAAAACCGCTGGGGAAATTTCTGGTCTGTTTCCGGAATGTGGCATATAAGCAATGAAAAATTTATGAAACCAATAAAACATGTGCTGAATGATTTAAAGATTCGCGCATCTTATGGTGTAAACGGAAACCAACCTACTTCTCTGTACGGATATATGGGATTATACAGTTTCGGACAAAGCTATATGGGACAAACTGGATCATACGAATCATCATTACCTAACAATGATTTGTCATGGGAAAAAAACTATAATTTGAACTTAGGGCTTGACTTGGGATTTATAAACAGAATATTCGTAAGCCTTGAATATTATAACCGTGACACCAAAGATTTGCTTTACAGTCTGCCTGTAAGTGCAACAACCGGTTTTACTACATATCTAGGCAATATCGGTCAATTAAATAATAAAGGAGTTGAATTTGAACTCAGAACTATAAATTTTGCTTCAAGAAATTTTAACTGGACTTCTGTTTTAAATCTGAGCCATAATAAAAATAAAATAGTATCCCTAAACGGAGAATTGGAACAATCAATAGAAGGAACATGGTATATTCATAAAGTAGGACTACCATACTATACATTCTATGTAAAAGAATATGCCGGAGTTGATGTACAGACAGGAAAAGCATTGTATTATAAAAATACTTTAAATGAGGATGGAACATACGACAGAAGCACTACCACTGATGGGGCAGAGGCACAAGCTATACCATACAAATCTGTTGACCCGAAAATATCAGGCGGATTTACTAATATATTAGACTATAAATGGTTTGATTTAAGTTTTACTTTCACCTATTCATTGGGAGGATACTCATACGACAAAGCAGGAACATATATAGAAAACGGAACATCAAACATTTATTCTGCCAAATATAATCTACCGATCTATGCATTAGACCGTTGGCAAAAGCCTGGAGATGTAACAGATTTTCCAAGATTTGTTTACGGTGATGCTGCTGGTCCTAGCAACTCTTCAAGATACATTCACAGCACAGACCACATAAGACTAAAAAGTCTTACATTCGGTTACACATTACCCGATGCATGGACTAAAAAACTATTATTAGACAAAGCCAGGATATATTTTTCAGGCAGTAACCTTCTTACATGGGCCAAATGGGATCAATACGATCCGGAAGTCCCAGTAAATGGAGAAGTATTCTGCGAGGCTCCTAACATACGTACATTCAGCTTTGGAGTTCAACTTTCATTCTGATTACAAAATTTATTTAACCAAATAAAAACAGAAAGTATGAAATACATATCAACATATCTATTAGCCATCGTATCAATGACTATGTTTTCATGTTCAGGCGATTGGCTGGATCTCAAGCCATCAACATCCGTCACTACAGACGAAGCGATGAAAACTCTCACAGATGCACAAAGTGCATTAAACGGCGTATATAGATTAGCTTCTGCTCACAGTTACTATGGGGACAATCTTTTGTATTTTGGAGACTGTCGCGCAGAAGATGTACAGGCAAGAATAAGTAAAGGCGACGGAAAGCGTGTTTCACCTTATTATGAGTATAATGTAAAAGCTGATGACAGTTTTAATACCTCTCTTCCATGGAACCAAATATACAAGGTAATACGCCAGACAAACAACATCATCCACTATATAGACGGTATAGAAACGACTGATGAAGTCTCAGCTTTGAGAATAAAATCTGAGGCCTTAGCTATGAGAGGTTTAGCTTTATATGATTTGGTCAGGGTTTTTGCAATGCCATATATGTATGATAATGGCGCATCACTCGGTGTACCTATAGAAATAGAAATATCCGATGCAAGCCATAAGCCGGAAAGGAACACTGTAGCAGAATGTTATAATCAGGTTATTGAAGATATGACTAATGCCCTTGGAGGTTTAAGTAAGGAAAAAACAGATGGTTATCTCAACTATTGGGCAGTCAAAGGACTCTTGTCAAGGGTTTATCTGAATATGGGTGAGGACCAGAAAGCTTATGATGCAGCTGTAGATGTTATTGAAAATAGCAAATCTATATATAAACTATATACCACTGAAGAATATCCAGAAGTATGGGGAAAAGATTTCCAGAGTGAATCTTTGTTTGAATTCTATTTCTCGCTTACTGAACCGTCTGGCGGATCTGGAGGTGAAGGTGTTCCAATGGTATATGAAAACGAAGAAAGTATTGACTGGAATAATCTTATTCTCACCAAAGCATATTTGGATTTGTTGAACGAAGACCCTGACGACGTCCGTCATTGTTGGCTTGAAGCGTCACTGATAGAGAACAATGAGGGTTTGCCTGAAAAAGCACGTTCCGAAAAAGTTTATCTTAACAAATATCCAGGGAAAAACGGTGACCCGCACGATAATGATTTATGTATAATACGTTTGTCTGAGATATATCTCAATGCTGCTGAAGCCGGTTTTAAACTTGGAACAGATCTTAATACAGCCCGTGGTTATCTAAATGCAATTGTTTCACGTGCAAATCCGAATAAATCAGTAAGCGCTAATGAATTTACTTTGGAACGAATACTTAAAGAGCGTCGCAAGGAGCTTGTAGGAGAAGGATTGGCATTGTATGACTACACTCGTAACAAATTACAAATCAGACGTGACGAACCGGGTAACTGGCACTTAAACACACTTGCTCCTGAAAACTCAAATGCTGTAGTAATTGAATATAATGATTTACGCCATGCTGTACCTATTCCACAAACAGAAATAGACGCAAATCCGAATATAGACCAAAATCCGAGGTAAAACAACAAAATTAGCCTTGTTTTCTAATTCTGTATATTAGAAAAGCAAGGCTTTCTTTATTTACTTAAAATCTCAAGAACTTTTGATGCATATTGAGCACCTATAGGCAATTCTACACCTGTTTCCTTTATTTCAACCTTAGAACGCGAGAAAGATATCACGGAAGCAACAGAAATCACATACGACCTGTGGATACGAAGAAAATCTCTTTCTGGAAGCATATCTGTTATTGTCTTAAGATTAGTACGAGTAAGAACATGACTGCCGGACTTACGAAATATTTTTACATAATTTCCCAACGCCTCTATATATAAGATATCAGACAACGGTACATTGACATTATTATATTCCTGTTTTACAACCAAAAATTCAGGCACAGTATCCCGTTTTGAATCTATACGTCTAAATGCCTTTTCTACAGCTACCTCAAAACGTTCATATGAAAAAGGTTTATGTAAAAAATCAACCGCATCCAGATTAAATCCTTCAAGTGCGTATTGCGCATAGGCCGTAGTAAAGATAAAGCAACATTCTTCAGGCAAATTACCGGCAATTTCCAGACCGTTTATACTATTCATCTGTATATCAAGAAATACGAGTTCCGGTTTAGTTCGTATTATTTCCTCAAGGCCTATTTTCGGTTCGCTGAATGTCTTAAGCTCCATTCCTCCTTTTCTACGACAAAACTGTTCTATTATCAACAATGCCATAGGCTCATCGTCTATAGCCACACATTTTAACGTTCTGCTCATGCCTATATTGATTAAGTATTATCTTTCATTCTCTTATTCTTATATCAAGTCTCACACGATATATACCGTCATTTTCTCCAGCAGCCAGCTCATATCTGCCTGGATATAACAGTTCTAGACGCTTACGGCAGTTGGTAATCCCTATTCCAGGCTTTTTATCATCATTCCTACGCATTACTTCATTCTCTGTTTCCAAAAGCAAAGTATCCTCAGTTATATTTATATTAATTTTTATAGTACAATCTGTATCTGAAGATGTACCATATTTGAACACATTTTCTACAAATGTAATAAGAATCATTGGTGGAATAAGAATTTTTGGCGAAGATGCACGTGCCGAGAACAACACTTTTGTATGATGATTCAAACGTAATTTCTGCAAATCAACATATTGCTGTATGTAATCCAGTTCGCTTTCTGCCGGAATAAAATCTGACTCCCCCTGAGAATACATATACCTCAATATGCCTGAAAATTTCACAAAAGCCGATTCCGTTTTTTCAGAACCAGACAATACAAGAGCATATAAAGTATTGAGCGTATTGAAAAGAAAATGAGGATTTATCTGTGCCTTATACAAAGAAAGTTCAGCTTTATTTTTCTCAGCCTCAACTTCCTGACGCGAAAGGATCTGTTTGAACAATTCAAATGTCAATTCAATAGCCAAGGAGAAACCTGTCACTATAAGAAAGAAAAACCAGATGGTCTGCCTTCTTATATTCATCTTAGCGACCATTTGCCGTACATCATCATTTATATGTTCCGCAGGCATAGGGAAGTGAGTCAAGAGTTCTGTTACAGATATAAGAACAAGCAGCAATATGAATATTCTCAGATATTTCTTCTGCATGAACAGTTTGGGAAGACAGACCTGCCGATAAACAAAATAAAGGACATATACATATGCTATCAGCGTTATAAGAAATGCCGTATTATTCGTCATCCACCTGTCAACAGGCAGAAGCATTATTGCCAATGGAATTATCACCAGACAAAACAGCAAATCAATATATAATGTAATATGGTTTCTCTTCATTACGATAATTTTTTATGCTTACAAAGATACTATAAATATATATTGTTATTATAACGTTCGTCACCACATATTTATTGTTCGTCACCACACATTCCATATTATGCTTCATTCTGTGTAAGTTTGTTTTTGATATAAAAAAGAGCAAATAAATAACACATTACAATAAATCATTATAAGCAATAGACAAATATGAAAAATAGCATTTATCTCATGTTGTTCTTTTTGCCTTTATTAAATTCATGCGGGAATAAAAAACAGGAAATGCCGGGCGAAAAGTACAAGACACTTACAGTAACTACAACAAACCAGACACTACAGTCTAATTATCCGGCAACTCTAAGCGGAAGACAATCAGTAGAAATACGCCCTCAGGTAAGCGGTACTATTACTAAAATATGTATCAACGAAGGTGATGCCGTACGATGTGGACAAGTATTGTTTATAATTGACCAGATACCATACCGTGCAGCTCTTGAAACAGCTCTTGCAAACGTTAAAAGTGCAGAAGCAAAATTGCAGACCGCACGTTTGACAGCAAACAGCAAAGAAGAACTATTCCGCAAAAATGTAGTTTCAGATTTTGAACGACAAACAGCAATAAACCAGTTACTAGAGGCTGAAGCAGCTTTAGCACAGGCAAAAGCAGAAGAAACAAATGCACGTAACAATCTTTCATACACAGAGGTTAAAAGTCCGGTAGATGGAGTGGCAAGCATGATTCCATACCGAGTAGGAGCATTGGTTAGCAGCAGCATATCAGAGCCACTGGTAACCGTTTCTGATGATAAAGAGATTTATGCATATTTTTCAATGGCAGAAAACCAGATGCTGGATATGATACAGCAATATGGTTCGCTTGAAGAAGCATGCCAGAAACTGCCACCAGTAAGCCTAATGATGAGCAATGGAAAGCAATATGAAGAACAAGGCCGCATTGACGCTATTAGCGGAACTGTTGACCAGGGCACTGGCAGTGTAACACTTAGGGCGACCTTTCCAAACAGCAAACATTTATTGCGTAATGGAGGTAGTGGTATAATTTCTGTTCCTACAGAGCACAAAAACTGTATAATAATTCCCCAAAGCGCGACATACGAACTTCAAAACAAAGTTTTCACATGGAAAGTCGTAGATGGGAAAACGCAATCAACCCAAATCAATATATATAAATACAACGACGGAAAATCATACATAGTTCTTTCTGGGCTAAATACGGGCGATATAATCATTGCAGAAGGAGCAGGACTTATGCGTGAAGGAACAGCTGTCAACACAGAAAATACGACACAACAATAATACACTGGCATATGAAGATAAAAACATTTATAGACCGTCCGGTATTAGCCGGAGTTATTTCTGTCCTTATTCTGATAATGGGATTTATAAGCCTGTCTCAGCTTCCGGTAGAACAATTTCCAGAAATAGCTCCTCCTACAGTAAGTGTGTCAGCCAGTTATACAGGAGCAAACGCGGAAACTGTACAGAAAAGTGTTGTCGTACCTCTTGAAGAAGCTCTTAACGGTGTAGAAAATATGATGTATATGACATCTACATCTTCCAATACAGGTTCTGCACGTATAACTGTATATTTCCGTCAGGGTACAGACCCCGATATGGCTACCGTAAACGTACAAAACCGTATAGCAACTGCGCAGGGACTACTTCCTGCCGAGGTTACCAAAAGTGGTATCACTGTACGTAAAAGGCAAACCAGCAATATCAAGCAGCTCGCAGTATATAGCCCAGACGACTCATTCGACCAGGCTTTCCTTACCAATTATATGAAAATAAACATCGAGCCCCGTCTATCACGTATAGCTGGAGTGGGCGAGGTAAATGTATTCGGTTACGATTATTCCATGCGAATATGGCTTGATCCAAACAAAATGCAAAAATATTCTCTCGTACCTTCCGACATATCGAATATTCTTGACGAGCAAAATATCGAGGCAGCCACAGGTACTTTGGGAGCTGAAGCCGACAATACATTCCAATATGTTCTCAAATATCGTGGACGATACGAAAATGAAGTCGATTATGAGAATATGGTCATCAAGTCCTTGCCAGGGGGAGAAATCTTGCGTTTGAAAGATGTAGCTACCATAGAATTGGGTACAAGGGCATACGATTACATCGGAGAAGTAAACGGCCATCCAGGATGTAATATAATGATAGCTCAGACATCCGGCTCAAATGCCAATGAGATTATTGAGGAAATAGACCGTACTGTAGAGGAAATATCAAAGACATTGCCGAAGGGAATAAAGATTGTCGATTTGATGAGTACAAAAGATTTCCTTGACGCCTCAATAAAAAGCGTTATCAAAACACTTATAGAGGCTATTATCCTGGTTGTATTGGTTGTATATGTCTTTTTACAAAGCCTTCGTTCTACATTTATTCCTGCCGTATCCATAATAGTATCACTGGTAGGAACATTTGCTTTCATGGCTGTAGCAGGATTCAGTCTAAACATGCTTACGTTATTTGCATTGGTTTTGGTTATAGGAACTGTTGTGGACGACGCTATAGTGGTGGTAGAAGCCGTACAGGCGAAATTCGATGAAGGATACAAATCGTCATATATTGCAACAATTGATGCCATGGACGGAATAACATCTGCCCTTGTCACAACTACATTCGTTTTCATGGCGGTATTTATCCCTGTCAGTTTCATAGGAGGAACTACAGGAACATTCTATACACAGTTCGGATTGACAATGGCTGCAGCTGTTGCCATATCATTGCTAAACGCATTAACACTAAGTCCCGCACTTTGTGCCATAATAATGACTCCTCACCAGACCGGAGAAAACGGAGAAAAACTAAGTTTTTCATCACGTTTCCATATTGCATTCGATACGGCTTTCCATCGTCTCATAACAAAATACAAAATTGGAGTAGTATTCATGCTTAAACGGAAATGGCTTGCCGGTGTATTCCTGCTATTAGCATTCGGAGGGCTTACGTTTCTTATGATGACCACCAAGACCGGACTTGTTCCGAATGAAGACATGGGAACAATATTCATTGATATTCGTACTTCACCGGGGAACAGTGTTCAGGAGACACGTAAAGTCATGGTACAGGTTGACAGTTGCCTGAGAACCATTCCGCAAATAAAAATATATTCAAACACTACAGGTAATTCCATGTTGAGCGGCCAAGGTGCGTGCAACGGTATGTTTACCATAAGACTCAAGGACTGGAGCGAACGTACAGACAAAAAAGATGAGATAAGTGCAGTGATGCAGGAAATAAGCCGTAAAACAGCCTTCATATCCAGTGCCGACATCATGCCTTTCACCCGTCCTATGATTCCGGGTTATGGAGTGAACAGTGGATTTGAAGTGTATATTCAGGACCAGAAAGGCGGTACTACAGAAGATTTATTAAAATATACACGCCAGTTTATTGACGAGCTAAACAAACGCCCAGAAATAGGCCGTGCCACAACATCTTTCGACACAAAATTTCCACAATATTTAGTTGAAGTGGATGCCGCAAGATGTAAGCGGAACGGAGTATCACCATCAGATGTACTATCCACTCTGTCCGGATACGTAGGAGGAAGCTATGCATCAAATATGAACCGTTTTTCCAAACTGTACCGTGTCATGGTACAGGCACCACCTCAGTTCCGCCTTGATACAGAATCGCTGAACAGCATCTTCGTTCGAAATGAATCCGGCGAAATGAGCCCAATAAGTCAATACCTCAAACTTACACGAGTTTATGGCTCTGAATTGCTAACCCGTTTCAACCTATTTTCTGCAATACAGGTAAATGGTGCCGCTGCAACAGGATACAGTTCAGGCCAGGCTATAAAAGCTGTTCAGGAAGTAGCCGCACAGACATTACCAACAGGATATGGATTTGAATTTGGAGGTATGTCGCGTGAAGAATCAAATACAGGTAATACCACAACACTGGTATTCGTTATCTGTGTAGTCTTCATATACCTTATTCTTTGCGCATTATACGAAAGTCTATTCGTACCTCTTGCAGTCATACTTTCTGTGCCTTTCGGACTTGCAGGCAGTTTCTTATTTGCAAAAATGTTCAGCCTTGAGAATAATATATATCTACAGACAGGTCTTATCATGCTTATAGGTCTGCTATCAAAAACAGCCATATTGCTTACAGAATATGCTTCCGAACGCCGCCGTCAGGGCATGACAATCATGCAAGCGGCTGTTTCCGCAGCACAAGTACGCCTACGCCCAATATTGATGACATCACTCACAATGATATTCGGTATGCTTCCACTTATGTTTGCTACAGGAGTTGGAGCAAATGGAAATATCTCCATAGGTGTAGGAACTGTAGGTGGTATGCTTATTGGAACTATTGCATTATTGTTTATAGTTCCTCCACTGTTCATGGTATTCCAGTACCTGCAAGAAAAGTTTATGCCAGAACGTAAATTACCTACGGTAGGCAAATAAAGCATTTACCGCATAAACATCATACAATTAAAAAGCCGGTTTTTACACCGGCTTTTTATTGTATATAAAGGATATTATCATACATAATCCTCTCCAAACTTCATCTCCACATCATTCACAAATCTACGTATTGCATGCTGGTCATCCTTCTTACAAATCAGTAATACATTATCGTGTTCAGCTACCAAATAACCTTCAAGCCCTTCCGCCACTACCAGTTTACCTTTCGGCATAAGAATTACATTATCGTTACAGTCATACAACAATGAATTACTGTTCATTATAACATTTTTGTTCACATCTTTGGGCGATACATCATATAATGCTTGCCATGTTCCGACATCAGCCCATCCGAAATCACACATCTGAACGTAAACGTTGTCAGCTTTCTCCATTATACTATAATCGATGGATATATTAGGGCAAGCAGTAAAATCCGGAGCATCACATTCCAACCTCGGACATACCTCAGTCATATTCTCATGGAAAGCCTTCATTATAGTTGTAACATGCCATATGAATATACCTGAGTTCCAGTAAAACTCATTTCCCTCCACAAACACTTTCGCAAATTCCAATGCAGGCTTTTCAATAAATGTCTTTATTTTACAGAAATCACCTTCCCTCTCCTCTTCTTCTATCTGAATATATCCATAACCTGTTTCAGGTCTTGTAGGCTTAATTCCAACATTTATCAGTTTACCAGACTTTG
Source organism: Candidatus Phocaeicola faecipullorum (assembly GCA_018884025.1). Taxonomy (GTDB): domain Bacteria; phylum Bacteroidota; class Bacteroidia; order Bacteroidales; family Bacteroidaceae; genus Phocaeicola; species Phocaeicola faecipullorum. The sequence continues at coordinate 25,412 of JAHLFB010000022.1, forward strand.
AAGCGAAATCCAGGCCCTTAAGAATTGCCTCTCTGAAAGCGTCTATGTTCAAGACCAACTGGTCTGACGGCATTACAACAATTGTAGCATCCGGATTAATTTTCTGTATCAGATATGACGCATAGGCCAGCGAAGGAGCGGTATTTCTTCTTTCCTCTTCTATAATGATTTGCTTTTCATCAATCTCAGGAAGAATACTTTTTACAATATCTTTATAATCTATATAAGTGGTAATATAGATGTTTTGAGGTGATATAAGTCCCTTGCATCTGTCGAATGTTATTCTTAAAAGGGTATCACCAGTTCCAAAGAAATCAAGAAACTGCTTTGGTAATTTTTTCCTACTGTATGGCCAGAAGCGTCTTCCCATTCCACCAGCCATAATTATGCAATAGTAGTTATTGTTCATGGTAATAAAGTTTGTGTTATTGATTATGCTAATATACTATTTTTTTTATAAACCTCGACTTTAATAGTTTCTAAATAGTGTTAGACATAAAAAATATTACATTTTTCTTGACAAATGTATTGCAGATATAAAAAATATGTTTACCTTTGCAACGCAATTGAGAAATAAGCCCAGATGGCGGAATCGGTAGACGCGCTGGTCTCAAACACCAGTGGAGTAACATCCATCCCGGTTCGACCCCGGGTCTGGGTACGAAATAATAGAGTTAAGCCCTTGTAAGTCAGTAGCTTACGAGGGTTTCCTTTTTATCTACTGTAACATAGCTGAAACATTTTCGATTTTTCGTTTCAAGAGCTTAGAAATATAATAAAAACATATAAAGAATTACTGTTTTTTATCGTTTAAAGATTTGCGAAAAACAGGTAGTCGCTTTATTATATGTCCAATGGATATAAAGATAATTATGATACCTATTCTATAATGCCATAAACCCAATGTAGAGTTTGGCCCATTTATACCAAGCAATAGGATACCTGTAACAGATAGTAGTAAAAATATGATAGACAAAGCAGCTGTAACCTTGCTTTTTCTACCTATTCCATTTTTTATGATTCCTTTATACCATACCCAGTGAGTTGTCACATGGAATATTATGGCAATAAGGAACAAAACACTACCCCAAATATGAAATTACAGCCCAATTATGCCAGACTTCATGACTGTTCCAATGTCCGGCTATATGCAACCCAAATCCTGAAACGGCAGACACAATAAATACAACGATTAAAATCCAGTCAATCACAAAGATTCTTTTCATACATTTTCAATTTTATTTTGTCGCAAATGTCGCTACTTTATTAGAAATGTACGATAACAATTGTAAAGAAATGGAACTTAACGGCGATTCCTTATACGCGAGAGAGAAACTGGGGTGATGCCAAGATAGGAAGCTATATAATGTTGTGGAACTCGTTGAATGACGTTGGGATATTCCCTCAACAGTTATTCATATCTCTGTTGTGGCGTATTTTTGATACGAGACAAAAACAGGTGTTGGTAGAAACTAAACCGCTCTATAATTTTCTCTTCATATAACATTCTCAATGAAGGATTGCTTTCTATCTTCTTGTAGAAGTCTTCTTTTTTTATATACAAAACTTCGGACGGTTCAATGCTTTCCAATGAAAACTGGCTCGATACGCCTTTGTACAGGCTGTCAAATGAAGCCACGAAATCCCCCTCAAAGAAAAACTGGAAGGTTATATCCTTTCCTTCATTGTAAAAAAACAATCTCAGACAACCTTTGCGGATAAGGTATATCCTATCCGCGATTTTACCTTCTTCCAGCAATATAGTCTTAGGTGGAATAAACAAGGTTTCTACTGCATTATGATTAAAAATATGATTGATTAAATCGTCTTTTGCCATAATGCAAAGTTATGAATAATTTTGCGAACATAACATAATTATAACTTTCATCTTTAATTAAATGAAATTGGTTCTTAGCCTTGGTTCATATATAGGTTTTTCTATTCCTGCTTTCTTTCCGCTTTCAATACATTTCAGTAACCATGCCATATTTTGCCCCAAGACTCTCATGGTTTGTAACCCTTCTCTGTCTTGATTAACATCATCAGGCGTAAAGCCATGTACAGAATTCCAATATTGAGATGATACAATAGGCATGTTACAGATAGTAAAATATTGATTGAGCTGCTCAAAGGTTGCAGAAGCTCCACCTCGTCGGCAAGAAACCACAGACGCTCCGAGTTTACCAGCCATGCGTTTCTCTGTAGCAAAAAATAATCTGTTCAAAAACGAAATCAGTTGACCTGTCGGTGCACTATAATAGACAGGGGAACCTATTATGATACCATCAAATTCATCCAACCTCATCTGGATATCCTGTACGATATCTTTTTGGAAACAAAAACCTGTCTTCATGCAATTCATACAAGCAATACAACCAGAAACTGGCATTTTACCCAAATAAAGCATTTCGGTTTCTATTCCATTCTGTTGTAACGTCGTTTCCACTTCGTGTAACGCTGTATAAGTGCAGCCCTTTTTATTAGGGCTGCCATTTATAAGTAATACTTTCATTTATTTTCAAAATTTATAAGCCAGTTCTGCCGATTGTTTACAGCCATCAGTATTCTTTATCTCTCCTTCATTCAGTACACCTGGTATGAGCACTTCTCCTGCAAGTTTCCATTTCAACAAAGCTGCAGTCCTTTCCATAGAAATGCGAACACCATCCATGACGGTCGGATCATTTTCTTCACAGCATGTTATCAACCCCCATTTCTTTCCGGCAACTTCCTTTCCACCTACCACAAGTGAAAACATACAATCAATAACTCCTTTTACCTGAGCTGGTATTGAATACCAATAAACGGGCATAGTAAAAACAATGGCATCGGAGTCAAGTATTGAAGATGCTATAATGTCAAATTCTTCATTAAAAGAACAGGCTTTACCGGTCTTATAACAGGTCATACAAGCATGACAGCCTCCAATCTTCATAAATGCTGCATCGAAACGTTTTACTTCATGACCGCAATGTTCTGCCTCTTTTATAAAAGCTTCTGTCATGGCGAAACTATTGCCATGTTTGCGTGGGCTTCCTGTAATAACTGTTATTTTCATTGTATATTTCCTCCCTTTATTTTTGGATAGTATCTGAGTTCTGATTATATGCTTTTGCTACGCATTTCCATTTGTCATTTATCTTCAACAAAAGCAAATAATCTGTAAAATCAATTCTGCCGCCCCACTTTTCTTCCAATACCCGTACAACTGCTACTGTTTCTTCCACCGAAACGATGTCTATACGTGCCTTAAAGTCACTGCCTGCACTTACAGTGTCAACATTATGGTAGAATTGCTCAATGGAACCGTGTTCTAATTTGCCATCCAAATAACCGAATAAGACTGCTTCGTCAAGAAATAAATCTTTTGCATAGCTACTGTTTCCTTCTGCTACACTTTTAACAAATTTCATAGCAGCTTCTTCCACTGCTTTGTATTCTGCAATATTTGCTCTCATAATTCTGTGTTTTAAAGTGTTATTAATTCTCCTGCAAAGTTAGGCAGTAGCCTATTTTTATACAAGTAGCGTAAAATTATTCATATACCGAAAATTTTTTCGGTATATTTATTCTTCAATATATTATTAGTAATTTTACCACAAAAACAAACTTATATGTACGAACGGAAAATACCTATAGACTTAGACTGTCCATTACGATTAACCATGAGCCTTATAGACTCTAAATGGAAATCGTGTATATTGGATGAATTGCGTTATCGGCCAATGCGTCCCAGCGAGCTTCATAAGGCATTACCAGAAGCCACTCCAAGAGTGCTGGACATACAATTAAAAGAATTGGTAGAAGATGGTTTGGTAAAGAAAGCCATATATCCCGAACTTCCACCTCGCTCGGAATATTCAATCACATCTCTTGGACTGACACTTATTCCAATTATAGATGCTATGCTTGAATGGGGAAGGAAAAATAAGGATTTATTTGAAAAAAAATATAGAAGATAAGTTCTTTCTGTCTAACGACAAATACTGAGTGAATAATATTATTTGTAATTGTATAAAGTTCCTACAATTATATTGTCACCGTTAATACCAACTTATCAGAAGTTGACAGGCCCGAATTGCTGAAGAATACTATATAACGTTTAGAAGGGAAAAGATTTTACTGAATATGCAATTCCCTATTTTTCGTTTCAAGTATAAGTTTTTCTATCCCTGAATCCTTTTATAAGCATATTTCCACAAAAAAACAGCTCTATTATTACCAAGTAACACATATTTGCTTATTTTTGTAAATCAAAATAAGACAATATTCAAAAGACAAATTTATGAACGACATGATAAAATCCGTAAATCTGATTTATTATTCGCCAACAGGAACTTCCAGGAAAATTGCCCGTGCCATTGGCGATGGATTGAAGGTGAACAATCTTACAGAATCGGATATTACTTTTGGAAACAATAATATAGAAAGTTTTTCCAAAGATTCCCTTACTGTTTTCGTATCTCCGGTTTACGGCGGACGCATTCCTCCTATATTTTTTGAACGTTTGGGCACATTAAACGGTAATGGTGCTATGTGCGTAGTAGTTGTGGTATATGGAAACAGACATTACGACGATGCACTGCTGGAGCTTAAAAATGAAATATCCAAACGTGGCTTCCTACCTATGGCAGCAGCAACATTTATAGGCGAACACAGTTTCAGCAAAAAAGAAATGCCTATAGCAGCAGGAAGGCCTGACCATTATGATATAGGTATGGCAGAACATTTCGGTAAAGAGGTTATGGATAAAATAACATCCGTATCCAATCCTGGAGAATTGTCTGTACCTGGAAACTATCCTTACAAAGAAATAAAGCCTAAACAGTCTGTCGCTCCTACAAGTACGGAAAACTGCTGTTCATGCGGAATGTGCATAGAATCATGTCCTACACACGCCATATATACTGATGAATCGGGAGAGATAAAAACAGATGTTGACAAATGTACACTGTGCTGCGCATGCGTCAAGATATGTCCTAACGAGGCAAGGGTATTCGATTCACCGTTTACCAAATTCCTTTACGAGAATTTCAGCGAAAGGAAGAATCCCGAATTTTATTTTTAATCCCGATAAACCAGACAACAGGTTACACAATGAATAATATAGTAAAAGAATGTGGTACTTTCAGGTTCCACATTCTTGCTTTATGTATAGTTTTTATCTGGGCTGTCACTTTCATATCAACCAAAGAACTGCTGATGGTCGGACTATCGCCATCTGATATTCTGTTTTACAGATTCATATTGGCATATATAGGACTATGTATATGCAGCCATCCGTTTGTACCTGTAGCAAAAAGTCTAAAAGATGAAGCCTTGCTTTTCATGTGCGGCCTTTTCGGAGGAACGCTATATTTTATAACCGAAAATACTGCTTTGGAGTTTACTCTGGTATCGAATGTGGCACTCATATGCAGCACAACCCCTCTAATAACGCTTCTGTTTCAAGCCATAATTGACAGGAAAAAGCCCAAGGCAGGAGTAATAGCAGGTTCACTGTTTTCACTGTTTGGTGTGGCAGCAGTAATATTCAACACAAATTTCATTATCAGGATAAACCCTATCGGAGACCTTCTTTGTCTGGCATCGGCCACTTCATGGACACTATATACACTGATAATAAAAAGACTCAGCAGACGATATACCGCATTATTCATAACAAGAAAGACTTTCTTTTATGGCATCATAACACTGATTCCCATACTTTGCAGTAAAGGAATAACCACATCAAAGGATATACTGTTTACATTTCCGGTTATGTCGCGCATATTATTTCTGGTACTGATAGCTTCATTCGCATGTTTCATGTTGTGGAACGTATGTCTCAAGAAACTAAATACAGTGGTAGTATCAAACTACATATATCTAATGCCGGTCATCTCAATACTCGCATCAAACTTACTTTTGGGCGAATCGCTGAATTACATGATAATCATAGGAACGGCGTTCGTACTTTCAGGAATGTTTATTGCAGGACACTCAAAACAATAATCAATAATTTTATCAACTACATATATGAGATACTTCAATCATAAAAACATAGCCGTATTACTTTTTTCAGTATTTGCTATATTTATATCGTGTACAGACTCCAGCCTTGAAAGCAAAATCCAAGACTACACAAAAGGCATAAAAGCAGAAATAGGTGTAGCAGTTATTATAGACGGGAAAGATACATTGACCGTCAATAATGACAACCGATATCCACTGATGAGTGTATTCAAGCTGCATCAGGCTTTGTCTGTAGGCAACAGGCTAAACGCTCAAAGCATCACACCGGAGAAGAATATTTTTGTCACAAAAGATGATTTGAAGGAAAATACTTACAGTCCATTGCGGGACAAATATCTAGACGGGGAAATAAATATCAGCATAGACAAACTGTTGGACTACACGCTAAAACTGAGCGACAACAATGCGTGCGATATTTTATTCAAGTATATATCCGATACGAAAGAGACCGACAATTATATCAGAGGATTGGGAATTGAAGAGTTTTCCATCTCCCAGACAGAAGATGACATGCACAAAGACCTAAAAAACAGCTATAAAAACTGGAGCACTCCACTGGAGATGTCAAGACTTATGGAAATATTGTTCACAAAAGACATGAACATAGGCAATTACCAGAATATCATCAAAGAAAAACTATTGTCATGCCGTACCGGTGAAAACAGACTCCCCTACCCGCTAAAAGGAACAAAAGCCCAGATTGCGCACAAGACCGGAACCGGCGACACTAACGAAGACGGAGCGATAATAGGAATAAACGATGCCGGCTACGTATTATTACCCGACGGAAGAAGGTATGCCATTACCGTTTTCGTAAAAGATTCATACGAGACTTTTGAAAGAACAGAACAGGTAATTGCCGATATTTCACAAATGGTTTATGACTATATGATTTCAAGATAATCATATACCACAAAAAAACGCTTCGTCGTTTAACAAAAAACGCCCCGTCGTTTCAATCGAAATGACGGGGCGTTTTTTAAAACCGTGCAGCAAGTAATAATTACTTACGCAAGCCAAGCTCTTTAACGATAGCACGATATCTTTCGATGTCGCGATCCTTAAGGTAGTTAAGTAAAGCACGACGCTTACCTACCAAAGTTGTAAGAGCTCTTTCAGTACTATAATCTTTTCTGTTGAGCTTCATGTGCTCAGTCAGGCGAGAAATACGGTATGAAAACAATGCTATCTGCGATTCAGCTGATCCAGTATCAGTGTTAGACTTTCCGTACTTTTCAAAGATTTCTTGTTTTTTAGCTGCGTCTAAATACATAATTTTGACTGTTTTTAAAATGTATAAATTTGATTTGCGGGTGCAAAGATACTAACAATCTTTATATTAGACAAAATATCAAACACTTTTTTTCCTCCTTCCGGATAAAATGTCTGCTTTTGTCCGGCCAATATTAAAATATTTCAATACCTTTACGATTATTTTCTTAACAAGCATCCATCATGTACAAACTCATAGCAAGCATACTGATAGTAATATTGCCGATATTAAATATACATGCGCAAGTCCATCCGTCGGATTATAACGATTCAATACAGACTTCCCGGTCTGAATCCGGTACAGAAAACGAATTTAAGTTCAATGCCAGACAACTAATAGCACCTGGCATACTTATAGCGGCAGGTTCTTTTGGGGTATGCAACAAAGGATGGTTTCACAAGAACATAAACCTGAAGGTTAGAGACGGATTGCAGGATTGGCGCGGAGACAAAAGATTCACAGCTGACGACTATATACAATACCTGCCTCTGGTAGCCCACCTTGGCCTGAGCGCATGCGGAGTAAAAGCAAAAACAACTTATAAAGAACGTATAGCGGTAATAGCCACATCGTATATCGCACTTGGCATAATGGTAAACGGCACTAAATATACTGTCAAGAAATTACGCCCGGACGGTTCAAAAAGGAATTCATTCGTATCAGGACATACCGCAACCGTATTCATGGGAGCCGAGCTCGTAAGAACAGAATATAAGGATGCATCTCCATGGTATGGCATCGGAGCATACACCATTGCGACAGGAGTAGGTTTCCTCAGGCTATACAACAACCGTCATTGGGTGAGCGATGTTATAGCCGGAGCCGGAGTGGGAATACTCAGCGCACGTATCGGATATTGGCTGCTACCGTTTGAAAGAAAGTTGTTCGGATGGGATAATAAAGAAGACCGTACGCTGGTAGCCGTTCCTTATTACCAGCCTGACACAAAATCTTTGGGAGCGTCATTCAGTATGGTTTTCTAAAAAACAAATGCCATATTGAACAATATTCACTTCTAAAAAATATAAAAACCATAACGCATTATACCTGTCTTTCAATGAAAAATAGTAAATTTGCAGCCAATAATATATAGGTATAGTATGCAAGACATTAGAAACATTGCCATCATTGCCCACGTTGACCACGGTAAAACGACGTTGGTGGACAAGATGATGCTGGCGGGACACCTGTTCCGCGGAGACCAGACAAACGGTGAGCTGGTATTGGATAACAACGATTTGGAACGTGAAAGAGGTATAACAATCCTTTCAAAGAACGTATCAATCAATTACAAGGGTACTAAAATCAACATTATAGACACTCCGGGACACGCCGATTTCGGAGGTGAAGTAGAACGTGTATTGAACATGGCAGACGGTTGTATCCTGCTTGTGGACGCATTCGAAGGTCCTATGCCACAGACACGTTTCGTACTGCAGAAAGCCCTGCAGATAGGACTGAAACCAATAGTTGTAGTAAACAAGGTGGATAAACCAAACTGCCGTCCTGAGGAAGTACACGAAATGGTGTTCGACTTGATGTTCAGTCTTAATGCTACTGAAGACCAGCTCGATTTCCCAGTGTTGTACGGTTCGGCAAAGAACAACTGGATGGGCGAAGACTGGAAAACTCCTACAGACAGCATCACTCCTTTGCTTGATGCAATCGTGAAATATATTCCTGCTCCACAGGTTCTTGAAGGTACTCCACAGATGCTTATCACATCACTGGACTATTCTTCTTACACAGGACGTATAGCTGTAGGACGTGTACACAGAGGTACAATTACAGAAGGAATGAACATAACATTGGCCAAACGTGACGGCACAATGGTAAAATCAAAAATAAAGGAAGTACATACCTTTGAAGGTCTGGGACGTAAAAAAGTAGAATCGGTTTCATCCGGCGACATCTGTGCCATAGTAGGTATAGAAGGTTTTGAAATCGGTGATACTATATGCGATTTTGAAAATCCGGAACCACTTCCGCCAATCGCTATCGACGAGCCTACAATGAGTATGCTTTTCACTATAAACGATTCTCCTTTCTTCGGCAAAGAAGGTAAGTATGTTACATCACGCCACATACACGACCGTCTGATGAAAGAACTTGACAAGAACCTTGCACTCCGTGTGAGAAAGACTGAAAATGAAGACGGTAAGTGGATTGTTTCCGGACGTGGTGTGCTACACTTGTCTGTACTTATCGAAACAATGCGCCGCGAAGGTTATGAACTTCAGGTAGGTCAGCCACAGGTTATCTACAAGGAAATAGACGGAGTGAAATGTGAGCCGATAGAGGAACTTACTATCAGCGTACCGGAAGAGTTCTCAAGCAAAATGATTGATATGGTGACTCGCCGTAAAGGTGAACTTACATCAATGGAAACTCAGGGCGACCGTGTAAACATTGAGTTCAATATGCCTTCACGCGGTATCATCGGTCTGCGTACAAATGTGCTTACCGCATCTCAGGGAGAAGCAATCATGGCACACCGCTTCAAGGAATACCAGCCATACAAGGGTGAAATAGACCGCCGTACCAACGGTTCAATGATAGCCATGGAGTCAGGTACAGCATTTGCATATGCAATTGACAAGCTTCAGGACAGAGGTAAATTCTTTATCTATCCACAGGATGAGGTTTATGCAGGACAGGTAGTAGGCGAACACGTACACGAAAACGACCTGGTAATAAACGTAACAAAATCGAAGAAGCTTACCAACATGCGTGCTTCCGGTTCGGACGACAAGGCACGTATCATTCCTCCTGTGATATTCTCACTGGAAGAAGCATTGGAATACATCAAGGAAGACGAATACGTGGAAGTTACTCCTAAGAGTATGCGTATGCGTAAGATAATTCTTGATGAGACTGAGCGCAAGCGTGCTAACAAAAACTGATAAACAATAAATATAAACATATTCCATTGGACTATCATGTGGTTCAATGGAATTGTTTATTAAATACCCTTAGAATTCATATATAGAAAACAATCACATCTCTGTCCATAATTAAGGACTACAAATATAAAGCAATTATGAAAATATTGATTACAGGAGCAGCAGGTTTTATTGGTTCCAGATTAATGTACCAATTGGCAAAAAGAGGTGAAACAATCATAGGTATTGACGAAATAAACAGTTATTATGATGTACGTATGAAGTTTGCCAGACTAAAGGAATGTGGAATATCTGTACCCAATGACTTTTACATTTATAATGAAAAAGTACAAAGCTCCATATTCAATAATTGCTCATTCATAAAGATGTCGATAGATGACAAGGGGGCAATAGACAAACTGTTTGAAGAAGAGAAATTCGACAAGGTAATGAATCTTGCGGCACAAGCAGGTGTGAGATATTCAATCACCAATCCATATGCATATCTTAACAGCAATATAACAGGCTTTCTGAATATACTTGAGGCATGCAGGAATTATGATGTGAAACATCTCATTTTCGCTTCATCAAGCTCGGTTTACGGACTTAATTCAAAAACTCCATACTCGGAAGATGACAAAGTGGACAGTCCGGTAAGTCTATATGCAGCGAGCAAGAAATCGAACGAACTTATGGCACACGCCTACAGCAAGCTATATGGCTTTGCTGTAACCGGATTAAGATATTTCACTGTTTATGGTCCTTGGGGACGACCGGACATGGCTCCTATGCTATTTGCCAAGGCTATCAGCCAAAACGAGCCTATCAAAATATTCAACAACGGAAACCTGAGCAGGGATTTTACATATATTGACGACATCGTTGAAGGCACAATACGAGTAATAGATTCAATGCCAGAAGCAGAAGAATGCGAAAACGGAGTGGCATACAAAATATACAACATAGGCTGTTCAGAACCTGTCAAACTGATGGATTTCATAAAAGAAATGGAAGAGGCTTTAGGAAAAGAAGCAATAAAGGAATATCTACCTATGCAGAAGGGAGATGTATTTCAGACATATGCTGATACCACAAAGCTTGAGCAAGAAACAGGATATAAACCGCAAATAAGCCTGCACGAAGGTATTACAAGATTTATCGAATGGTATAAGTCAGACCGTAATCCTTTAAAATAATAATAAAACAATCATACAAAAAATTCAAACAAAGATGGATATTGATCTGGTATATCTGTGGGTTGACGGTAATGACCCTAAATGGCAAATTAAACGCGATACATATATAGGAAAGCCAATAGAAAAGTCTGGAATAAACTGTAAAGGACGTTATGCCAATAATGATGAACTGAAATACAGTTTACGTTCAGTAGAGTTATATGCTCCATGGATACATAAAATATTTATTGTTACTGACAATCAAATTCCAGACTGGCTGGATACATCAAATCCCAAGGTCAGAATCGTAGATCATACAGAAATACTTCCTCCAGAGAGCCTGCCATGCTTTAATTCTAGTGTACTGGAACATTTCATATGTAAAATACCAGGCTTATCAGAACATTTCTTATATGCCAACGATGATATGTTTATAAACAAACCTATTCTTCCAAGTACATTTTATGCAGAAGACGGATTACCTATCATTCGTACTACATACAGCAGATTAAGAGATTGGTTTCTATTATTCAAAAAGAAATTCTTTGGTGTACCTTTAAAAAACTATGTCCAAAAGATACGGAACTCTGCTCTACTAGTTGAAAAGAAATACGGAAAGTATTATAACGTAAAACCACATCATAATATTGACGCATATCTAAAAAGTGACTGCTTACGTGTTGAGGAAATGTTTAAAGACGAATTATGGAAGACATTCTCAAATCATATGCGCAGTTCAATGGATTTTCAACGTAGCCTATACACTTTTGTATCTTTGGCAGAAAAACGATGTCATCAAATTTCAATTACACAGAAAACATCTTTCAGATTTCACATACAAAAAATAAAGCACTATAACAAATTAAAAAGATATGACCCTATATTTTTCTGTATGAATGATTCGGAATATGCAAATGATGAAGACAGAAAAAGAGTCAAAGAGTTTCTAAATAAACGTTTTCCCCAAAAATCTCAATTTGAGAAATAAAATACATAACCTATAAAATAACACATAAATGGAAATAGATTTAGTATATCTATGGGTTGATGGCAACGACCCTGTGTGGCAAGCAAAACGGAACGCATATATTGGAAAAACGGAAGAGAGTTCATCTGTAAACTGTAAAGGCAGATACGCAAACAATGATGAGTTAAAATACAGTCTCCGCTCAATAGATTTATACGCTCCATGGATACATAAAATATATATTGTAACGGATAACCAGATACCTGACTGGCTAGATACATCCAATCCTAAAATAAGAATAGTAGATCATAAAGAAATAATGCCGGAAATAAGTTTACCTTGTTTCTGTTCTACTGTTATAGAGCACTTTCTATACAAAATACCTGGACTTTCCGAACACTTTATTTATGCAAATGATGATATGTATATCAACAAGCCTGTTACTGAAGAAACATTCTTTGCTAAGGACGGGCTTCCTATTGTCCGTTTTAACCGTAGGCCATTCAGAAAATTAACATTACTTTTAAAAGAAAAAATATTAAAAAGACGGCTTAGTAACTATGTTATAAATATAAAGAACGCAGCAGAACTCGTCAAGAAGAAATATGGTATATACTATAACGGCAAAAGTCATCATAATATAGATGCTTATCTTAAAAGTGAATGTGAGCACGTAGTACAAGTATTCAAAGATGAAATAGAAGCTACATATCCTAACCATATGCGCTGTGCAAGCAATATACAAAGAAATATTTATTCATACGTAGCTCTGGCTGAAAAAAAAGCGCACTTGAATTATGTCACCCAAAAAACTTCATTCAGGTTTCATATCCATAAAGAAGGTCATTATGAAAAGTTGAAAAAATGTAATCCAACTTTCTTCTGTATGAATGATTCTGAATTTGCGACAGACAGTGACAGACTAAGAGCAAAAGCGTTTTTAAAAAAACGCTTTCCAGAAAAGTCTCAATTTGAAAAATAAGTCTTAATCATCTTTGATGTCATTCAAATCATAACGGTTAAAATATTGCATCGTTATAAATCTTGTCTTTCCGGCAGCCCTTCCACGAGATTGTTTTTCTACAAACTCTTCATATGATCTTACAGCATAATGGTTTATACGTATTACATCTTGCTGCGGTTCACGATCCCAGAAATTTTGTTTGATAAGGTTGCCATGAGAATCAGCCGCATAACCAGATATTCTGGCTACCTCATGGCAACCTATCATTGAAAATACTCTACGTGGGTTAACAATACTTTTCACATGTCTATTCAAATAATGTCCAGGTAATGAATGGTATTTAAACCTCTCCATCATTGTTCCTGGCTGCTTTGTTTTTGCTCCACCACTACCATAAATCAACCAGTTGACTTCTACAGCCGGAAAATTTTCAAATCTACTCAGAAACTCAGGTATTGTTTTATCTTTTATAGGAACAATAAATTCATCCAAATCAATAAATGCAATCCAACGAGTATCAAAACGATGCTTTTCAAGACAATCATCATAAGCAGCCAGCTGTTTTTTAAAGCCAGGGAAAAAAGTATATTCCACCAATCCTGATTCTATATATGGCGCAAGAACTTCTTTTATGCAATCCGTACTATCATTATCATAGACATAAAACTTATCTACACCCATCTTATGATGCCACTCAATCCATTCTTTAAAATACGGTCCTTCATTCTTAGCTATTGCACAAACTGCCAGATAGTATTTCGGTTGAGTATTGTTATGCTTCAATTCGTACATGAGTTTAACGGCATTAAACAATCCAAAACGCAAAATACCACGCCATCTGTTACGTGTCATTTTATGGGGTATCACACCAGCTATAATTTCTGCAAGCACTTTATTCATATCAATATAGCCCAATAAAGATTACAATTCAAAAGTTGATTTTTTCGGAAGTATAGTATTAAAAGCTTTCTGTAGGTTTTCCATAACCTGCGAATAATTACGTATATGCACATTATCATTCAGGCATATCAGTTTATACGATTGATTATAGATAGCTTTTACCGCCTGCTTTGGTTTTATCATAAGCGGAAACATCTTTGTGTCACTATAAGTATTGTAAGGTTCGAAATTTCCCTTACAGATTTGCCATGTACGGAATAATTCCGGGGTATAGTCACTAAATGACCTGAATTTGTTTTTAGAAGCCTCCGTCAGTTCTTTTTCAACTACAGACCAGACTTCTTCAAAAGTACTCTTCAAATATGGTTGAGCATTATGAGGAGTACGCAACGGAATGAATTTATTACATGGTTTCAGTATATAGTTCCAGCGTGCTTTTGAGCCATAACTTTTATCAAACCATTTATCATGGTCTCTAGCCATTATCTCTTTCTTATCAAAATAACGGTTAATAATACTTATGCTATTTTGAAGCGTCCTATACCACTGTGACCAAGAAGGGTTATACTTAAAGGCTGCAATATCACACGGCAATCCATTTTTAAAGAATCGTTCTACTCCTATTTTGTCTATAATATAGAAGTCATCATTAAAATAGACAAAATGTTCTGACAGTCCTGGTATTTTATGTAAATAATACTCTATCACTACAGAATTAAAAGTAGGCAAAAACTGCTCAGGGATATAATCTTTATGACTTACAAGATTAATCTTCGGATTGCTCACATCAAGCCATTCAGGACACTGTCCGCTTGTTACAAAATGTATCTTTCGTACCCATGGAGCAAACTTTTCTACCCCACGGAACCAATATTTCAAAAAACCGTAATCACGAAAACGTGCTTCGGATACTCCATTCTTTATATTATTTCCATTACCTGAATATTTTCTAAACTCTGCCTGCCATTTAGGGTCATTCATATCAACCCACGTGATTAAAAAATCAATATCCATACTATTAGAATTTAAACTTATACAAACATGTTCACTTTCACAATTTCTCAGCATTTCTGAATCGATTGTGACTCCACAAATACAATTCAGGTTGAGTTCTGATACATTTTTCCAACATTTGATAATAAATTGCCGTCAATTCAAAATCCGGCAACGATTTTGGATTATCATGCATTTTTACAAACCTTGCCTCGTAATATCCTCTTTTTACTCTCTTAACATCAAGGAAGAAAGCTCCAAAGTCATAATGTTTTGTTATCTTTTCCGTTCCTGTCAGTACAGGGGTATTATGATTAAGAAAATGTAGGAAATGACGCGAATCTTTCTTTCTTGGAGACTGGTCGGCAATAAAACCTATAATACAGACCTTGTTTTCTGTAGCCAACTCATTGACATAACGTGCCGTCTTACGCATTTCTACACAAACCGCCCCCATACGTTCACGGATATACAGCATCAGCCTATCCATATTTTTGTTACTAAGTTTGTGATATATTTGTGCTCCTATTACATTTTTATCAATATGCAATGGAATAGACGACATCCACTCCCAATTACTATAATGTCCTAAAAAAAGTGAGACTGACTTTCCACTCCTCATTAAAGCATTAACCTCTTCAACATTCATAAATTTCACACGTTGAATCATTTCCTTACGAGAGATGGTAAACATCTTTAAACTTTCAAGCATATTATCTGTAAAGAAAGAATAAAACTTTTTCTCTATTTCCTTTATATCATGTTCACTCTTTTCTGGAAAAGACTCCGTAAGATTCTTACGCACAATACGCCTTCTATAACGAAATATATAATATACCAGAAAATACAAACCATCTGATATTATATATAATAAACAAAAAGGGAGATAAGAGAAAAGTCTCAGAAAAAAAGAAAGTAGATGATATGTCATTTTTCCATAAATTTAATAGTTTTCAAAATAGAAACACATAATGAATAAATACTATTACTTTAAGTTGTAGGCTCAGGAAGTTCAAGCCAACTTCCTAGCTTATAATCCCACTCTTCTGGAATAAATTCTTTAAATCCACTTGAATCAAAGAAAGTTAGCTCACCAAAATAAACATGTCCTTTAACTTCGTACAAATCAACCCTTACATGCGGAATACCACTTGATAATTTCTCTGCAATAACCTTCATTTCATCAAATGTTTGTGGCTTTTTAATTTCTTTCTTTGAATTTGGTCCTCCTTGTGAGAATGGTAATCTATTAAAATTATCATCAAAATAATCAAACTCAGTATCACCTAAAAATCTATTATTAGAGATACACACACACTTTACAAGTCCATTAAAACAATATAATTTGTAATCATTTAAAGTAGAAAAATCTTCATTTTCCAGGAATTTCTCAGCAATAATCCTCTTTTTTACATTCTTATATGGCCATTCTCTATACTTATAGAAAAGATTATTCTTCATTGATTTTTTAAGACGTCTCAAAGTTTCTTTCCTGTTGAGTTTCTGCTTATCTTTACAAATCACACATCCTCTGCTTCCTCCATCGTGAGTAGTTTTTATTACAAACTTATCAGGAAGCATATCAAAATCAATATCTTCGGGCCTATCCCATACGAAAAGATTGGGAACAACATACTGTTCCCCAATCTTGTTTTTCACATATTCCTTAACTGCATATTTATCGACCATCATAGTATATTCTGGCCTGCGATTATACAGTTTCATCCATTGAAGCTTATCATTAAATGTTTCAGGATTATCCCAGTCTATCCATCTACCCATCTTATATCTGTACACCACCTTTATATAAAGCTTATCAGGGATAAACCTGCGACAAATCATAAACAGAGTGAATATCACACCCCATTGTATTGATTTTTTTCTTTTACTATTCATAGAAAATGATAAACAGCTTACTTCAGGACTTCAATCGCTTTTTCTATACGTCTGATAGTTTCTTCCTTACCAAGAAGTTCAGTGATATCAAACATGTGTGGTCCCTTACATTCTCCTACAACAGCAAGGCGGAAGGCATTCATCACATTACCCATATGATATTGTTTTTCTGTAATCCAGCCTATGACAATATCCTCAGATGGTTTTGAGCTGAAATCTTCAATACCACGAAGAACCTCTATCAGTTCTTTCATTATTGCAGGAGTATCTTCTTTCCAACGTTTCTTTATATCTTTTTCAGCATATGAAGTTGGAGCCACGAAGAAGAAGCGAGCCTGTTCCCATAACTCTTTTACAAAGTTTACACGACTTTTTACAAGAGAAACCACAGAAGTAATATAAGCATCACTATAGTCTGCTACATTTACACCATTAGCCGCCAATACAGGTTTGAACAGTTCTGCTATTTCTGCATCATCTTTCTTCAAGATATATTCATGATTGAACCAGCGTGCCTTTTCGTAATCAAATTTTGCTCCGGCCTTGCTACAACGGTGAAGATCGAAGAGTTTTACCAGTTCGTCAAGCGACATGATTTCCTGGTCGTTACCCGGATTCCAGCCCAAAAGAGCAAGGAAGTTGATAACAGCTTCAGGAAGATATCCTGATTCGCGATAGCCTGATGACACTTCGCCAGTCTTAGGGTCATGCCATTCAAGAGGGAATACAGGGAAACCAAGACGATCGCCATCACGTTTACTCAACTTACCATTTCCGTCCGGTTTAAGCAACAGAGGAAGATGTGCAAATTCAGGCATTGTGTCAGCCCAGCCAAAAGCACGATACAGAAGCACATGCAGCGGAGCTGAAGGCAACCATTCTTCACCACGTATTACATGTGTGACTTCCATCAAATGGTCGTCAACAATATTTGCCAGATGATATGTAGGAAGTTCATCGGCAGACTTATATAATACTTTATCATCAAGAATAGATGAGTTTATCACCACATCACCACGGATAATATCATTTACGTGTACATCCTCATTAGGCTCTATCTTGAAACGCACAACATACTGTTTACCTTCCGCTATCAGAGCATCAACTTCTTCCTTGCTCATTGACAAAGAATTACGCATTGAAAGGCGTGTAGAAGCGTCATATTGGAAGTTAGGTATTTCCTTTCTCTTGGCATCCAGTTCTTCCGGAGTATCAAAAGCGATATATGCCTTACCAATGTCAAGCAAAACCTGAACATATTTCTTGTAAATATCACGACGTTCAGACTGACGGTATGGCCCGTAATTGCCACCAAAACTTACACCTTCGTCAAAATTGATACCTAACCATTTAAATGATTCTATGATATAGTCTTCCGCACCAGGTACGAAACGATTTGAATCAGTATCCTCTATACGGAAAATAAGATCTCCGCCATGCTGACGGGCAAAAAGATAATTATACAAGGCAGTACGTACACCACCTATATGCAACGCACCAGTAGGACTAGGTGCAAAACGAACTCTTACTTTTCTTTCTGACATATTGATTTTCAACTAAAAATGTTATGCAAAAGTAATCTAAATTTCCCGTTTTTTGCTTATTTTGCACCCAAAATATACTTTGATTATGAAAACTTTCCGTAATGACAATAATTTTTCATACAAACAACTACTATACAAATGTGCTATTTTTATAGTAACAGTATCAATCATCGTTTATTTCATGCCTAAAGAGGGCAAATTCAATTATCAGTTTGAACTTAACAAACCATGGAAATACGGTTTGTTACAGGCTTCATTCGACTTCCCAATATACAAAGGCGAAGAACAGGTAAAAGCAGAGCAAGACAGTATTCTTGAATTCTATACTCCATATTACCAACTGAACAGCGAGACAGCGCAGGAAATGATTGACCAGCTAAGAAAAGACTATAACGAGAAATCGCTTATAATAAAAGATTACGCCAACTATCGCAGGTATATAGAAAACACGCTGGGAAAAATATATGAGACTGGCGTTATTTCTCCTACCGATCTTGAACAGCTCAAACAAGATAAAGTTTCTACAATTCAGGCGATAACGCAAAACACAGCCGTACAAAGAAGCGTAAACGAGTTGTACACTATCAAAGAAGCATATGAGAAACTAATAAACTCCGATACTGTACATTATAACAGGCTTCTTCTTCAACAGTGTAACCTGAACAATTACATTACCCCTAACCTCACATATGATTCCGAAAAATCCATGACAGCCAGACAGGAGCTACTGTCAAATATATCATGGGCAACCGGTTTCGTAATGAACGGACAAAAAATAATAGACCGCGGTGAAATAATAGACCAGAAAAAATTCGACATTCTTAAATCAATGCAGAAAGAATGGAACAGCCGCAGCGAAACTGCAGCCGAAAAGCGTCTGACACTTTTCGGACAAATACTTTATGTTTCAATAATGATTGCCTTGTTCATGGTATATCTGGAAATATTCAGACGCGACTTTTATAAAGTAAAAGGGAAACTATACCTGCTATTCAGCATCATTACCGTGTTTCCGGTAATAGCATTTCTGATGGTAGAACATGCATTCCTAAGTGTTTACATAGTACCGTTCGCCATGATTCCTATGCTCATAAAGATATTCCTCGACTCGCGCACAGCTTTTATGGCTCATATAATTACGATACTTATTACATCTATCGCCCTAAGAACCCCTCATGAGTTCATTCTTCTGCAGGCTGTGGCAGGTATGGCAGCAATATATAGTCTGAGAGAGTTGTCGCAACGTTCTCAGCTGCTGAACAGTGCTTTTATAGTAACTGTCACATACTCACTGCTTTATTTAGCACTAGACCTCGTACACGTAAGCGAAATTGCACAGCTGAGTACTTATGTATATATGAATTTCGTAATAAACGGACTGCTTCTGCTGTTCACATACCCTCTGCTGTTTATCCTGGAGAAAACTTTCGGTTTCACATCGAATGTAACTCTTGTGGAACTGTCGAACATCAATACCAAACTGATGAGAGAGATGTCTGAGACTGCACCGGGTACTTTCCAGCATTCATTACAATTAGCAAATCTGACAGCCGCCGCAGCCAACCGTATCGGCGCAAACAGTCAGTTGGTGCGTACCGGAGCCATGTATCACGATATAGGCAAGATGCTGAACCCGGCATTCTTCACAGAAAACCAATCCGGCGTAAATCCACACGACCAGCTCAACTATAAGCAGAGTGCGCAGATTGTAATAAGCCATATAACTGACGGTCTTAAACTGGCCGACAAACATAATCTGCCGACTGTTATAAAAGAATTTATCAGCACACACCACGGCAACGGTCTGACAAAATATTTCTACATATCATATCAGAACGAACACCCGGACGAAGAAGTTGACAAGACAGCATTCCAATATCCGGGACCGAATCCGTTTACAAAAGAACAGGCTATACTTATGATGGCCGACTCTGTGGAAGCCGCCTCACGAAGTCTTCCTGAATATACAGAAGAAAGCATCTCTGCTTTAGTAGAAAAAATAATAGACTCACAGGTTCAGGAAGGCTATTTTAAGGAGTGTCCTATTACATTCAAGGATATTGCAGTCGTGAAAAGCGTATTCAAGGAAAAACTGAAAACAATGTATCATACACGTATCAGCTATCCTGAATTAAAGAAATAAAAACAGCAGCTATTCCCATTTATTTGGGAATAGCTATCACTATAGGTGATGCGGCATAAAGGTCTGACTGATAATTATATTTCTTAGCATCACGTATATCCGGCAGTTCAACTGTAACTTTACTACCATTTCCGGCATCAGTTATTTCCACATACTCACCTTCTATCTCATACATACCTTTCGTTTTGTACAGATATCTTCCTTCAGACAAACGTTTTGAAATTTCAAACGTGAGTTTCTGCTTCTTACCATCCGGTGCAGGATTATTTACAGACAATATCCATTCCTTACCGTTATCACGTAACATCACCTGCATTATATCCGACGCTTTCACTTCTATATCGCCAGCTTTCACTTTTCCCGGATTGAAGAATCCATATTGCCATGTTTTGTCATTATCTGAATATATAGCATGCACATTCCTGCCATCAATATTAAACTCGATATCTTTCTCCAGTTCTTTTACCTTTGCCGGCATATCCTCCAGACTTACATTGGGTATTTGAACATAGCAATATGAGGCATTCTCAGGATTTATACCATGATCTATGGCAATAATAAATCCTGGAACATCATTTGATATGCGTTTGTCTGTTATATTTATTTCCGTTCCGGCCTTTATTCTTAAACCAGTCTTACCCACAGGTATTATCACATATCCTTTTTTCCCATGATGCAACCAGCATGTTTTATTTATCTCAGCAGAGAAATCCAGTTTTTCTCCCGGAACTATGGTCTTAATCTCACCGTTAAGACACAATGCGAGAGGAGTCTTCATGGCTGTTTGCTCTATGAACGTACAAATCTCTTTATTCTCGCCGGAACGTAGCCTTGCTATTCCACTACCTATCGACATTATCTTATTTTCTATAAAATGATATGTCTTATAAGCTGTGGCCGAACTATATTTCTCCTTTGTAAGATGATGGTATATACCCATACCGGCAATACCATCAGACAAGACTCCGGAGACCTTATTAAGCCCCGGTAATGAAGCCTGTGCCCCACCCTTTGCAGGTAATGGTGATGTACGCCATTCTTCTGTAAGTCCTGGTAAAGCATGCCAATCGAAATTACACATCACGTTATCAGCATATTCATCTCCATCGACTTTAAGCATCAGAATTCCATATCCCATATTCCATGATTTACGAACCTTCCTGTCAAAATCCTCCGCACCTACAGTACGTTCTGACTTCAACTTCAAAGACGCATAAAAAGGTGGTTCATTCTCCCCCCTACGATGTACAAGGAACTCATTAACCCAATAAGCATCAGTACCTGAATATTCAAAAGTATTGTTTTTAATCTGCTTTCTTACCTCTTTCAGTCTGTCAGCTCCTTCCAGCCTGGTGGTATGACTTCTGGCTTTCATCAGATTTCTCACAGCATCAAGATAAGTATCGTTAACAAACTTTCTCAAATCGCTTAAAAACGAACGCCCTGAAACCAGACAATCCATCCTCTGCTTATAGAATAACTTGGGATATACATTCAACAATCTGTCAAGCTGAAACTGATAATGGCTGTCGGATATCTTAAAATCGGTATCCTTAAAATAAGCATATCCGGAGTTACAACTTGTCAACCACTCAAATCCATAAGCCACCATAGCAGCGTCAGTGGCGTTGCCTATATGATGTGAGACAGTTCCGTCCGGATGAAATCCTGACTGCTTATAACGATGTGACGGTATGTTATATTTTGTCATCCAGTAGCTTACATCTTCTACTACGCCTTTTGGGCTCCATCCCGGTGAATAACTGAAGTCTTTAAAAGGTATATCGTGATAATAATCGCTATACCAATACTGGACATATGTAAGCGGACGATTATAATCAGCCCATATTATAGGCAGAGCCAGCATCGTACGCGAACGATGCCCAAGGTTAGCATCAGCCCATGCACCTGATGAATATATAGTATCTTGTATTTCTCCCCAACGGCCGTCCGGATCATCAATTCTCCTTCGTTCTTTTACCTCCGAGAAGAATATCTGCAGATAACGGATAAGAGCATTATGAACCTTCATACTCAAATCATCATTTGCTTTCATACCTTCCAACAAATCCGGCATCATATACAGTACAGGAACAACCAAAGGATCTGTCAGTACCCATTGATGTGTAGGTGTCTGTATTCCCGCAAGCTTGAATTCCTGCAGCAGTCCAAAGCCATCACCTGTGCAATCTCCTATCGGCTTGTTATTAATTAAAACCTCATTTCCTTCAACAGGTACAGATGATGTATATGTCAGTATGGCATTACAGATTGCATTACGCAGTTCTTTCCTTTTTTCAGGAACTCCATTCGGGCCATACACTTTCGATTTGGCATAAGAATACCCTAATCCTCCTATCCGGTTCACCACCTTTTCCCAGTCATATTCTATAGTCCCCGTAGGAAGATGAGTGTCATCCGGATTAAAGTTTCCTGAATAATCCTGCGGCCTTCCGGAATAACACTTCTCAAGTCCTCTGAATTTCCAGTGATTATTCTTCAAATCGTTTATAATTTCAGCAACCTCTTTATCAGAATACTTTGTTCTGCCATAAAGGCGAGTGTTCTTCAGTGTAGTCGGAGTATAGCGTTCATACAACTCCTGCCATAAAGTCTTTTCAACCACTCTGACCTCTATATCAAATGTTTCAAGATGTTTTCCATTATCCTCCAGAGCCAATGTTATTTTATAATCGGCAGGATTAGAAGGTGTTCTTTTCCCCTTATCTACCGTAAGTACACCCATTATCCTGTTGGACAAGTCATATCGTGTATCCACACGGAAAATATTCCCCTCATCCTGTCTGATAATCTTAAAACTATATCCCTTTGGAATAGGTCTGACAAGTACATCCTTATTTCTTTCCAGGTGTATTCGTCCAGTTACTTCAGTACCTTCAGCACTATTTACAAGTATATCAAAATACCCGGCAAAGATTTTCTCTTTTGCAGTCAAATCAGGAGTTGAGATGAATGCCATCACAACCATTACAAAACACTTTAAAAACCTATACATAATACGACTTAAATATTGATATGCAAATTAAATATATTACACTATCATATTATGTCAAAAACGTTGAATCTTTTATCAATTCCGTATTTTGTTTTGGCCTTCAGATATAAAAAAATGTATGACAGACAGGGCAGAGTCCATCATACATTAATATTAAAGCAAATAAGTTCTCAAAAAGTTAAATACTAAATTTCTCCCTTGCGTATAGCTTCCATTACATTGGCAGGGGCACGCTCGGCAAGCAGTTCTTTCTTCATATAATCCATGTAAGGAGCCACATGTTTGAAGAACTGGTAATATCCCTTACACAGATAGTTCAGTCCCGGCTCTCCAGTAGCTGTCTTCGCAAAGCGGTTCTTAGGACAGTCGCCATTACATGCGAACAGGAACTCACACTCCTTACACTGTGTAGGCAACGATTTCTGTTTCATAAGTCCGAACTCCTGTTGTCTTTCGCTATACATCATCTCTACCAGAGTTTTCTGATAGATATTACCCAACTTATATTCCGGGAAAACATAATGGTCGCACGAATAGACATCACCGTTGAACTCCATCACTCCGGCATGTCCGCATGTCTTAGCCATAGAACATACGCCCGGTTGCTCTCCTACCCAGTTGGCAAGTGTAGAATCGAATATCTGAATGAAATACTGTCCTACATCGTTCTTTACCCACTCGTCGAAGAGCTTACACAGGAAGTTTCCCCACTGCTCAGGTGTAACAGAGAAATCTGCAAGTTTATCTCCTTCCTGCATTGGCGATGCCAGATGACGACCGTCGCTATGCTTGAATATTCTCTCTACGATTGGGGCAAACTGGATATAATGGCAGCCTATGGACTTGAAGAAGTTATAGAACTCCACCGGATAATCGGCATTATAGTCGTTCACAACAGCCATGGCATTCCATTCCACTCCATGCTTGTTGAGCAACTCAATACCACGCATAACCTTTACGAATGAAGGCAAACCCTGCTTGTTTCTGCGGTATTCATCATGAAACTCCTGAGGACCATCTATAGACACCCCCACAAGCCAATTGTTTTCCTTAAAGAACTGACACCACTCGTCGGTAAGCAATGTACCGTTTGTCTGAATACAATTGTCAATAGTTCTTCCGCCGGCGTACTGTTTCTGAAGTTCCACAGCCTTCTTATAGAAGCTTAGCGGACGCATCAATGTTTCTCCGCCATGCCATGTGAAAAGCACTTGAGGCATAGTCTGCGAACCGATATATTCCTTTATGAAGCGCTCAAGGAGTTCATCGCTCATCACATGTTTTGAAGTATCCTTATACAAATTCGATTTTTCAAGGTAATAGCAATAATCGCAAGCCAGGTTACATACTGCTCCAACAGGTTTCGTCATCACATACAGCGGCTTGGCAAAAGGTGCAAATGTTTGTTTCATGGTGTATTATATTATTTTTATCTTTACTCCTACAAAGAAACGGAAATATGAAGTTTCATGCAAATAATATTTCTATATTTTATTATGTTAGAAACTACATCAAGCCCTATTGGAAAATCTTTTTTATATAATGTTATGTAGGTCGGCGGCATTGCTGCCGCTTTCCCCATTAAGAACTGTACGTGCGACTTTCACCGCATACAGCTCAGATAATTCTAAATTTAATTCTCATAAAATTAAA
>JAHLFB010000193.1 GCA_018884025.1 Candidatus Phocaeicola faecipullorum
GTAGAAGTGCTGGATAAAGACAATAATTTATGTCCTATTTCTGAAAATCTTATTAATTTTGAAGTTAAAGGTAATGCTTTCATTGCCGGTGTTGACAATGGTTGCCAAACATCAATGGAACGTTTCAAGGACAATAAACGCAAGGCATTTAACGGAAAATGTCTGGTAGTATTACAGAATAACGGAGAAAAAGGAACAGCCACATTAACGGCAAAATCCAATGGTTTGGAAAGCTCAACAATAGAAATCAAATCAAAATAAATATATAACCATGAAAAATACATTTCTTACAACAGGTTTATTGGCTTTGTCATTTATAGCAACAAACGCACAGAACAACAGCGTACCTATATATCTAGATGACAAACAGCCTATAGAGTTAAGGATAGAGGACGCATTAAAACGTATGACTCTTGAGGAAAAAACACGTTTAAGCTACGCACAGGGAAAATTCAGTTCTCCAGGTTGCCCTCGTTTGGGTATTCCTGAGCTTTGGATGAGCGACGGCCCTCATGGTGTACGTGCAGAAATAAACTGGAATGACTGGGGTTACGCAGGATGGACAAGCGACAGCTGCACAGCCTTCCCGGCATTGACATGTCTTGCAGCCAGCTGGAATACGACTCTTGCAGCCGACTATGGTAAAGCAATAGGTGAAGAAGCAAGGTATCGTGAGAAGGATGTACTGCTCGGTCCTGGAGTAAATATATATCGTACTCCATTGAACGGACGTAACTTCGAATACCTGGGTGAAGATCCTTATCTGGCAGCTGAATTATGTGTGCCATATATCCAGGGAGTTCAAAAGAACGGTGTGGCAGCTTGTGTAAAGCACTACGCACTGAATAATCAGGAACTATGGCGCGGACATATCGACGTGCAGTTGAGCGACAGAGCTCTGCGCGAAATATATCTTCCTGCCTTCCAGGCTGCAGTTGAGAGAGGGGGAGTATGGAGCATAATGGGAGCATACAACAAAGTAAGAGGAACTCATGCGACACATCACAAACTGCTCAACAACGACATTCTGAAAGGTGAATGGAAATTCGACGGATGTGTAATTACCGACTGGGGAGCTGCACACGACACGTACGAAGCAGCAATGTACGGGCTTGATATAGAAATGGGATCATATACCAACGGACTGACTTCAGAATCTGAATTCGGTTACGACGATTACTATCTTGGAAAGAATTACCTGCAGATGGTAAAGGACGGAAAAATTCCGATGGAAGTTGTAAATGAAAAAGCGGCACGCGTATTAAGACTTATATTCCGCACAGCCATGAACAGAGAAAAGCCTTTCGGTTCAATTACAAGCGAAGAACATTACAAAACTGCATACAACATTGCTACCGAGGGAATAGTGCTTCTCAAGAACAAATCATCAAAGAAAGCTCCCGCACTTCTTCCGATAGATATGAACAAATATAATAAGGTACTTGTAGTCGGAGATAATGCTGTGAGAAATCTTATGGCAGGAGGAGGTTCGTCAGAGCTGAAACCAAAACTTGTAGTGACTCCACTTGACGCACTTAAAAAAGAGTTCGGAACAAAAATAGAGTTTGCTCAAGGATATATGGCAGGAAGACCTATGTACGGAAATGAAGAAGTCATTCCACAGGCTACTATGGATTCACTGCGTAATGATGCTGTACAAAAAGCAGGTAAAGCAGATCTGGTAATTTTCATAGGGGGTCTAAACAAGAATCATTTCCAGGATTGTGAAGGTGGAGACAGAAAGACATTCGGTCTCCCATTCGGACAGGATGAATTAATAGAAGAGATGATGAATGTAAACAAGAATATCGTGGTAGTGATAACAAGCGGTAACGCAGTAGAAATGCCATGGGAAAAAGAAGTACCTTCAATAGTACAATCATGGTATCTTGGTTCTATAGGCGGAACAGCATTGGCCGATGTTCTTACAGGAAAAGTAAATCCTAGCGGAAAACTTCCTTTCTCTTATCCTGTGAAACTGGAAGACTGTCCGGCACACTATTATGGCGAAATGAGTTACCCTGGCGACAGTATCAAACAGGAATATAAGGAAGACATCCTCGTAGGCTACCGTTGGTACGATACTAAAAACATAAAGCCTCTGTACTCATTCGGCCACGGTATCAGCTATACCACTTACGCCTATTCAAAACCTTCTATTTCAGGAAAATCAATATCTGAAAACGGAGAACTGACAATATCTGTCAAAGTAAAGAATACAGGTAAAGTTAAAGGTAAAGAAATCGTGCAGTTATATATAGGAGACGAAAAATGCAGTCTTCTACGCCCTGAAAAAGAGCTGAAAGGTTTCTGCAAGGTTGAACTTGCTCCAAACGAAGAAAAAGAAGTCAAGTTCACCATTGACGCTAATGACTTGAAGTTTTTTAATGACAAGACCCAGAAATGGACAGTAGAACCCGGAAAATTCAAAGCTTATGTTGCTGCGGCTTCTGATGATGTACGAGGCGTTTTAGAGTTCGAATATAAATAAAAAACTATAAATTACTTAAACCTATTACACATGAACAAATATTTACTATTCTGTACACTTGCTTTATCATGTTCTCTCCTGTCAGCACAACAGGCAACTGTCACAGGACCTGACAAAAACTTAAAAGTAGATATATCTGTAAAATCAGGTAAACCATTTTACAGTGTTACTTATAAGAATAATATAATTCTAGAAAATTCTCCGCTTGGATTTATTACCGATATAGGTGATTTCAGTAATAACATATCTTACGTGGAACAAAAATCATCTTCAATCAATAAAACCTATGTTCAAGACAGAATAAAGCATTCGGTCATAAAATATAATGCAAACGAATTGAAGATTACATTCTGTAATGCAGATAAACATCCTTTCGATGTGGTATTCAGAGTCAGCAATAATGACATAGCTTTCCGATATGAGATACCACAACATGGTGAAAGAGCTTCCATTGTAATGAAATCTGAAACTACCGGCTTTGATTTTCCAGAAAACACCACTACTTTCATTTGCCCTCAAAGTAAGCCTATGGTTGGATGGAAAAGAGCAAGACCAAGCTACGAAGAAGAATATAAACCGGACGAACCGATATCTACTCCATCACAATTTGGCGAAGGATACACTTTCCCGTGTCTTTTCCATATAGGAAACAACTGGGCATTGGTATCAGAAACCGGAGTAAGAAGCAAATATTGTGCTTCACATCTTAGCGATGCCAGTGATAATGGACTTTATACAATAACATTCCCTAATGAAAACGAAATGAACGGACTTGGAAGTTCTACACCTGGACTAGCCCTTCCTGGAGAAACTCCATGGCGTACAATAACCGTTGGAGACAACTTAAAACCAATTGTAGAAACAACAGTTCCTTTTGATGTTGTTGAACCATTGTACGAACCTTCACAGAAATATGAATTCGGACGTTCCACTTGGAGCTGGATTGTATGGCAAGACCCAAGCATTAACTATGATGACCAGATAAAATTTATAGATCTTGCTGCACAAATGGGATATGAATTTACACTCATTGACGGTGGATGGGAGAAAAACATAGGACGCAAACGAATGGAAGAACTTTTCAAATATGCCCAAAGCAAAGGCGTAGGAGTATTTGTATGGTACAACTCTAACGGATATTGGAATGATGCCCCACAATGCGCCAAACAGTGCATGAGCAACTCTATAGACCGCAAGCGTGAAATGAAATGGCTACAGGAATGTGGTGTAAAAGGGCTTAAAGTAGATTTCTTCGGAGGAGACAAGCAACAGATGATGGGGTTATATGAAGACATTCTAAGCGATGCGAATGACCATGGACTTATGATAATATTCCACGGTTGCACTATCCCTCGCGGATGGGAAAGAATGTTCCCTAACTATGTAGGAAGTGAAGCTGTTCTTGCATCAGAGAACTTGATTTTTAATCAATATTATGATGATAATGAAGCATATAATGCAACATTACATCCCTTTATCCGTAACACTATAGGTTGCATGGAGTTTGGTGGTACAGTATTAAATAAATACCTTAACAAAACAAATGCTGGTGGAGCAATACGCCGTACGACAGACGTATTTCAAATTGCAACAGCCGTTTTGTTTCAAAATCCTATACAGAACTTTGCAATAACTCCTAATAACATGTACGACGCACCTTCTTCCATGATAGAGTTTATGAAAGATGTTCCTACCACTTGGGATGAAACAAGATTTATAGACGGATATCCTGGTAAATATTGTGTTTTGGCACGCCGTCATAACAACAAATGGTATATAGCAGGAGTCAATGCATTGAAAGAGCCACTAAAACTGAAGCTAAATTTATCAATGCTTGATAATGGTAACGAATGCACATATTATTATGACAATAAAAACCGTCAACCTCAGAAAGAAGTTCTTAAAATTAAAGATACATCCTCTGTTAATGTTATTATCCAACCTGAAGGCGGTATAGTTATTGTAAAATAAAAGCACAACCATATAATAAATGAAATTCATCTATAGTTTGAGATTTTCAAATCATAGATGAATTTCATTATCCTCCCCCAAAGGAATAAATCATTTATTGCCGAAAACAAAGTCTTATTATATTATTTTCATTTGTATTATCAATACCTTCTTTCAGGCATCACAATCATAAGTATAAGATATACTATCACACCTGAAAATGCAGTAAACACAGTAAGCAATGCATAAGCTACTCTTACTACAGTAGTATCCAAACCAAAATATTCTGCCAGACCTGCACATACACCGGCAATCATACGGTCATTTGAACGCGTCAACTTTCTATTATTCATAATCGCAGATTAAATTTTTACACGAAGATAGCAAAAAACAGTGAATATACGCTCCTACTCTTAAAAACTTTTAAATAAATGCCATATATACCTATTTATTTTGTTATTTTGCAGGAAATTAGGGATAAAAGTGAGTAAACTATATATAGACAAGTGTCCGATATGCGGACAAAACCAGTTTGAAAAGGTTATGACATGTACTGACCATTATGCTACGGGCGAATCATTCGATTTGTGCCGCTGCAAGAGTTGTAACTTCATGTTTACTCAAAATGCTCCCGTCGAATCTGAGATAGGCAGATATTACGAATCACCGGATTATATTTCACACAGCGACACTCACAAGGGCCTTATGAACTCAGTATATCATAAGGTAAGAAAACATATGCTTTCCGAAAAAGCCAGACTAGTGAGCAAAAGCAGTAACCTTACATGCGGAAGAATCCTTGATATCGGTACAGGCACCGGTTATTTTGCCGACAAAATGAAAAGAGAAGGATGGCAGGTCTCCGCTATAGAAAAGAGTCCACAGGCAAGGGAGTTCGCAAAGGAACACTTCGGAATAAATGTCAATCCGCCTGAAACGTTATTCACGCTGAAAGAAAAATCATTTGATGTAATAACGCTATGGCACGTTTTGGAACATCTGGAACAGTTGAACCGCACATGGGACAGTCTATTCAAAATTCTGAAAGACAGTGGAACATTAATAGTTGCTGTACCGAATGCCGGTTCATATGACGCGGAAAAATATCATGAGTTGTGGGCAGCATATGACGTTCCGCGACATCTATGGCATTTCACTCCTACCACAATCAATGCCATAGCCGCAAAACATGGATTCATAATGACAGAAAGGTATCCAATGCCTTTCGACGCATTTTATGTATCAATGCTCAGCGAAAAATATATGAAAAAGTCGCATACTTTCGTACGCGGATTATTGACAGGTACAAAAGCGTGGCTGGCTTCGCTCAACCATAAAGACAAAAGCAGTTCAATGATTTATATATTCAGAAAGAAAAGGTTATGAAAAAACATAAGTCAACATTCGACATGCAGTTCATTACAGCAGGTATAAGCACCACTATGGTATTGTTCCTGCTTGGGCTCGTAGTATTTTTCGTACTTACGGCTAACAATCTTTCTGTATATATAGGGGAGAACATAGCCTTCAGCGCTATTCTTGACGACGGGATGAAAGAAACATCAATAATTAAAATGCAGGAAAGCCTCAACAAGAAAAATTACGTAAAACAGACCACATATATATCTAAAGAGCAGGCTCTGAAAGAGCAAACAGAGGCCATGGGAACAGATCCTACAGAATTCATCGGACATAATCCGTTCAACGCTTCAATAGAAATCAAGCTCAATGCAGGATATACTAACCCGGACAGTATAAAATGGATTGAGAAAGAATTAATGGCAAACAAAAACATATTGGAGATAAATTATCCGCAGAACCTTTTGGACTCAGTCAACAAGAACCTGCAAAAGATAAGTCTCTTCCTGCTCGGACTTGCCGTACTGCTCTCACTGATTTCGTTTTCTCTTATAAACAATACAATAAGGCTTACAATATATTCTAAAAGGTTCCTCATACACACAATGAAACTAGTTGGAGCCAGTTGGGGATTTATACGTAAACCTTTCATAACACGCAACTTGTGGATAGGTATCCTTTCAGGTGCGGTCGCCAATGCCGTACTTACAGCATTAGCATATACAGCTGTAAAATATGAGCCGGAACTGCTTGTGATAATATCACCTGAAAGTATAATGATTGTTGCCGCATCAGTTATGATTTTCGGAATTATAATAACCACACTGTGCGCATACATATCTATAAACAAATACCTGCGTATGAAAATAAGCGAACTGTATTGAAAACAATAAATAATCAAAATATGGACAGAACTAAATTTGCATTCGACAAAACCAATTTCATCCTATTGGGGATAGGGATGATTGTTATTATTATCGGATTTCTGCTGATGACAGGTCCAGGCTCTACTGAAACAGCTTTCGAACCCGACATATTCAGTACACGCCGTATAAAAGTGGCACCTTTTGTATGCTTTGTAGGCTTTATCTTCATGATATACGGCATACTGCGCAAACCTAAATCAATTTCAGAAAATATAGAAGAATAAACAAACATGACTTGGATTGAAGCTATTATTCTTGGGCTCCTGCAAGGACTTACAGAATATCTGCCTGTGAGCAGTAGTGGTCACCTAGCCATAGGTTCTGCACTTTTTGGTATAGAAGGAGAAGAAAACCTGACATTTACCATCGTGGTGCACGTGGCTACCGTACTTAGTACATTGGTTATATTATGGAAAGAAATAGACTGGATTTTCCGTGGTCTGTTCAAGTTCCAGATGAATGAAGAGACAAAATATGTATTGAACATCATTGTTTCCATGATTCCTGTTGGAATTGTAGGAGTGTTCTTCAAAGATTATGTAGAAGACATATTCAGTTCCGGACTTCTGATTGTGGGAATCATGCTGTTGCTTACTGCGGCTCTTCTGGTGTTCTCATATTATGCCAAACCTCGTACCAAAGAAAAAATCAGCATGAAAGATGCGTTCATTATCGGTCTGGCACAGGCTTGTGCTGTAATGCCGGGATTGTCTCGCTCAGGTTCAACAATCGCCACAGGACTGCTGTTGGGAAACAAAAAAGAATCACTTGCACAATTCTCGTTCCTTATGGTTATACCTCCGATATTGGGCGAAGCTCTTTTAGACGGTATAAAAATAGTAAATGAGGCATCAGCTGCCGATGCCGGCATATCTGTAGGCGCACTTATAGCAGGTTTCCTTGCAGCCTTCATCTCAGGATGTATCGCTTGCAAGTGGATGATAAACATCGTAAAGAAAGGAAAACTGGTTTACTTCGGTATTTACTGTGCCATAGCAGGAGCGATAACAATAGCTGTATCATTACTTAACTAATATGTATGCTGGATTTTAAGGAAGGAGAAGTATTATATATTGACAAGCCTCTGAAGTGGACTTCATTTGCTGTAGTAAACAAAATAAGATATCACATGAGTAGGAAACTTGGAGTAAAGAAAATTAAAGTGGGACATGCAGGAACACTCGACCCTTTGGCCACAGGAGTAATGATAATATGTACAGGTAAGGCCACAAAGAGGATAGAAGAGTTCCAATACCACACCAAGGAGTACATAGCAACACTCCGGCTGGGTGCTACCACTCCGTCTTTCGATTTGGAGAAAGAAATCGATGCTACATATCCTACCGGACATATCACACGTGAGATGGTAGAAGAAGTGCTGAAAAGGTTCATCGGAACAATAGAACAGGTTCCACCTGTTTTCTCGGCATGCAAAGTGGACGGAAAAAGGGCGTACGACCTTGCAAGAAAAGGCGATGAAGTAGAACTAAAAGCCAAGACACTTGTTATAGATGATATAGAGTTGTTGGAATGCAACCTGCCGGAAATAAAAATCAGGGTCGTATGCAGCAAAGGGACTTACATAAGGGCTTTGGCAAGGGACATCGGACAGGCCCTCAACAGTGGTGCCCACCTTACAGGACTTATACGAACACGTGTGGGCAACGTAAAGCTGGAAGACTGCATGAAGCCTGACGATTTCGAGCAATGGCTCGACAAACAAAACATTACAGTTACAAACGATTAAGGAAAGAAAGGAATAAAAATATGAAACTCTCACAATTCAAATTCAAATTACCGGATGAAAAAATTGCGCTGTATCCAACTGAATACAGAGACGAGTCACGCCTGATGGTTGTACATAAGTCAACAGGCGAAATAGAACACAAAGTGTTCAAGGACATCTTGGATTATTTCGATGATAAGGATGTGTTTATTTTTAACGACACAAAAGTATTCCCTGCCCGTTTGTACGGAAACAAAGAAAAGACAGGCGCGAAAATCGAGGTTTTCCTGTTGAGGGAATTAAACGAGGAACTCCGCTTGTGGGACGTTCTCGTTGATCCTGCACGCAAGATACGTATCGGCAACAAACTGTATTTCGGTGAAGACGACTCAATGGTGGCCGAAGTAATAGACAACACAACCTCCAGAGGACGTACACTGCGTTTCCTTTACGATGGCCCGCACGATGAGTTCAAGAAAGCACTTTATGCCCTTGGCGAACCGCCGTTGCCTCCCTTCATACATCGCCGTGCCGAAGCCATCGATGAAGAACGTTTCCAGAACATATTTGCCAAAAACGAGGGCGCGGTCACAGTTCCAGCATCAGGATTGCACTTCAGCCGCGAGCTCATGAAACGTATGGAAATAAAAGGTATCGACTTCGCATTCATAACAATGCATGCCGGGCTTGGCAACTTCCGCGAAATAGACGTTGAGGACCTGACAAAGCATAAAGTTGACTCCGAACAGATGTTTGTAAATGCAGAAGCATGCCGCATAGTAAACAATGCCAAAGACAATGGCCACAATATCTGCGCCGTTGGCACTACAGTAATGAGAACGATAGAAACAGCTGTAAGCACAGACGGTCACATCAAGGAATACGAAGGATGGACCAACAAATTTATATTCCCTCCATACGAATTCAGTGTCGCCAACTCGATGATAAGCAATTTCAATATGCCCATGTCAACAATGCTTATGCTGGTTTGTTCATATGGAGGATACGAATTGATAATGGACGCATACAACATAGCACTGAAAGAAGACTACCGCTTCGGTACGTATGGAGACGCTATGCTCATACTTGACAAATAATTATGGCAAAAGTATTTCTAGGTCTGGGAACAAACCTTGGCAACAAAAAGAACAATCTGCTTACGGCAGTAAACAAGATAGAAGAAAAGATAGGGAAGGTTACTTCCCTATCTTCTTTTTATGAGACAGAACCTTGGGGGTTCAAATCGGACAACTCTTTTCTTAATGCAGCGCTCTGTGTGGAAACATCGCTTTCCCCTTTAGCTATTCTTCATATATTGAAGGAAATAGAAACCGACATGGGCAGAACACAGAAATCAGTCAATAAAGTATATTCAGACCGTCCCATCGATATAGATATTCTCCTTTACGACGACATTGTCATGATGACGGATGAGCTTACCATCCCCCACCCGCTTATGACAGAAAGAGATTTCGTTATGAAACCGCTGGTGGAAATTGCAGGAGATACAGTGCATCCTGTATTTGGAAAAAGGCTGGAAGAAATCTTCCATTAATCCAATCCTATAAATCTTATCCGAACAGCCGTAAAAAACATTTTTTCTGTTCATTTTCTCTAAATACAACTTATATTTATAAAAACACAACTTGCATTTATATAAATATAAGTTGTATTTATAAGTATATAATCTGTATTTAGAGATTATATCAGCACATTTACAGTTTTTTCCCCGTACTTCTGACACTTTCAAAAAGACAAGTATGTTAAAATAATATGCATTTTGTAATTATTCCAATTAATATGCGTATCTTTGCAAGCAAAAATAAAAAGTGGAAAGATTTGAGTAGCTTGCAACCACGGAAAAAAATGCTAAAACACATATTTGATTTTCTTCCCCCCTACTCTGTCCGTACACGGATAATTACAATCACTAATTTTTTAATTTAAAACGTAAAATGGGATATTTATTCACATCCGAATCTGTGTCTGAAGGACACCCCGACAAAGTAGCCGATCAAATATCGGATGCTGTGCTTGACAAACTGTTGGCTTATGACCCCAGTTCTAAAGTAGCTTGCGAAACATTGGTAACTACCGGACAGGTGGTACTGGCAGGAGAAGTGAAAACCAATGCGTACATCGACTTGCAGCGTGTAGCCAGAGAGGTAATCAACAAGATTGGCTATACTAAAAGCGAGTATATGTTTGAAGGAAACTCATGTGGCGTGCTTTCTGCTATTCACGAACAGAGTGCAGACATCAACCGCGGAGTGGAACGCGAAGAACCAATGGACCAGGGTGCAGGCGACCAGGGTATGATGTTCGGTTACGCTACTAACGAAACCGAAAACTACATGCCTCTTTCGCTTGACCTTGCTCACAAGATACTTAGAGTGCTTGCCGACATCCGTCGCGAAGGCAAAGTTATGACTTACCTCCGTCCGGATTCAAAAAGCCAGGTTACTATCGAATACGATGACGACCGCCGTCCTGTAAGAATAGACACTATCGTAGTTTCTACACAGCACGATGAGTTCGTTGCTCCTGCAGATTCTTCTAAAGAAGCTCAGTTGAAGGCTGACGAAGAAATGCTTGCTACAATCCGCAAGGATGTTATCGAAGTGCTTATGCCAAGAGTGATAGCAGAGATACACAATCCTGCTGTATTGGCTCTGTTCAACAACAATATCAAGTATCACGTAAACCCTACAGGTAAGTTCGTTATCGGTGGCCCTCACGGTGATACAGGTCTGACCGGACGTAAGATTATCGTTGATACATACGGTGGTGCCGGTGCTCACGGTGGTGGTGCTTTCTCCGGAAAAGACCCAAGCAAGGTTGACCGTAGCGCAGCATATGCTGCTCGCCACATCGCCAAGAACCTTGTAGCGGCAGGTGTAGCAGACGAGATTTTGGTACAGGTTTCATACGCAATCGGTGTCGCGAAACCTATCAACATCTACGTTAACACTTACGGCAGAAGCAACGTAAACATGACTGACGGCGAAATAGCAAAGAAGATTGACGAAATATTCGACATGAGACCTAAAGCTATCGAACAGCGTCTGAAACTCCGTAACCCTATCTACAGCGAAACAGCTGCCTACGGACACATGGGACGTGAGCCAAAGATTGTTACAAAAACATTCGAATCTGTTTACGAAGGCAACAAGACAGTTGAGGTAGAACTCTTTACATGGGAAAAACTGGATTATGTTGACAAAGTAAAAGAAGCTTTCGGACTATAATCCAATAAGATATAAAATGAAGGATGAAAGGCATAAAGTGTCTTCATTCTTCATTTTTTTGTATCGGAAACTACAAAGGATTTCTAACAACAATAACTAAAATCAAGAAATTGGAAAATATAAAATCAGTATGCGTTTATTGCGCATCAAGCACAAAAATAGACAAGGCATATTTCAAAGCAGCCAACCAATTGGGGAAACTACTGGCTGAAAAGAACATCAGAATAATAAACGGAGCAGGATGTCAGGGGCTTATGGCAGCCGTATCAAATTCAGCACTAGAGGCTGGAGGCAAAGTTACCGGAGTAATCCCACACTTCATGGTGGAGCAGGGATGGAACCACACCGGACTGACACAAACAATAGAAACAGAGACTATGCATGAGAGAAAAAATCTCATGGCAGAAATGAGCGACGCTGTCATCACACTGCCGGGAGGATGCGGTACACTGGAAGAACTGCTGGAAATAATCACATGGAAACAGTTGGGTATATATCTGAAACCTATCGTTATACTGAACATAAACGGATATTTCACTCCACTTCTTGAGATGCTTGAAAAAGCAATAGCACAGAACTTCATGAGACCTGAACACGTAAAACTTTGGGAAGTTGCAAATAGTCCGGAAGAGGCGGTAGATTTATTATACTCGATACCTTTATGGAATAAAGAATTTCGTAAATTTGCAGCCATATAAGCATTTACACCTATACAAAAAAATATGAACGATTGGAAATTATTCAATGACAGCTTGTGCATAAGACCTGTTGACGAAGCAACAACCGCACCAATATGCAACGGCATGCAAGGCGAACCCATGCCTTACAAACTTGTATCCGACGGCAACGTCATGACAGCTATCATGCTTGGTTTCCTGCTAGTGGTAATAGCTCTGCAAAACGAAAAAAACGGTATAAAAAGAATACTGAAAAACTGTCTCTCCGTTTCGTCCGACAGAGCCAGCCTGTTCGACGAAACTTATAATTCCACATCCAATATCCTGACCGTACTGCTATGTATCGTATCAAGCATAATGGGCGGATTATTGCTATATCATTATTTTTCATACTCAGAGCCGGATTTTTTCTTCAAGGCAAACCATCCTGCGATGATAAGCATCTATGTAGGAATACTTTTAGTCTATCTGATAGTAAAATGGATTGTATATACCTTCGTTGACTGGATATTCTTCGACAAAGAAAAAAACAAACTGTGGATTGAAGGTGTTTTCAATATCATTGCAGCCATGGGACTTATACTGTTTCCCACAGCGCTTTACATAATTTTTTTGGACTCAGAATTCCATTTTTCAGGAAAAATCATACTAACTATCATATTTATAAGCAAAATATTGTTATTTTATAAGTGTTTTAGGTACTTTTTCCGCAATTTTCATGGCGTTTTACATTTAATTTTGTACTTTTGCACCCTCGAAATAATACCCGACCTTTTTCTGTGGAAAGGTATAGAATTAATTAATAGCATATTGATCTTAAAAATTTAAAGCATTGAAGATAAAGAAAGTTCTTGTTTCTCAGCCAAAACCGACAACAGAGAAGTCTCCTTATTATGACATTGCTGAGAAATACGGAGTGAAGATAGATTTTCGCCCGTTCATCAAAGTAGAAAGTTTGTCGGCTAAAGAATTCAGACAGCAGAAGGTTTCTATTCTAGACCATACAGCCGTTGTATTTACTTCACGCCATGCTATCGATCATTTCTTTAGTCTGTGCACAGAATTGCGTGTGACGATTCCGGAAACGATGAAATATTTCTGTACTTCGGAAACAATTGCATTGTATATCCAGAAATACGTACAATATCGTAAACGAAAAGTCTTTTTCGGTGCCACAGGTAAATTTGCCGACTTACTTCCGCTCATCGTCAAGCATAATACGGAAAAATATTTCATTCCAATGTCTGATGTACACAACGATGAAATCAAAGATTTGCTCGACAAAAACCATATCCAGCATACAGAAGCAATAATGTATCGCACAGTAAGCAACGACTTTACACCCGGTGAAGAATTCAACTATGACATGCTGATTTTCTTCAGCCCGGCAGGTATCCAGTCGCTGATGAAGAACTTCCCGAACTTCGAACAGAAAGACATTGCTATTGGAAGTTTCGGCCCTACCACTGCCAAGGCAGTCAAGGACGCAGGTTTACGTCTCGATTTGGAAGCTCCTTCCAGCGCCGCTCCTTCCATGCCGGCCGCATTGGATATGTTTATCCGCGAACACAACAAATAAGAAATATCTCTGACCGACAAAGCGAAGCAATAAAAGCATTACTTCGCTTTGTTACTTTTTAGTACCGTGTCTATGACTGATTCTCAAAAACCCACTTTGCCAAAGGTAGAACGGCTGAATAGCCGGATACTGATAGAGAAACTCTTCACAGGAGGCAGCAAGTCGCTTCCTGCTTTTCCTCTGCGTATCGTCTACATGCCGGTTGAAGGAGAGAATCTGCCCATAGCCACCATCCTGATCAGTGTGCCCAAAAAACGGTTCAAACGGGCCGTGAAACGCAACCGCGTGAAACGTCAGATACGCGAAGCCTACCGCAAGCATAAGCAAATCCTGATTGATCCACTGAAGAACTCACACAAAAAAGTGGCCTTGGCCTTTATCTGGCTGGACAACGAACTCCATGACTCCGTTGAAGTAGAAGCTAAGGTCGTCAAACTGTTACAACTTACTGCAGAACGTCTGGCATGAGAAAGATTCTGACTTTTCTTCTTTTGCTTCCCATTTATTTTTACCGGAACTGCATCTCCCCCTTCACGCCTCCTTCCTGCCGCTTCACCCCCACCTGTTCACAGTATGCCATTGAAGCCATCAAGAAGCACGGCCCCCTGAAAGGATTGTATCTGGCCATACGGCGCATTCTCCGCTGCCACCCTTGGGGAGGCTCCGGATACGACCCCGTTCCTTAACTCTTTCCCCCATGCTTGAGACTCCTTTTTTCGACGCACACACCCATCACTTGACATCCGACGCACAGACCACCTCCATTCTCAGCTGCAGCATGATGGAATCGGCCTCTGTGGTTTTCCAACAAGCCAAGTACCTCTCTGTCAGCCTCCATCCCTGGTACCTGTCCGCAGAGAACCTTCCATTACAAACAAACTGGATGGAACACTGCCTTTCGTCCGACCCACGGGTAGTAGCCGTAGGAGAAGCAGGACTTGACAAGCTGTGCGATGTTCCTCTTCCGCTGCAACAGGAAGCTTTTCAGGCAGCCATTGAATTATCCGAAAAGTACCGTTTCCCCTTACTTATTCATGCTGTCAAGGCCACGGTAG
This sequence comes from Candidatus Phocaeicola faecipullorum, assembly GCA_018884025.1. Classification (GTDB taxonomy): domain Bacteria; phylum Bacteroidota; class Bacteroidia; order Bacteroidales; family Bacteroidaceae; genus Phocaeicola; species Phocaeicola faecipullorum. Next base: position 15,012 of record JAHLFB010000193.1, read on the forward strand.
AGCTTCTGGTATTCCAAAAGAAACACCGTCCGACACAACCTTGGATTATTCATGGTTTCAGAGGAAAGAAAGAACTGGCTGAAGACTTGCTCCGGCATGGATTTTATCTCTCCTTCGGAAAGAAATACCAGGAAAAAGCCTTGTCTGCCGTACCGGTAGAAAGATTGCTGTTGGAAAGTGATGAAGAAAACATCGATTTCCAAGCCTTTTATTCCGAAGTAGCCTCCGTGCGCGGAACGACTCCGGAAAGCCTCATCAAAGCCCTCAAAGAAAATGCTAACCGCCTCTTTTTTAATCGCTAAAAATTGGTTATTCAGAGAAAGTGTCGTACTTTTGCTCCAGTATTAAATAAAATGTTAAACCAAGAATTTCATTCGATGAATTTTGTAGATGAACTAAGATGGCGTGGAATGATACATACCATGATGCCAGGAACAGAAGAACTGCTGAAGAAGGAAATGGTGACGGCTTACCTGGGAATTGACCCGACAGCCGATTCGTTGCATATCGGTCACCTGTGTGGCGTGATGATGTTGCGTCATTTCCAACGCTGCGGCCACAAGCCGCTGGCACTGGTAGGCGGTGCCACTGGTATGATTGGAGACCCTTCAGGCAAGTCGCAGGAACGTAACTTGCTGGACGAGGAAACCCTGCGCCACAATCAGGAGTGTATCAAGAAGCAGTTGGGCAAATTCCTCGATTTTGAATCGGATGCCCCGAACCGTGCAGAACTGGTAAACAACTACGACTGGATGAAAGACTTCTCTTTCCTGGATTTCGCCCGCACCGTAGGAAAACACATCACCGTGAACTACATGATGGCAAAGGAATCCGTACAGAAACGTCTGAACGGAGAAGCCCGCGACGGTCTTTCTTTCACAGAATTTACTTACCAGCTGTTACAAGGATACGATTTCCTGCATCTGTATGAAACCAAGAACTGCAAGCTGCAGCTGGGTGGCTCCGACCAGTGGGGAAACATCACCACAGGTGCTGAACTGATTCGCCGTACCAACGGAGGAGAAGTATTTGCCCTGACTTGCCCGCTGATTACAAAAGCCGACGGCGGTAAATTCGGAAAGACAGAATCAGGAAACATCTGGCTGGATCCCCGTTATACTTCTCCTTACAAGTTCTATCAGTTCTGGTTGAACGTAAGCGACGAAGATGCCAAACGCTATATCAAGATTTTCACTTCCCTGAGCAAGGAGGAAATCGAAGGCCTGATTGCCGAACACGAACAGGCTCCTGAAGCACGCGTGCTCCAGAAACGTCTGGCCAAGGAAGTGACCATCATGGTTCACTCGGAAGCCGACTACAATGCGGCAGTAGAAGCCTCTGGCATTCTGTTTGGAAAAGCCACTTCCGAAGCCCTGAAGAGACTGGACGAAGATACCCTGCTTTCTGTATTTGAAGGAGTTCCTCAATTCGAGGTATCCAAGACGGATATCGAAGCCGGTATCAAGGCGGTAGATTTGTTTACCGAAAAAGCGGCCATCTTCCCGTCAAAAGGTGAAATGCGTAAGCTGGTTCAAGGCGGTGGCGTTTCCCTGAACAAAGAGAAACTGGCAGCTTTCGACCAGGAGATTACCGCAGCCGACCTGCTGGATGAAAAATACCTGCTCGTACAGCGCGGAAAGAAAAACTATTACTTGGTTATCGCCAAATAAATTCTTTCGAAAAAAGATAACGGAAGGCTGTCTCAATACCATTTGGGACAGCCTTTCTTGTGTCTTGAAGTACGTCCATCACTCTTTATCCGATAAGCCGCCAATACTTTCAAGTCAGTACTGACAAGGGACTACCGGCATAATATAAAAATCTCTCAGAAAAATAAGGATACAATAATACCGGCTGATTCATTGTGAATCAACCGGTATTATTGTAAGTCCGGAAAGACAGTCTTTCCGGAAACTTCAGGACTTATTTCTTCGCATCCAGCTCTTTGAGCAGCTCGTCTACTGCCGCCTTCAACTGCGTATCTTCTCCTTTCACAATGGTTTCGGGCGCATTCAGCACATAAATGTCTGGCTCCAGTTCCTTGTTTTCCAGGTAACTGCCGTCCGGCAGACGGTAACCGATGACCGGAATACCGTAAATCAAATCCGGATCTTGCATCCGTACCCAGTTCACACTCGTCATCGTACCCGGAACCGGTGCGCCTACCAGTTTGCCGATTCCCTGGTGCTTGTATACCCACGGCGTGCCATGTGCATTCGAGTAGTTGGCCTCGCACTGCAACATGATGGAAGGCTTGTTCCAGCGACGGCTCGGCATGTCACAGGCTTCCCGTCCGCGGATGACCTGCGTCAGGTATTTGTGTCCGCTGAACAACACTTCGATGTCTTCATGCAGACGGCCTCCTCCATTGAAACGCGTATCAATCACGATACCTTCCCGGTTGTTGTATTTACCCAGGATATCCGAATAGATGGTACGGAAACTGCCGTCGTCCATAGATTCGATATGTACGTATCCCAGGCGACCGTTCGACCATTTGTCCACATCTGCCGCACGC
>JAHLFB010000194.1 GCA_018884025.1 Candidatus Phocaeicola faecipullorum
GTTCATATGCAGTCTATCTTATAGACTACAATGTAGTAAATTCAAATCGTCGCACCCTAAAAATGCTTGTAAAAGACTATATTTCAATTATTTCAAAGACCAATTTCCATTTTTAACGGGACAGTAATGAAAACATTTATAAAACTGAGGAGAAAAATCGTTGTCTTTGACGAACGATGAGAGAATATCTCACGACATTCTCTCATCGTAGACTGATTAGTCATTGAATTTAATGGATACACATTTTCCCGTATATGAAATGATTTTGTAATCATTTGGAGTGTCTATGCCTGAGGCATTGGATGGCGCTGCAATTGTTACTTTGAATTTTCTGTTCTTTAGCATTCCGTTATATTTCCCTGCCCTGTCGCTAATGGTCAGAGTTTTTGAAGAATCATCCCATTTGAATTTGATAGTGGTGTAGTATCCTTTTTCATAATTGTAATTGTCAAATTCGTCTTCATATAGAGTGAATTCACCGTCTTTTCCCGGGTAGATTCTGAATTCCAGATTGTCCCATTTTTTTTCGGTAGCATATTGTACGAAGGGGCCCATCGGAAGAATGGAGCCGGCTTTGATATATAATGGAATGATATCGATAGGTACGGCACGGATGATGCTTTTTCCCCCTTCCAGTTTTTCATTTGTCCAAAAATCGTACCATGTTTCTCCTTGGGGCAAATAGACTGGTACGGACTTTATTTTGTTTAAAGTGACAATTGTACCTTGTGGTGTTCTTTTAGTATAAAGAGAATCTGTTACGGGAGAAACCAGTATGGACTTTCCGAACATATATTCTCCTGACATATCATAAACGTTTTTATCTGATGGAAAGTCCATTGGTAAGGCACGCATAAGACTTCCTCCTTGAGTAATGTTCCACATCGTACTGTAAATGTAGGGTAATAGGCGGTATCTTAAATTAATGTATTTCACTTGCACATCGTATGCCCAATCTCCTTTTTCTCCAAACAGATAAACCTCTACAGGAAAACCTGTCTTGTGTGAACGCATGATACCGGAAAAAACTCCAAACTGAAGCCATCTGACATGAAGCTCATGATAGACAGGGTCTTTAATGCCGTTGGGATATTGCCAAGGACTCCATCCGCCTATATCTGTATTCCAATAAGGTATGCCGCAAAGGGAAAAGTTCAGTCCGGCTGGTATTTGTTTCTTGAAAGCTTCCCAGCTGACATCGATGTCTCCACTCCAGGAAGCTGTTGCATAACGTTGTTGCCCGATAAATCCTGAGCGGGTCATGGCGAATACTCGTTTGTCGGATGTTGTAGCACGTTGGTGTTCGTATACACCTTTGTTAGACTGCAGAGCATAAGCATTCCGGACTTTTCTGAATGAACCTAAATATGTCTGTAAATCATAATCGGAACGCTTTATCCTGAAATGATCCGGCTCTGTGCCGTCAGTCCACCATGCATCAATGCCTAAATCATACAAATGCTTTAGATATTTCCAGTAAATGTCTCTGGCTTTGGGATTGAACGGGTCATAGGGCATGACACTGTCCATAGGCCATGTAACAATATCAAGAAGCATTTCTTGAGATTCCAATTCTTTGTATATTGGTGTTTCTGCTCCGAATGAGGGCCAGACAGAAATCATTATATGGGCATTGTTCTTATGTACATCGTCTATCATTTTTTGAGGCTCTGGAAAATTAGGATTATCAAAGCTCATGGAATTCCAGTTGTTGTTGGGACCCCAATATTGCCAGTCTTGAATAATGCCGTCAAGAGGAATTTTATTTTTCCGATAATTATGTACGACATCTGTCAGTTCGGTTTGGCTCTTGTAACGTTCGCGACATTGCCAGAATCCCATAGTCCAAAGTGGAAACATTGGAGCTTGGCCTGTTAATTCACGGATTTGAGAGATTACTCCGTCCATGGAACCTCCATAAAGGAAATAGTAGTCTGAGCAGTCTCCCACTTCAGAGTTAAAAGATAATTCTTGCGGATTGTCAATAAATGTAGTTGGAGAATAGTTGTCCCAATAAACTCCATATCCTTTTATAGATTGAAAAAATGGGATGCAGATTCTTGTATTTTGTTGCAGCAGGTGTAATTTTTGATTGCGCTGGTTCATAAGTCCGTCTTGCTGCTGTCCTAATCCGTATATGGGCTCTTCGGAATCGAGCATGAAGGCTTGTCTCACTTCATATGAATGTTCTTTTGCATCGATTGTCGGGGTAAATTGGGTCCCATAGTCTTTTTCCGTGAGAAGCAGAGTGCCGTTTTTGTCATAGAAAGACACCTTTCCGGTTTTTGCATTGTATGCAACTTTTATTTGACTGCTGATTAATTCAGTTTCGACAGGGGACAAATCATTTATGTCAAATGCAATGTTTTCTTTGTCTTTTATTACGGCAAGACTCTCCTTTTGAGGATTTGTATTCACAGGGTATTTGACAACTCTTACAATGGAAGGCGAATAGAAGCTTATATCAACGTTCATGCCTTGCACTTCGGACTTTATGCCGGAAGCTGTCTTTTGGTATGTCTGTGCATGCAGACTTAAAGATAATCCTAAAAATAGAATGTTTAAATTGATTCGTTTCATAAATTCTTACTTCTTTTGGGCTTAATAACCTTCGTTTTGCTTTAAGTTGGGATTGTCGTTTAATACGGTCTCATAGATGGGGAAATAGACGCGTTTGGCATCATTGATATTGGTTTTGCAGAACCATTTTTTTGTTGTGAATACTCCAAAGCGAATCAAATCCATCCTTCTGTGTGCTTCGCCTGCAAATTCCCATCCGTATTCATCCAGTAAACGCCCGAATTGAATGTCGTTACCGCCTTGTTCGTCTACAAAAGCTCCGTCGTGGAATTCTCCATAGTCGTAGCAGCTGCCTTTTTTCAGATCTTCGTCAGAGACTATAGCCTTGCTTGGCGTTGACTTGAAATTGCGTCTTCGTACTTCAGTTACCAATTCCCCGGCTCCGGACTTTCCTGTGCGTAATAGACATTCTGCTTTCATCAGATATACGTCTGCATAACGGAAGAAAGGAAAGTCATTGCTTAACGAACCTAATGCTCCCATCTTGATTTCGTATTTACCTAAACGGTATCCTTCGTCTTCTTTGCACAAATCAATATGTGTGGCTGTATTGGTAAAGATTAGCGGATCGTCTTTACGGCTTGCTTCAACAGAGCAATATAGCTTGTTGCCTTGCCAGTCATATTGTTGCCCACTAATCCATGTGTCCGCCAAACGCCCGTCATCCGGATCGTAGGTGTTGATGAATTGAGGAATGGCACACGAACCTCCCCAAGGCTGTACAATCATGTTGTATGTCTTTTGGTTTTCGTTGTGCAGGGTCTTCATGTGATAATGAAAGTTCCCTCCCAATTGCTCGTCGAAAGTGACAGCCAATATCAGTTCTGGACAATTTTCATTTTCAGTCACGAAATTGTCTTTGAAATTCTCGGCCAGGGTGTATTCCCCGCTTTCCATGATGTCTGTACATAATTGTGCGCATTCATCATATCGGGGTTGGTTGATATAGACTTCTGAATTTAAGTAAAGTCTTGCCAATAGGAATGTGGCTGCCCATTTGGTCATGCGTCCGTAAGTAGATTCATTGACTTCTTCAGACAGTTCAGGAATGACAGTCTTTAATTCAGATTCAATCCATTCATATAACTTGTCAGAAGATATTTGCTCTGGCAAGTAGTCGTCGGGAACATCAAATTTATCGATGAATGCGACATTCCTGAAATTATCTAACAGCAGGTAATAATATAAGCATCGCATGGCACGCAATTCTGCGACCAGACTTTTTTTCAGAGTTTCATTGACATTCAATTCTCCTGATTCAAGTTGATAAATGTAGCGATTGCAGTAATTTACTCCGGAATAAATGTTTGTCCATACACCACTAAGATGGGATTGTAAGGATGTCCAAGTATGGCAATGCATTGTCTTGTAAATTCCTCCGTCAATCCATCCTCCAGGACGTCCAGGTGTTACGATTTCATCAGAACTTTCTTCTTGTACATCAAAAAATCCAGTCCATCCGAACAAGACATCTCTCATGGCGGTGTATGCAGGAGCAATGACGGAAATAACATCATCTTCTGTCGGCTTCAAATCGTCGGCGATGATTTCAGAATATATATGTTCATCGAGGTCTGTGCATGAGCTTAACCCGCCTAAACCCATTGATGAAAGTAACAGGCATGTGATAATTGATTTTGTTTTCATAATGTTAAAAAGTTAAGTTTACACCAAACGTAAATGTTCTTGTTGTTGGATATTTATCTCTATTGTCAACACCTGGATCCAATCCTGCTGTACTTACTTCTGGATCCAATCCTTTATATCCAGTAATGGTCAGAAGGTTTGATCCTGAAGCCCAAATTCTGGCATTCTTGATAATTTTGTTGTTCTTGATAGGTATAGTATATCCTAATGTTATATTATCAATCTTCCAATAGTCTCCATCTTCTATATAATAGCTAACGTATTCGTGTTCCGCTCTTAGGACTGCTTTTCCGTAAACTTTGTCAAAAGCGGAATGCAAGCGGTTATAAGTAATTGTATTATTTTCGTAATACATACGCTGCATGTTCAAAATTTGGAAGCCGAAAGCACCACGCATAGTAATGTTCAAGTCAAAATTTTTATATCGGAATGTATTGTTCCAACCTGCATACCATTTGGGCAAGCCATTGCCTAAATAAGTTCTGTCATCCGCAGTTCTGTCTTCAAAAGGAATGCGTTCTCCTTCTGAATTCTCCAGAATCCAAATACCATCTTCTGTTATATCAACAGATTTATATCCATAAAAATTTCCGATAGGCTTTCCTACATCAATGCGATGGGTTGTTTGCTGAAGCGGAGTGCCTGTTGAGCCTTCGTCGAAGTAGGTATTTGTTTGGAATTTGTCATTGCTTAATGAAATTAATTTGTTTTTATTCGTGGAGAATGTGACAGATGTATTCCATTCAAAATCTTTTGTCTGGACTGGAATGGCATTTAATAGGAATTCAAAACCTTTATTTTCCATTTCACCTACATTTGCTACCATTGTACTGTACAAATATGGTGGAACCGGCACGGAGTAATTCCATAGCATGTCTTTTGTGCGGCGAATATAGTAGTCCATAGAACCGTTGATTCTTCCTTCTAAAAATGAATAGTCGATTCCGAAATTGTATTCAATCTTTTTTTCCCATCTTAAGTCAGGATTGGAATTACTGGAAGAAACTATCTGTTTGATCCATTCCCCGTTGCTAAAGATATATCCACTATAATTCATTTTGACTAATGACATATAGGGGTCTGTTGGTTCTGTTCCTGTAACACCAATACCTGCACGTATTTTTAAGTCATCAATAAATTTGGCATCTGCCAAGAATGACTCACGATTCATTCTCCAACCGATAGATGCGGCAGGGAAGGTACCCCATTTATGGTTGGCTCCAAATTTAGAGGATCCTTCTTGACGTATACTTGCCATTAGTAGATATTTGTCAGCATAGTTGTAAGTCAATCTGGCAAGAAAGGCCGCTCGTTTATATTCTGTTTTTGAGGATTCCATTTCGGCCAGACCGTCTAGTAAAGCATTTCCTTGAGTCATGTTGTTGTAAGTATATAGGTCTGAAGGGAAATCAAAGTTATACATTCTCATGTTGTCATAACTTCCTTTCTCGTAATTATATCCGGCCAAGACAGAGATGTTATGGTCTTCTATACTGAATTTGTAATCGGTTGTTAATTCCAGATAATCTGTCTTTTCAGACCATCCGGAACGTTCTGCCGTTGCATTTTTGCCATTTTCAGTGGTTTCATAATGTTTGAAAGTGGTAGAATAGCCATAATTATTATTGGTTTTCTCGGATGACAATAATAATTTTATATTCCAATTTTCGATAGGAGTAACATTGATGGTAGAATGCCAACGCATATTACGGGTTTCGTTCATCATGCTGTATTCATTTAATAAGGCTATCGGGTTAAAATAGTCGAACAAAGGTCTTTCTATATAACTTCCGTCGTCATCATAAATGCGGTCTGTCGGGTTACGGATGACGGCTTGCCTGTAGATGTAGTGGTCAAGATCGGCTTCGTTGATACTGCTGTTTAAAAAACCTGCTGTTATGACTAATTTGTTATTGAACATTCTGTGTGTGATGTCACCTCGTATGGTTAATCCTTCTTTATCGGATTTTTTGATGACACCTTGCAATGACCGGTAGTTGGCTGAAAAGATATAATTCGTGTTTTTCGTTCCTCCTTTTAATGAGATGTTGTGAACATGGGATAGTGGAGTCCTTGTGATTTCTTTGAGCCAGTCTGTGTTGTAACCATAATCAACCAAACTTGTTTCCCCTTCAGTAATTAGTTGTCTTGTTTCTGCTGCTGTTAGAAAATCCGGTTTCTTGTAAATGGTGGAAGTGCTGATATATCCGCTGTATTCAATACTTGGAGGCATTTCTCCTTTAACATTTTTCGTACTGATTATAATTACACCGTTTGAACCGCGTGAGCCATAGATGGCTGCTGCCGATCCGTCTTTTAAGACATCGATGGATTCGATATCTTCAGGTGCTACGGTATTTAAATCTCCAGGCACTCCATCTACCAACACTAAAGGTTCGGTGCTGCTCATCAGTGTCGTAATACCACGTAACATGATTTGGCTGTTTTCTGTAGGGTCTCCAGAAGGGGTTGTAATCGTTAGGCCGGCTACTTTGCCTTGTATCAGGCGTCCGGCATCTGTTGCAACACCTTGAATAAAATTATTGGATTTTACACTTGATATTGCACTGGTAACATCTCCTTTGCGTTGTGTTCCATACCCAACGACTACCACCTCATCCATGATTTCGGTATCTTCGCGAAGAGTAATGGACTGTTGTCCTCTTTTTATTTGGGAAGCTGGTATTTCTTGTGTCTTGTAGCCGATATAGCTTACCACTAAGGTGCCGTCATCGGAAACTTCTAAAGTGTAATTGCCGTCCAAGTCTGTGATTGTTCCGTTGGCCGTTCCTTTTTCTGTGATGTTGGCTCCGATTACTGGCTGTCCGTTAATGTCTTTGACGGTTCCTGATACTTTCCGCTTCTTGTCACTGGTTGCGGCTTGTGAGGGGGCATTCCTTTTTTTGATTACGATGTTTTTGTCTTGGATTTCGTAGGATACGTTTTGTCCTTTCAGTATTTGCGTGATGGCTTCGTTCAGCTCGTCGGCATCGACAGACACGGTCTTGTTTGTATCGATGTCTCCTGCTATGTAGACAAATGAATAGCCGCTCTTTTCTTGAAGTTCGGTTATCGCCTTTTTGACCGATACATTGTTTATTTTCAGTGATATACTTTGTCCGTATATACTGAAGTTAAGGCATAAAAGTGCCCCGACCATTGCTATGGCCTTTTTCCTGTGATTCATAAATTGGGGATTTTAAGATTAAAAACTTTGGGTAAAAGGCGTTCTTAAAGAAATGTTTTTGTACTTTTGTCCCATTCCTTAGCAAACGTCTCGCATTTAACTTGTTAGGAGATAACTAAGGTCGTGTGTCGGAAGAACTCGCCCTTCTTCCGGCATTTTTATTTTACCTTCTCCTGACGGTTACATTTCTCTTTCCATTGGTTTAAGGGTTTGAAGTGTTTAACATAGGGTTAATACAAAGTTATGTTTTTATTGTCTATCGTGTAATGAATCTTTCCGGTTTTTCTTAATGCTTCGAGAATGTCTTTTATGTTTTGTTCGGTGCGGTTGAAGCTGCCGCAGAAAAGGCATTCTTTCAAAGATTCATTGCCGAAGGTTATTTGCGTATTATAGCTTCTTTCCAGTGTCTTGGCCACTTCGATGAGTGGAGTCTCGTCGAAAAACAGCTGTCCGGTTGTCCATTTCTTTGCGTCCGAGGCCGTCTTGGTTTCCTTTTTCATCCGCCTTTCTTCCTTGTTCAATGTCATTTGTTCATTAGGGAGGAGTATCATTTCGGTTTCTTTCTGAATCCGGTTGTCCAAGGCTACTTTTCCTTCTATCAGTGACACCACAGCCTTGCTGTCTTCCGGATAATCGCAGATATTGAATTTCGTTCCCAGAACTCTTACCTGAAGGTCTTTTGAAGTTACCATGAAAGGCTTTTCCGCGTTGTGGGTTACTTCGAAATACCCTTCGCCCGACAGCCTGACTTCCCGCTTGTCCACTCCGAAATTCTGTGCATAGACGATGCGTGACCCGGCATTCAGGAATACCAGCGTGCTGTCTGGCAGGCGGAGTCTGGTCTGTGAGCCTAAGGGGGCTTCCACCTCTATTTCTGTTAAAGCCTGTTTCAGGTTGGTTTCGCCGATGCGGTAAGAGAAGTAGGATATCAGTCCTATTGCAGCTATGGCGGCGGCATACTTGCAGGCTGATTTCCAATACGGATTTTTCATCTTGGTGGTCTGCCTGTGTGCTGCGGTGCGCTTCTTGAACGCTTCGAACGCTTGGGCCTGGTCATATCTTTTTTCGTCTTCCTTTCCGGTGGCTGAAAACCAGATTTCTTGCCGCTGCATGGCATGCTTCCGGTTTTCTTCCGATTGCGCCATCCATGCGTCCAGTTCCTTCCGTTCATTGTTGTCCAGTCCTTGGACCAGAAGTTTGGATATCAGTTCGTCGATATGTGCGTTTTTGTCTTCCATAATAAAGGCTTCTATAAGATAGACGATAATTTGTTTCGGGCGGGTAGGTGACGGGGTGTCTTTTTTAGCTGGAAATGAAAAATAACAGGATGAGGCCCAGCAGATATTTGTCGAGTTCCTTGTGCAGCAGGGTCAATGCGGTCTTTATGTGATATTTCACGGTGTTGACCGATATGGCGAGCTCGGCGGCGATTTCTTCGTATTTTTTCCCTTCAAAGCGGCTTTTCAGGAATACTTTCCGGCAAACATCGGGCAGGTGGCAGATGGCTTGTCGGATTTCCTTTTCCAGTTCCCGCTCCAGAAGGGTTCCCAAAGGATATTCGTCAGACAAAATATAGTGTTCTTGGGCACTTTCGTTTTCTCCTAACGATGAAAGTGCGACTTCGTTTCTTTCTTTTTTCGAGGCCAGATAGTCCATGCAGCGGTTTCGCACGGCACGCACCAGATAGCTGCGCAGGGAAGTGTGTATTTCCAGCGAGTCGCGTATCTCCCACAGATGGAAGATAACATCCCCTACAAGCGTTTCAGCCATGAAGTCGTCTTTTACGAATTCGTATGCAACGTGGCATAACATCGCGTAGTGGTGTCGGTAAAGATATTTGTAGGCATTGTCGTTTCCGCGCTTCAACTGTTCCACTATCAGCCGTTCTGCTATTTCCATCTTTTGTTGTTTGACCATAAATTGACTTTAGATGCAGCCAAAGTTAGCAAATATCTTTGAAAAACCTTAATCTATGTTATAAAACAGCTTTTTTGTCCTTGGGTATTTGCAGGTTTCCAGAAAGTCCGTATCTTTGCATCGTGTTTTTCATAGTATTAGATTTTAAGGTTAACAAAGGTTGGAGTACAGCGGTACTCCTTTTTTTATGCCTTTTTGTTTGGTACTGATATACATATCTACACTGGAAAATCATAGAAAGGCTGGAGTCGGGAAATCCCCGAACCAGCCTTTTCTATTTATTTAACGTTTCCTCTCAGCATCCCACTCAATCACAATCCACTCCCAAGACATAAACGGACTATCCGATTTTTACGTTTTAAGTTCAGTATCAATCATTAAAAATACTGAATATGAAATTAGACGAAAACATTTTGAAAACCTGTCAAGGACTTGTTATGAACTGTAATTGTAAGGTTCTTATCCTTGATGTATTGGGTGAACATCGTGTATTCCTTGTGAATGATGTACACCTAAAGACACGTGAGTGCCGATACAATGAAGTCCGTGATGCACAAGATATCACTACTCTTGTATTGAACATTGGGCATAACTTTGTAAACGGCATGACCGAACAGACCTTGCTTGAACGTACTCAATCTATTCACAAGGAGGATTTCAAGTTTGGGACCGATAATTACCTGTTGATTACCAAAGTGGATTTGAATAGATAACCGATTAATATTGAATATCATGCAAAAGGATTTTATAGTAGCAACTCCCGATAGCGGTAACGGGAATGCAACAATAACAGTTGCAGCTTCAGAAAACCAAACAGAAAACTCGCGCACTTCAAAGATTACAATCGCAGGTGACGGAATAAGTAGGACGGTAAATGTCAATCAATCCAAAGGTGTGGTAACTTGGGAATATACGTTTACAGTATCTAAATCATCATTGAGTTATAATGTAGGTGGAGGTACGCAATCTGTAACGATAACCTCTACTAAACAAAAGAAAATCAACGGGAAGAATTCCGGTAGTCCTATTTCTGTTCAATATAGCCGTTCGAATAGTGGCACAGGGGTTAGTGGCAGTGGAACAAACATTACAATGTCACGCAATTCCTCTACATCTTCACGCTCCGGTTCGGTCAAGTTCACACAGAATGAATCGGGTAAAACTATAACAGTAAGCCTTTCACAATCGGCTGCGACCAAAATGTCATCACGTGTAAAGTTGGTGTCCAAACGGGGGTCATGCATTATACTCTTATAGCCTAATATGCTGTTAAAAGTAAAATAAGTATTACTTATATATCTAATGCTTCATCTTCAGCAAACAGAACAGTAGTTCTTGAGAAAGGTAAAACCTCAACGAATGACATTTGGCAGGTGGGAAGTTCTATTCTCTATAACTCCGTTCAACTTTCTGTCAATTATGAAACTGACGATAATTATGTATATGAAGCGGTGAAAGGGTGGTAATGAAACAGAGCTTTTGAGGTACAAATCGAAAAAATTAGCAATCAATTAGGTTTGAGCCGATTTATTTACTATGTTTGTACAAGCCTTTCGGGGCAATGACATTGTTGGTAAATTGCAAGGAAAGTGCCTTGATACTCGAAGAATCGCCAATTCAACAAAAGTACAACCGAGGCACAGAGGGCAACCTATATCAAGTGGGCTGCTCATCTGTGTGTTTGTACAAGCGTTTGGCGATGCTTTCGAGTATGCACAGGTGGCAGTCCCACTTTCTTTATATATAACGTATTCTCTCACTGGCTGTCTGGGAAAAACTCGAAAATTTCGCCATTATGAAAAAGTATTTCGTTCTGTTCACGTTACTGCTGATTGCAGTGGTGTCAAATGCACAAGAATCAATAACCGATTCTTTAGGCTGTTATGAAAGTTCCAGTGTCAAGTTTTGTTCCTATAAGGAAGCCTATCTTAAAAATGATATGGCAGGTGTCGTTAAACTTGATGAATTTGAAGTCAGTTATGACAAATTAGGGAAAGCATATACTGTATATGTCAGATTTGATTCAAGTATAGTAAATGCAGAAGTAAAATACGTGCGTGGCTCCGTTTCAGAGGGGTATCTATATGACGGTGTTGTCAAAAACAGTAGATACCAAGAAAAAGTTACTGTATTTTGTAAAAACAAATTAAGCCTTTATACTCAAAATCATGGGGTGGCTTCTAAAAGTGCCATTAAGGACTATGAAAAAGAGGGCATCAACCTTATTTTCCCAAAAACATATATAATATCCTCTGTCGTTCCTATCAAGAACTAAAGTTGTTTTAAAATTGAATTAAACTCCCCTAAATCAGCCGGACTAAGTTCCGGCTTTTTTATTAGTCCGTTTTTAGGGTCTATAAGCAATGGCAATGACTCTGCAAGTAACTTCTTAAAGCCTCGTTTGGTTTTCGCTTTAGACGATTTATAGAGGTGATTTATTACGGTAAACTTGTAACCTTTACCGAGCCAGTCCCAAGTGAACATATATTGCTGTGGAATGTTCTCAATAGACAGGTCATTGAAATATGTATCAATAATAAGTTGTACACCCTCTGTCCTTATGGCTACTGCTTCATCGAACATTTCAATGTAGGGGACAATGATTGTTCCAAGTTTAAATTCTGTTGATTCTTTTCTTCTTTTCATCTTAAGCCGCTGATTTTCTGATTTGCTTGTATGTATAACGTGTGTCAGCGCAGCAGAGGAAACAGTTAAATCGGTCTGAATTGCTGATGTCCCTCAGATTATACCTATACACGAACTCATCAACGTATTTTTGCAAATACTTTTTGAGCAGAGTTCTGTATGTGCCTTTGACCATACGCTTGAAATGCGTCCAAGCCCCCTCTATCCTGTTGGTTGTTATATGTTCATAGCTGTATAGTTTCTTGCTGTGGTCAACGTAGAAACGGGTATAACTGAACCCTATTTGATTATAAGCATTGTTTTCATCCGTATAAATGGTTGCATCGGGATGTATGTATTCCTTTATAAATGCAGAAAGGGTGTACGCTGTCGTATCAGGGGTTACTCTGGCATTCATCAAATTTTCACGTTGTATCATTCCGACAACAGGATATTTATCCTTATGTGAGCGTCCTTGTGAATGCGGTACTCTCTTATCCCAATGACGATTGCCATTTCTTCCACCAACAAGGGTTTCGTCTATTTCAACAGCTTCTTCTAAGAAGTTCTCATTGGCGAGGCGCATTGCATGATGTATTTTATGCAACATATACCATGCTGTCTTTTGCGTTACTTCTATATCATTTGCGAGTTGGTAGGAAGAAAGACCTGTTTTATGATTGGTTACAAGCCAAATGGCGATAAACCATTTACGCAAACTTATCTTTGTCTTTTCAAACATCGTACCTGTGCGAACGGTAAAGTTCTTGCCTGTATTCTTACAGCGATATTTGCCACTTTTCAGTTTATAAACTTTAGAGGTCTTGTCAAATGGTGAAACAGGTTTGCCATGCCAATTAATGGCTTCAAGATGTTTGATACAGGCTTCTTCCGTAGGAAAGAGTTCATAAAGAGCCATGATTGATTTAGCATTAAGTTCGAACGGGTCTTTCATAAGTCTGTCCTCCAACTTTTAATGATGTTACAATTTACAAAGATTGATTTGTTCAACAATGAGTTCACGGAGAAAATCTTGATAAAAATCTGATAACCTCCTGTGCGTACAACGAAAAAGTAGAGGGCGGAGTAAGTAGGATTTGAGTTAAATGATGTGAAGATGGTATGAAAAGATACGTTATATAATTGTCATGCTAATATAATCGAAATCTTTCTGCACAACATTTCAATAACATGACAATAACAAAAGCCGATACACGTATGTTTTCGGCTTTTGTTTTGACGATAAGGGAAAGAGAATAGTTAAATAAATAGAAAAGGCTGGTTCGGGAATTTTCCGACTCCAGCCTTTCTATGATTTTCCAATGTAGATATGTATATCAGTACCTTTTGTTTTTCCGCTTTTTTCTTACCTTTGCTCATGCCTATTAACGCGTAAAAGAAATGTTTCCATGAAAAGAGATGAAAATGGTGTCCGGAATCCATTGAAGGTGATTTTTAATTACAACGATGTGTTTTTCAGCTTTATCTATGACGATGTGAGCGGATGCGTCCATCGCTCGCGTGAGTTTGCCATGAATTATGTGTATTCGGGTGAGATGCTGCTCGACAACGGGAAAGAGCAGATTCACGTAGGCAAGGGGGAATGTGTGTTCATCCCCCGTGACCACCACATCACTCTCTATAAGAAGCCTTGTGACGGGGAGCGCTATTGCGGCATTTTCCTGAACTTTACCCGCAGTTTCCTGCGGGAAATGTATGCAAAAATAGGGAAAAACAAGATTCCTCCCCAGACTCCCAAGCTGGATGGCGGGGTAATCAAGTTGCCGAAGACGGCAGAAATAACCAGTCTCTTTGCATCGATGATACCTTATTTCGACCAGAATGTGAAGCCGATGGACGATTTCATGGATTTGAAGCTGCAGGAAGGTCTGCTGGCCTTGTTCCATATCGACAAACGGTTTGTTCCCACGCTGTTTGACTTCAGCGAGCCGTGGAAGATTGATATTCTGGATTTCCTGAACAAAAACTATATGTATGAATTTTCACAGGAGGAACTGGCGCATTACACAGGGCGAAGTCTGGCTACTTTCAAGCGGGATTTCCGTAAGGTGAGCGACCTTACTCCTGAAAAGTGGCTGATTCGCAAGCGGCTTGAGGTGGCTTATGCGCTGATGAAGGAGGGGGGAAGGAAAATAGCGGATGTCTACGCGGAGGTGGGCTTCAAGAATCCGTCCCATTTCTCGACGGCCTTTAAGAAGCAATACGGCATTCCCCCTACGGCTGTCTCGGTTTAAGGTTGCCTTGACCTTGTCAGAAATGTTTTTTGAGCTTTACAGCAATGATTTTCCCGCCTTTTTGCGCTACTTTTGTCTGGTAGAAAACCGGATGATACAGGAGGCTATATGAAGAGTTCGTTTAAAAAATTATGTGGCGCCGTGGCGGTATGTCTGTGCGCGGCCGGAAACATTCTTGCAGTAAATGGCAAAGACAGTAATCTTAATACCGATATGAATATGGACAAGGATTTGATTCTGACTCAGGAGTGGGATAAGGTATTTCCCAAGAGTGAAAAGGTGGACCATCGTAAAGTTACTTTCCACAATCGTTATGGCATAACTTTGGCGGCCGATATGTATGTGCCCAAACATGCGGACGGCAGGCTTCCGGCGATAGCTGTGTGCGGCCCGTTTGGCGCGGTAAAAGAGCAGGCTGCCGGTCTGTATGCCCAGACTTTGGCGGAACGGGGTTTTCTGACCATTGCATTCGACCCTTCTTTTACGGGCGAAAGCGGCGGCGAGCCTCGTTATGTGGCTTCGCCCGACATCAATACGGAAGATTTTTGTGCGGCTGTCGACTTCCTTTCCACGTGTGAGAATGCTGACCCTGAGCGCATCGGCATTCTTGGCATCTGCGGATGGGGTGGCATGGCCGTCAATGCGGCGGCGATAGATACCCGTATCAAGGCTACCGTAGCCTCTACCATGTACGACATGAGCCGGGTGAACGCAAACGGTTACTTTGATGCGATGGATGCGGATGCCCGCCATGAGATGCGCAGGCAGCTTAATGCCCAGCGTACGGAGGACTATAACAACGGTTCATACGCATTGGCCGGTGGAGTGGCCGACCCGCTGCCCGACGATGCTCCCTGGTTTGTGAAAGATTATCATGCCTATTACAAGACATCACGGGGCTATCACAAGCGTTCGCTCAATTCAAACGGAGGATGGAACAAGACTTCGGCGCTTTCCTTCATCAACATGCCGCTGTTGTCTTATAGCGATGAGATTCGCAGTGCCGTACTGTTGGTTCATGGCGAGAAGGCCCACTCCTGTTATTTCAGTGAAGATGCGTTCAAGAAGCTGAAGGGAGACAACAAAGAGCTGCTGATTGTGCCGGGGGCTACCCATGTCGATTTGTACGACCGCATGGATATAATTCCATTCGACAAGATAGAACAGTTCTTCCTTGAATATTTGAAATGACTTTGCATAACCGTAGCAATGACCGGGTTATATCATTGCTACGGTTTGCCTTAGTCGCAAGGAGCGTTTGGTGCAGTCGATGCCATGTCTTTGACAATATCATCCTTTTTATGTACGGCATCCGGACATAGGGGGCGATTGTCATAAAATGATAAAGAAAAAACGGCGGAAAATTTGCAGGTTTCAAAAAAACGATTTACCTTTGCATCCGCAATGGAAAAACAATTGCCCAGATGGCGGAATCGGTAGACGCGCTGGTCTCAAACACCAGTGGAGTAAAATCCATCCCGGTTCGACCCCGGGTCTGGGTACAAGAAAGAGAGCCAAATATTTGTAAATCAAATATTTGGCTCTCTTCTTTTTATATTAATGTTCCCAAATTGTTCCCGAATATCCTCTTACAAGTTACTAAAGAAAGTTCTAAGCTATAAATATCGGGAACTTACTGTTTTTTGTATTTAAGGACTTGCGAAGAGCAGACAATCGCTTTATAATGTGCCCGATAGCTATGATTATCATTATGATACCTATTTTATAATGCCACAGTCCAAGTGGAGAGTTTGCTCCGCTTACTCCAAGTAATACGATACCTGTAACGGACAGCAATAAAAATATGATAGACAGAACTGCTGTAACCTTGCTTTTCCTGCCTATTCCGTTTTTTATGATTCCCTTATACCACCCCCAGTGTGTTGTCACATGGAATATGATGGCAACAAGGAACAATACACTGCTCACGACATGAACCACTGCCCAGTTATGCCATACTTCGTGGCTGTTCCCATGTCCGGCTATGTGCAGACCAATTCCTGAAATGGCAGACACGATGAATACAACGATTAAAATCCAGTCGATTACAAAAACTTTTTTCATACATTTCCAAATTTAATGGTGCAAAGGTCACTACTTTATCGGAAACGGACGATAACAATTGTAAAGAAATGGAGCTTAGCGACGGTTTCTGATGCGGGAGAGCGAAACAGGAGTAATGCCAAGATAGGAAGCTATGTAATGTTGCGGCACTCGTTGGATGATATTTGGATATTCCTTCAACAGTTCTTCGTACCTTTGCTGTGGTGTATTCTTGATACGGGACAGGAACAGGTGCTGGTAGAAGCTGAACCTCTCTATAATTTTCTCTTCATATAGCTTTCTTAATGAAGAATTGCCTTCTATCTTATTGTAGAAGTCTTCTTTCTTTATAAACAGGACTTCTGACGGCTCGATACTTTCCAGTGAGAACAGGCTCGGTGTACCTTTGTACAGACTGTCAAATGAAGCCACGAAATCTCCCTCGAAGAAAAACTGGAAGGTTATATCCTTTCCCTCATTGTAGAAAAACAATCTCAGACAACCTTTGCGGATAAGGTATATCCTATCCGCAATCTTACCTTCCTCCAGCAATATGGTCTTAGGTGGAATGGGCAAGGTTTCTGCTGTATTATGATTAAAAATATGATTGATTAAATTGTCTTTTGTCATAATCCAAAGTTATGAATAATTTGGCATTCGCTAAAGGTTAGAACAATATCATTATTCCCTAATCCGCAAGAAACCGTGCTGAAAGACGCGGATATTATGGCATAAATACCGATGAAAGTCAGGAACGAGCATGACCTGATTATGAACTTTCATCTTTTATTAAATGAAATTGGTTCTTAGCCTTGGTTCGTATGTTGGCTTTTCTATTCCTGCTTTCTTGCCGCTTTCAATGCATTTCAGTAGCCATGCCATGTTTTGCCCCAAGACTCTCATGGTTTGTAGCCCTTCTTTGTCTTGGTTAACATCATCAGGTGTGAAGCCATGTACAGAATTCCAATATTGAGATGATACAATAGGCATGTTGCAAATCGTGAAATATTGATTGAGTTGCTCAAAGGTTGCAGAGGCTCCTCCCCGTCGGCAAGAAACTACAGATGCTCCCAGTTTGCCAGCCATACGTTTTTCTGTGGCAAAAAATAATCTGTTCAAAAACGAAATCAGTTGACCTGTCGGTGCGCTATAATAGACGGGGGAACCTATGACGATTCCGTTAAATTCATCCAACCTCATCTGGATATCTCGTACGATATCTTTTTGGAAACAAAAACCTGTCGTCATGCAATTCATACAAGCAATACAACCAGAAACAGGCGCTTTACCCAAATGAAGCATTTCAGTCTCTATTCCATTTTGTTGTAATGTTGTTTCCACTTCGTGTAATGCCGTATAAGTGCAGCCCTTTTTATGAGGGCTGCCATTTATAAGTAATACTTTCATTTGTTGTCAAAATTTATAAGCCAGTTCTGCCGCCTGTTTACAGCCATCAGTATTCTTTATCTCTCCCTCATTCAGTACACCTGGTATGAGCACTTCTCCTGCCAGTTCCCATTTCAGCAAAGCTGCAGTTCTTTCCATAGAAATACGAACACCATCCATGACGGTCGGATCGTCTTCTTCACAGCATGTTATCAGTCCCCATTTCTTTCCGGCAACTTCCTTTCCGCCTACCACAAGTGAAAACATACAATCAATAACTCCCTTTATCTGTGCCGGTATTGAATACCAATAAACGGGCATGGTAAATACAATGGCATCGGAGTCAACTATTGAAGATGCGATAATGTCAAATTCTTCATTGAAAGAACAGGCTTTCCCAGTCTTGTAACATGTCATACAGGCATGGCAGCCTCCAATCTTCATAAATGCTGCATCAAAACGTTTTATTTCATGCCCACAATGTTCTGCTTCCTTTATAAAAGTTTCTGTCATGGCGAAACTGTTGCCATGTTTGCGTGGACTACCTGTGATAACTGTTATTCTCATGATATTTCCACCTTTTATTTTTGAATAGTATCTGAGTTCTGATTATATGCTTTTGCTACGCATTTCCATTCGTTGTTTATCTTTAACAGGAGCAAATAATCTGTAAAATCAATTCTGTCGCCCCATTTTTCTTCTAATACACGCACAACTGCTACAGTTTCTTCCACAGAAACGATGTCTATACGTGCCTTAAAGTTATTACCAGCACTTACCGTATCAACATTATGGTAGAATTGCTCGATGGAACCGTGTTCTAATTTGCCATCCAAATAGCCGAATAAGACTGCTTCATCGACAAATAGATCTTTTGCATAACTACTGTTTCCTTCTGCTACACTTTTAACAAATTTCATGGCAGCGTTTTCCACTGCTTTGTATTCTTCAATATTAGCTCTCATAATTTTATATTTTATGTGTTATTAATTCTATTGCAAAGTTAGGCGGTAGCCTCTGTTTATACAAGTACCGTAAAATTATTCATATACCGAAAATTTATTCGGTATACTTATTCTTCTGTATATTATTAGTAATTTTACCACAAAAACAGAATAATATGTACGAACGAAAAATACCTATAGACTTGGATTGCCCGTTACGATTGACCATGAGTCTTATAGACTCTAAATGGAAATCGTGTATATTGGATGAGTTGCGTTATCGCTCGATGCGGCCCAGTGAGCTTCATAAGGCATTACCAGAAGCTACTCCAAGAGTGTTAGACATACAATTGAAAGAATTGGTAGAAGATGGTCTGGTAAAGAAAACTATATTCTCCGAGCTTCCACCTCGCTCGGAATATTCAATAACGTCTCTTGGACTTACTCTTATCCCAATTATTGATGCTATGCTCGAATGGGGAAAAAAGAATAAGGATTTATTTGAGAGAAAATATGGTAAGTAAGTTCTATCTCTTTGCCCCCGTTGTAAAGGAAATCATAAAGACATACGTTGAAAACGGACAGAGCCTTATTATGGAAGGCTGCTATATACCGTTCGGCAGAGAAAAGGATTTTGCGGATGATTATCAGTGTGATATAAAATACATTTGTTTGATATTCAGTGAAGAATATATAAGGCAGCATTTTGCAGACATTGTAAAAAATGAAAGCGTAATAGAGACAAGACTATCTACGGATATTACTGCTGATGATATGATTAAGTCCAATGGATATAATCTGGAACAATGTAAATTGAGAAACTACAACTATATTTTTATTGACCATGTATATCAAATAAATCATGATATTATAGAAACACTCCAGTAACCTACTTACCAGAGTGTTTTTATTTTACTATTACAGCTTGAGCCCTTTGCTTTTTTTCTCTTCCTGTTGCGGCAGTATTGTTCCGTATCTAAGCCTGTGCCATTGTTCCCTGAACCATTCGGTAATCGGCTTCCTGTTTATAGTCAGGTTCAGCCTGCTTTCATCGTCAGGGTCATTTTCCACCCTTAAAATATCATCCTTTATATCAAAGTTCCATCTGTGCTGTTCTGAATAGATTTTACCGCTGCATTTCAAGGCTTCTTTCTTGACCAAAAGACTTTCTGTCATTTCTTTAGAGAATCCCAGCATGGCACAGAACTTTTCCATGCGCAGCATTTCCCTGAACATCGGAAACCATCTGAAAGCCTTGTCTATGATTCTGGCGAGCTGTGATAGTTCTTTTTCTTTCATGTCAAGTTCCTGCCTGTGCATTTCTCTGAGATTGTGGATTTGCGTATCATGCTGTTTCTGCATCTGCTGTATTTGGCTCTGCAATTTTTCAATATTGGTGTTCCGTTTTGAAACCTCGTCTTGCAGTTTTTCGTTGGCATGTTCCAGCTCTTTCAGTTTTCCGCTTCCGAAAAG
>JAHLFB010000195.1 GCA_018884025.1 Candidatus Phocaeicola faecipullorum
TTTAAGGTGGCGAGCCTTAGTATTTTCCACCTAAGGGGGATAGTCGTTACAACAAGTAATCTTTTTCACAAAGAAAACAGCCAAGAATGCTCCTTTTCTTCATGGAAGGATATAATGACAGGCAAGGAGACGCCTCACGCGCCCTCTTGCCATGATTCAAAAGGGAATTATGAATGAAATAAATTATCCTTTCAACCTCTATTCCTTTACCCAACAAATTACTGCGCCAGTCAGTCCCTTGGACATTATCGCAGCATATTCGGCTCCATACTGCTCTTTTACCATATTATAATATAATCCGTCTGTAGGAAGAAGCAATACAGCCAGCGTTCCTATGCGTATTGTATCTTTAGTCCTGAGATTGTCTATATTACCGCTGTAGTCACCGTAATCGGTCAGATCACACTTTCCGCTCCTTATTGCATTTTCAATATCATCAAACGAGAAATCACTATCAAGAGAGAGAATGTTATTTTCAGAAAGGTGAAGTTTGCCGCAATGCGTTTTATTACTATAAATATCTTTTGTTACGGCAGCCAAACTATAATCTGACATTACCCAACCCAACGCATATTGATAAGTATGTTCCAATCCTTTTGGAACAAAGGGAACTATCGCAAGTTCTTCCTCTATATCTTTATTTTCTCCGCTTTTGATGTATATATAATCATTTTGATTTTCAATATTCGGTGATGCCACATCAAAGCAGAGGAATTTGTTTGCATTATAATATTCCACCTCATTTTCCGGGCTCCTGTAAGAAGCAGACATCTGGTCTATGTCATAGGAGGTAGGCTGCAGATCTGGAGGAAAAGGATAAAGATGATAAATTAAATATTCATCATTAACATATTCTGTACGCTCCAAATGTAAAACTTCCAAATCATCAAAAAAACCAGAATAGCCGGCGACCTCATCTACCGTTGGAGCATTTATACTCATAGAGCCGTTTACTCCTGCCAATATTGGACATGAAGCATCTTCTGGTTCATAACCTACAATCTTCACATCCAAATATTCCATTAAAGGAATTTTGGGCGTGTTTTCAGGTGCAGTATATATAGGAAATCCACTGCCCCCTTGCCACTGATAGTAAACTACATTTGATACGGATGGACCGGTATTCTCATCATCCACACTTTCCACTCTCTGGCCGTTTATCTCCCATATAAGTTTCTCGACAGGTATATACTCCTCCGTTGTAACCGTCACCTTTATTGCTGCCGATTCTCCGTTATATGAGGCCACAACGGTTGCCTCGCCTTTCCTGCGGCCGACGACAACATTGTCAAGCAGTGTGATTATCCCGTCTCCGCCTTCAGCAATGCTCCACTGTACGTCCGCGGCATCCACTCCTGGAACGTTTATGGTGTCGCGCTCCAGATAGCACAGTGAAATATCTGTCTTGTCTACTTCCAGAGTGTTCTCTTCCGGAACCGGAGGAACTACAGGATCAGGATTCTCAGGACCGGACTTCTCGCAAGAGAGAAGCGCAGCTGCAAGAAGCATCATCACCGGTATTGTTTTCAAAGTTTTCATCGTCATGGTTTTTTATTTTAACATTATCAGCTATACAAAAATACTAAAAATCATTTGATTATGCAAATTCAACTTAAAAAGACACCTTCTGTTTTTTCTTCTGGCCTTTTACCGTTTTTATCATAATCTCATTCCCTTTCTTCTTTTGTTTGGATTTATGATATCATGTTCAAGGGCCGATTTAGCCTTGTTCCTTATATCATAGCAAATGTCCAACATGCGCATGTCACTTATACGGTTAAATTCAAAATACAGTTCCCGGATCACATCTTGTGGAATGCTGTCCGTAAAACACGGAATGACACTCATCCCGCCGCAAAAGACCGTACATCTCCCGATATATCTTGCCATTGCCGGTATTGTTTCAGCCTTTATTTCAGAAAAAGGCAACTGTATGTTGGCCACTGCAAGACCCGCACTGTTAAGAACCAGTGCCGCCCCTTTTTTCCGTTGCCCGAAACGTTGTGACGAGCAGAAAGCCGCCACTTTTCCAGGAGTGTCGAATACCTGACCCGAAAAATCGTAATCCTTATGGAAAACATGTCTGTCAAACTCCAGAATCTGCATCGGCACAAGACTGTCCACATCCGGTTGCTGATGCTCCAGTATGACATGGCGCTTGTGAGGAACATCTATACCGTATTTCCCGGAAGTGGTATTGATCACTATGCTGCCCGCAAACTTCTCCTGTAACATGTCATATAATGTATCATAC
Organism: Candidatus Phocaeicola faecipullorum; assembly: GCA_018884025.1. GTDB lineage: Bacteria > Bacteroidota > Bacteroidia > Bacteroidales > Bacteroidaceae > Phocaeicola > Phocaeicola faecipullorum. The sequence goes on from JAHLFB010000195.1 coordinate 2,255, forward strand.
ACTCTTATATCTGCTATGCTGAACATAAGATTACCCGACGGATGGTTGTGGACCATATAGACCTGCTCTGCATCCAGTCTCATAGCTGTATACTGCATCGCATCATAATTAAAGGCGCAACTGTCAAAATTGCCCATTGACAAATGGTGGACCACCGGACTCTTGTCACGGAGGACATACACCGCAAAGGCATGTTCTACGCCGTATGACTCCAGCCCTTTCATGATGAACGCCACATCTGCTGACGAGGTTATCTTCTCTTTCCCGAAAAAGGAAAACGACCTGTTTTCGCTGAACTGCCTCTGGCAGTATATGAAGTCGCCTGAATCCTTGTCTACTGGTATGTCTGATTTGTTCAGACTGTCAATGTCTATGTAATTCATGACCTGCTCGTTTTTGGTTATACAATTTTGCCCGTTCTTCTATAATCGAATTCGTTGTCCAGGTCCAGAATGCCTATCGCCGATATTCTTTCAAGAGTCCGCATGTTGTCGGCAAGCCGCAGAAGCATGCATTCAACGGCCGCATCATCGCCTTCAAGGCGGTTTTCCATTTTAAAGTCATCTATCATATCGATGATCTTCTCGTTTGTAATGGTTACTGTTCGTGATTTCATGATTTTATGACATTATAGTTGGTCTGTATATTTTGATATCTGAGAGTTGTCGAAGCCTGACAGATATATCTGGGTTGTCGTGACAGAAGTATGACCAAGGCAACTCTGGATTATCTCCGTTGACGCACCGGCCCTGAGCATGTTCGTTGCAAACGTATGGCGTGCCGTGTAGGTCGATATGCCGGCACCGAATATCTTCTGCATAGTCTTGTTTATCTGGCGGACCAGATACGCAACATGCCTTACCGTCTCCGCCTCTGAATACGAGGATTTGAGATAGTTTATAATATAGTCGTCATCCTGCCCCGAATCATTGCCCAGACTGCGGATCAAAAAAAGTATTCTGTCATTGACCGGTACTGTTATCTTCTCGCCTGTCTTATGTCTGTTATATACTATCACATTATTGCTTGTGATATAATTCTTCATTTTCAGTCTCAGCAAGTCCGTCATATTGATCCCCTGCATGTAATAAGACAGCAGCCATAACCTTACGCATCTTTGACCCTCCAGTTTCTCTTCAGAAAAGGAATATCTTTTGATTTTGTCCAGCGTGTCGCCATCAAGATACCTCTTACTGGGTCCCGATTTTTTTATGACATAATCATTAAAAGGATTGCTGGAAGAGGGCATTTGACCTATTTTTACAAGACGGTTATATACTGCCTTGAGTGTTCTTAACCTGATTGCAATCGTTGTTTCACCATTATTGAGATTGCGCATTCTTTCCACAAAATCATATAGGTTCACGTCTAGAATATGAAGTTTTTTGTTATAGCAGGCTTCAAGGATTCGTAACAGATATAAATATGTATTTGCCGTATTTATTTTATCCATACTTATTTTTTCATCATATATCATTGTGATTATCTCATCCAGATAAATAATCTTCCGATTTTTCCGGTGGGATTTCTTCACAAGCTGCAACATCGACATTTTACCTTCGGAGAGCAGATCACGGATCATCATGCTATACCTGTCCAGCTCCGCAACGGCCTTTCGGGCCACGGCCTTTACTTCCGGCACCCTCGACGTGTACAAATGCGGCCAGAATTTCTTGGGAATCGCCGCGTTGATTGGAAATAATTTCGTCTGGAGCTGCCAGCTTACACGCACATACAGCCTGTATTTACCGGATGATGTCTCTCTTTTATCCGCAATAATGCTTACAGTCGCTTCCTCTATTTTCTTTTTTATAGTCATCTTCTGAACTTGATATAATCCAATATGTCACTTTCAAAGTACCAGAGCCGGCATCTGTCTCTTCTGAATCGCACAAGGCCTTCATGGGCAATTTGCCATAACCGTCCTTGTGAATATCCCGTCAGCACTCGCGCTCTGGTGGTGTTGATAAAACGCTCACCGGTACGAGGGTCTATACGTAGGCCCCTGCTGTCCCGTACAGAATTCAGCGCATAATTCAGCGCATGTTTCTTGCGCTGAATTTCCGGTTTTACAACCTCAGTTTTTACCATTTTCGACATATTTGCAGACATAATAATTAATACAATTAATTTGCTAAGATTTTTTAGGATTTTCAGTTCCTTTTATACCTGCAAATATAGAAAATTTACTCAAAAAGCAAGTAATTTTTTCAAAAAAATACTCATTTTTTGAGTAGTTCTAAGGAGGGTTATTCAGATGATTTTTTGTCGTTTTTTGAGAAAAATCGACACGGATTCGCTGCAAAATTCGTGACATTGCAAAAAAATGAGACACCTGCGAAAACGCAAGTGCCTCACTATCAAGTAGCGCGGACCAGGATTGAACTGGTGACCTCATGATTATGAACCCGACAAAAAAGTTAAACACAATAAACACCTTAAAAAGGTTTTCACA
>JAHLFB010000196.1 GCA_018884025.1 Candidatus Phocaeicola faecipullorum
ACGGTGGCGCCTACCATAGGGTTGTTGCCCATTCCGAGGAAGCCCATCATCTCCACGTGTGCGGGAACTGATGACGAACCTGCGAACTGGGCATCGCTGTGCATGAGGCCCATGGTGTCGGTCATACCACCGTAACTTTGCGGAAGCCTTGCTGTTATCCCTATAAATAACTATAAATCAACCAGATAAAAGAAGTGAAAATTCACAGTTTTCTTGCTCTGGTTAATATGTTTGTGAATAGTATGTGTTTTGAAAATTGTTACTCCTGTAAATCAATAAATTGAGTTGTCTTAATCTCGCTGTTTTCTACTCATTCTCCAGCCTACGCCATAATTTCGCGATTTTTCAATTTATATACCCCACACGAAATTGTGTCGTAGGTAACTGAATGACATATAATGAGATAGAAAATAGATTCAAAGCATGACAACTTTTTCTAAATCTTCTTTTATATCCCCTTTGAAAATCTTGTCATTTGACATAAGACAGCGGAAGTATCTGTTTCTTCTGGAGTTTATACACAATATCATTGAGGTAGATATGCTTCTGCATAAGTGCATTTACCCTTGCATCCTGTAAAAACCGTTCCAATGAATATCCGAACTGGCTGTAAAATTCTTTCAGACCGATTTCTCTTGTCCTGTACATTATTGCTGCTGTTTCCAGAGTGCAGGCATAACTGTCCAGCTGAAGCTCTGAAAGGTCTGCAATATTTCCGTATAATTCAAGTTTCCCTTGCAACTCCATTACCGTTTTCATCGTCCTTTGAGACAGATACCGCTCATATCCGAAACTCAACAGCAGAATCAATGAAGTTATCAAGTCAAGGGTGAAAACCCACATAATAGTTTTTGACGGGACACTCATTCCCCAGTCCAAACGGACATAAATCGTGGTTAGAGTGTACAATGTCAGCGCAACCAACAGAATACCCAATCCAACTTGAATAACTTGTACTATTATCTTTCTCATAATGATAACTTTTTGTAAATCTCCGTTTATATACCCTTTGAAAATTCTGTCATTCCGCTTATTTCTTTAATAAAGCTCATTCTCTTGTGCAAATAATCCAACACAGGCAACAAGTCCGGACAGCAATATCAGATACTTTTTCATGGTGGTTTTTATTTATCTATACCTGTTTTCTCGTAATGTACACTGGATGACAAGATTTTGAAAAGTTCGTTTAATATGGCATTTGAAAATTTTGTCACTCTGTTATCACAGCCTAACTATTCCTTTCTCTAATGTAGTTTAAGAAATGGTATATAATATTAAGCAAAACTCCAATAATAATTAGAGCAATGCCCCAACCTGTTGCCGACCCAGAGAAAGCAAGACAACTTCCTAAAATTACAAGTATAAATGATAATATTCGCATAACTTATGTTTATAATTATCAAGGGTAAAATAATTTGTATAACTATGATTGCACGATATTATGAATGTGCATCGGCATAAATAGCTTGATTTGTTTGATAGGCATTCAGATACCAAGTATAGTATTCCAAATAACCCTCTCTTAAATTTGGAACTAATAAATTCTCTCGTTCGCAGTTTGGTAATTTTTCATACAATTCCCGAACTTTACATAATTTGCCAGTATTGGTTATATTTATCTGTGACAACTGATTTTTAATGTTCTGTGTTATTCTACACCCATTCCCGATAACTAATTCTTGAGCTCGAATTATTGAGGAATTGATTTCTTGCACGATATTCACAATTTCTTTTTGAATATCTGTATAATTAGATGTTTTCATACCTTAATGTTATTAATTCATTTACACAGCGAAGCATATTCCACATATATTCGTCCTCTATTCAATTCCTTTTTCATCAGAAATTTTTACATCTGGAGAAACATAATGGATTTTTGCAGTAGAAAGTAGCACTCGTATTTTTCTTTCGCCACAAGAATTGTAAAGAATTGAATACGATGTTCCATAAGACCAATGTATACGGACTAATTCTATGCAATCATTTAATTCCTCATATCTTCCTGTATGAGAAGTGAATTTAATCTGTTTCATATGTACTTATTTAAAAATTAAAACCATTTTGTCCATGGATGTTTTCGAATTCTCTCTTCCCTTGCTCTTTCTTTTTCTTGGTACTCTTTATTCTTTTCTATACGCTCTATTTGTTTCTTTTCCAGTTGTCCTAATTTAAGTTCTAATTCTAATTCCACACGATGTAACGCATTAGAATCTGATGTAGTAATGCCATATTCTGGAATATAGACAGATTTCAATCTCAAATCTGGATATTCGGCTATTACGGATGTATTTTTATGGTCCACATATTCATAATAGAGCATTTTTTCTACGGTAAATGTTTTATTTAACAGGAATTTACCATACTCGTAATCCCATGCTCCAAAATAAAAATATTTATACCAGTCATTCTTAATTTTCCAAAATGTTTCTTCTGTATGCTGAATTCCAATAGACATTAATCCTATATCTATTTTTTTAATTTCTCCGTTAAGTGTAGCAGAGTATTCATCTTGCGCAGACCTGTAATCTAAAATGAACTCATCTCCCGGCTTTAAGATAAAATGTTTTTGTACCCGTGCCTCAAATTTCATATGACAAAACTAAAAATCCACCCAACTCCAGAATGGAATCTATATTCTACAACGAAAGTGTGGAGTTATTAGTCTATTGCTTCGAGGTTCTCGCAAAACCTTGCACAAATAAACAATACCCCACACAAGCATTATATACTTTGGAACAGTATATGACAATGCAAGTGATGAATGGCAGTTGCTTACCCTTGTGCTATAATGAATTTGCGAGATTCCGAAGCAAGGAAAGCTAAAACACTTTCATCTAATATGTCCGCTACCTTACGGTAACAACACAAAGATAGAAAAGATTTCCATTCTTTGGGGTATTGCAGCTTCAAATTTCGGCCTTATTTACTTGAATGTCAAGATTGACGCGTAACTTTGTTATCAGTATATTGCTTTAGTCTTAATCCAGTGTTTCTTCCGCAGCGATTTCGGCCATGATATACTCATATTCCGCCTTGCACATATAGAACTCCGCGCAGGTGTTGAAGTACCTTATGCCAGTAGTCAGCATGGAATATTCAACTTCCCAGAACATGTTGTCTCTCGGCTTCTTCTCCAGTTCTGCCAGTTCGCGTTTCAACTGTTCCCTCTGTCTGACACTTTCTCGAAGTCTCATCTCGAACTCTCTGATTTCCCTTGTCGGAACGAATGCGCCCCAGTTCATTTTCTTGCTCATAATCTGCATATTTAATGATTGATTTTTAGTTGATTATAGATAAAGAATCCAACCCAATCTCCGGTTTGTCCGGAAATCAAGTTGGAAACCATGTAAAGTCCAATGACAAAATTTTCAGAATCTTCCATTATATAGCCCTTAAAAATCTTGTCACTCTATGTAAGTGTTTACAGTTAAATAGTCCCAGATAATCCAACCCAGTTTCCAAAAAGTTCGGAAGTTGAGTTGGATGTTTCAGCCAATGACAAAATCTTGAAAAGTCCTTTTTATATAGCCCTCAAAAATTCTGTCACACCGACATCTGCTCCGCTATCTTCTGAATCACATAATCCATTGAAAGTCCCTGTCCGGAAGTCTGTCTGCCCCACCAGTAGCAGTCGTATGCGGCAAGTATCACTTCACCGTTGTCTTTCAGCATGTCCGCCAAGTAGGGAGTGACGAGCCACCATTCGAGGACATCGGTATCCTCATCGAAGTTCTCCAGTTCATCCCAGAGACATTCATCGTGTTTCATGAGTTCCTCTATGACGAGATTCTGGTTGTCGAGAATCAAGTCGTCCACAATCTGTTGTGCTGTCATATCATATAAACGAAAAATGCCGCCCCTCGTGGGAACGGCTGGTTAAACATAAGTGCTGACCGATATCCGGAGTATTAGTCGTTTCTATAACGGTTTGCAAACTGCTGTTTCGTATGAGAGTGTGTCTTAATCCAATTATATCTAATCCAGTACCTTTTCGGAGTACCCTACCTATGTAGTCACTTGAAGTGGCTTCTGTTTCCCATTGAAGTATGGGTAGGGGTGCTTTGGATAGATACTATGGCCGAGTGCTTGACCTGTGTTGAATTTGGATGTGGGCAGGTATAGTTAAAGGTGTGTTTCCAACTCTGTCCGCCCACTTAAATGGAATGAGACCCAGTATATTTAACGAAGTATCGGTATAGTTAAAGGTCTGTGTCTCCAAATCAATCGGGCATATTTAAGGCAGTCATCCGATTGAATATCCCTTAATGTCTTTTATCCGGAAAGTCAAGCCATTATAGCAGTGACAAAAATTTCAGAGGGGTTATATATGAGATTTTCAAAAATTTGTCATTCACTTCCATATAACATAGTTTTTTTTGATTATTTTTACATGCTTTAATATATGGGCTTTATGAAGCATGATTTTTCTACTATTACTATTGCAGAATTAAGGGAAAGACTTTTCCATAACAATTTTCCTTCAAAAGATTTCTGGATATTTCATTTATATGAAGGAATAGATGTTGACGCAGACAGGGAAGGTCCAGAATTCTATCCTTACGGACCAAGAATCTCTTGCGTTTCAGATGGTATGTATAAAGGAGAAAGAATAATTGATTTAACATATGGCATAAATAACAATAATCAATATATTGGATTTAGAGATGTTATGGAAGTAGCGAAAGAGCATAATTTCCCAGATACCACAAAAATATATTTAAGGAAATTTAGAAGTTTTGAGTTTCAACCGATTAAAAACATCTACTCTTGTTTTGATTTAATTTTCTTTGAGCCATATTAGAACTAATTTTTTAAGTCAAAATACTGATATTCCGACTCAATTCCAGATTATTTTAGAAACACCTGTTATCTATATCTCCATATAACGGTCTATTAAATGGAAATGCCAACTCAACTTTGAAAATTTCCAAAATCAAATCGGCAAATCCTGTCATTTATATGGAAGCATACTTACTGTCCTTTATCAATACCTGCTATATGTATCCATAAAATACAGACTGTATGCTATCAATTGTCTCTATGTAATTTAACATATTGATACTCAATGTGACATTTTTTCAAGGGGTATATATATGGATTTTTCAAAATTTTGTCACTCCTCTTTTCACAGTTTCTTCCCCAACAGCCACCCTCTTGCCTTGCCGTTGCGTTTTTCCGTGGCTTCGAAATACTGGCATATGTCCTGTCCTTGCGGATGCCTGTGAAGTTCAAGACCTGCATTATCGTAGATTTCTTTCAATTTTGACTTTATCTCGGAAGTCGTATACATAGTTTTCTCTGTAAAGGCATTATATACCGCTTTCTTGATTTCTTCCTTTGTGGTGTCTCTCCTGTACTTGAAATTGTTTACTGCTGTGGTTATATCGGAATCCACATAATTGAGTTCCTTCACCTTGGCATATCCGATTGTCGCAAAGGCTTCCATATAAAGAGGAAAGTCATGTTTAAGTTCATCGATATACTGGTTGAAATAAAGCCAATCCGTATATTCATCCGTATCAGTCATTCGCTTGTAACAGTCGAACAGATTTGCTATCCTTTCTGCCTTTGATATGCTGGTGTCATTTAATATCTTCCTTTCTTCATCTGATATGATTGCATATTCTGATTCGGATGCCACTATAAATGCACCTGTCCTCTGGTATGCCTTGTATAGCGGTGCCGGATATTGGTATATCATCTTCAGGCGTTCATCCAGATATGCGTTGTTGTACCGGAAGTAGTTTATATCCCCATTGTCATTCACGAATCCCTGTTCATAATAATTAATCCTTGTCCTTGCCTGTTCAAGTGCCAGTTTTTCGCCTGTTGTTTCTGCATCCTTGCATAACTGGAGAAGTTTGAGATAACCTTGATGTTCCCCTTGCAGCCTTTCTTCGAGTATCTCTTTGCCTACATAGTCCAGATTGTTGCTTGTGTCTGTTATATGGATATACCTGCTGATACCGTTTCTGAATCTTCCCTTTATCTGTATGGCTTCTGTCTCGGGGTCAATCATGGTGTGAGGTGTCTTGCCTTTGACGGTCTTGTGTACCTGTGAAATCATTATGACCACCGGTTTTTCGTCAAGGACTATATCTACTGCCGAATAGAATCTGCTTGTAAAGAAATTGTATCTGTTCAGTTTGTCCGTAATGGAATCATAGACATTATATCCGCTCTTTTTCAATTCCTTATAGGATTCCGTGCTGCAATATATGTTGGTCTTGTCAAGTATGCCGAGGTATTCTATGAAGTCCTTTATGCCCTTGACAGAATTGAAGAAGATACATTTCATAGGCTCTTCTCCTATTCTTTCAAGTGTCTTACGGAGCATAGCATTGACATTGTTAGTCGGTTTCAGTTCTATTATCTGCTTGTGGTCATACTCCGGTCTTATCTTGATTATCTTGAATCCCTGTGAAGTGAATCTCGGGTCGTTTACGACTATCGGAGTTGCTGACACCATTGCCTTGTCGGTGTACTGGAAGAAATCGTCTATCGGCAGTGCCATATTGGGTCGGTAATCTATATCCGATACCAGTTTCTCGCACTCGTCAAACAAAAGGAAATATCTGCTCTTGAAGTCCATGCAGACAGATTTAAGTGCTACCGCCACTTTTTTGTAGCTGTCCGGAGTGGTCATTATCTTTATTCTCCCTTGCGTATTATTGACTTTTTCGGCAATGTCTTTCTGTTTTATCTTGTCCCCGAACACTCCGATTATTTGGCCATGTTGCTGCATCTTGCCTATTATTACCGGAACATTCGGCTCAATTATAATGGAATCACGGTCAGTATTGATTTCCAGATAAGTAGCACCTATACCGCATACCGTCTTGTCTATGATAGTGTTTGTTGGAATGCCCTCCGGAAATATGTCACTCAAGCGCTGTCCCTCCTTAACTGATACCTGCTCCGTTACAAGTTCCGTGTTGTTCAGTTCCGGTATGTCATTTGGCTCGCAGATAAATTTGAACGGCTCTGTCTGTTCAAGTTTTTGTTCCAGCGCTTCCATTGAGTATGGCAGAAACCCATAGTCTATGCTTCCATACGGATAGTTTGCCTTGAAATGGATTCCGGGGACCCCCTCCTGTTCTTCCTCATCACAGGTAAAATCATTCCTTTCAATTTCTCTCCTTATGTGCCTGTATATGTAATCATCGCCGATATATCTGTTTGCTGGCACTTCTCCGTTTGACGGATATTTTGGGAAATCGGTATTGATTCCTGTATACAGATAACGAAGTATGAAATGTTCAATCTCTGGAAACATAGGAATAAAATGCCTGCTGTTATCTACCTTTATTCTTATGGCCGGAATAGTATCCCTGTTTTCCATTGTGCAGTTAATCGGTGCTCCGTCCAGTGTCATCTGTTTAAGGAAGCTGTAATGCTTCTCATTGTCTGACAGTCGAAGTTCATTCCTGTCCGTGACGACTTTTGCATTTGGCAAATATGGTAAATCTTCAAGTTTCATTTCTTTGTTGTTGTCTATTGTCTTGTAAAGATAGCAAAAAGGAATCTCCGTTTTATCTGGAAATCCCTTTTCTGCCGTGTGACAAGTTTTTCAAGGTGGTTATATGAAACGGTTTTCAAAATTTTGTCACTTCCGTTACATGCTTATCGAGGCTCTGTCGAGAACACATCCTTGATTTCCTGCGAGTAGACTATGCTTCCGTGGGGGAATGTCAGTTTGCGGTTCTGGAATGTCCTGCCGTTGGATGTTCTGATGAAGTCCCTCACGGTCTGGGCGTATTCGATGTGTCGGTACTGGTGGCACTGGAGCCAGTCGATTCCCCTTGTCATCTCTGGGTCTGGATTGCTGTTGCCTATGTCCACGAGCCCCCGCGAACCTCCGATGAGGAACGAGAGTACGAAGCCCTCTATCTCCCTGTTCAGAAGAAGCGCGAAGTCGAGTTCTATTGTCCCTCCGTAGCGGAGTCCAGTCCAGTAGTAGGCTTGTCCGCTCTGGTCTATTCTCGGTGTGAGGATTAGCGAGGTGTCGGGTAAGTTCTCTGCCGCCGTTCTGATGAGTGAGACGAGCTGCGCGTTTGTCATTCCCTTGAGTTCGTTGCGCTGATAGGGTGTGAATGATGTACTGTTCATGGTGATTGTGTTTAATGGTTGTCGGGTATAACGGAAAGGACAGGATATTTCACCTGCCCTTTGCCGTTGATTGGATTTGAGTTGGGTTGTATTTGAGTTGGAGATTCAGAAGTTCTCAATATTTGCATAACTGTCAGCCAGTTTATCCATTTCCTCTCCAATGTACTTGTCAACTATCTTGGCATAATGTGAGGTCATTCTTGTGTTAGTGTGCCCCATCATCTTGCTGACAACTTCAAGGGAGATTCTGTTGGTAATGGTGACAGTGGTTGCAAATGTGAATCTTGCCGTATGGAAACTTATTCTCTTGTTGATTCCACACAGGTCTGCAATCTCTTTCAGATAAGCATCTGTGGAAGAAAGGTCAATAACTGGCAACAAATGTTCTCCACCCTTGTATTTCTCCAAAATGAGTTTCGGGATTGGAAGTAATGGCACTCTGAACAGAACACCAGTCTTTACCCTGTGTTTCTTTATCCATGTCCTGCCTGCTTCATCTGTTTCAAAATGGCTCTTGTCCAATGTCTTGACATCTGAATATGAGAGGCCAGTGAAACAACAGAATATGAATATGTCCCTTACTCTCTCTAATCTCTTGATTGGGAAATCCTTGTTGATGATTGCTCGGAGTTCTTCTTCTGTCAGAAACACCGTATCTACAACTTCCCTCTGCACCTTGAAGTTCAGAAACGGGTCGAATTTCAAGTATCTGTTGGCTATCGCTACATTGATAACCCGTTTCAGACATCTTAAATACTTGACTGCCGTGTTCTTTCTCTGTTTATAGTCCTTGCGCAGGAATGTATCGAAATCGGAGATAAACGAATAGTTCAGTTCCTGCAAAGCCATATCATTTCGCCTGTACTTTTTGGAGATATATTCCTTTACCAATACCAATGTCCGCTGGTAATTGTAGTAGGTATCATCCGATATGTTCGTCCCTACGGCTTTCGACAGACTTTCAAGATATTCATCATAGAGTTGGCAGAGGGTCTTGTTCTGTATCGCATCTATCTTGTCCAGATACGCATCTTTCAGCAGGTCGGCAGTCAGAACATAGCCCCTGTCGAGAAGTTCGGATTCCTTGTCGTATATCCTGTTCCTTATCTGCCGGAGGGATTCGTTGATTGACTTGGCGGTATCATTCGACCCTCGGACTTTCTGCTTACCTGCATCCCAATCCTGCGGAGACACCTGTTTGTTGGAAGAAAATGTTGCACGAGAGCCATTCAAGGTTATCGTCACATTGATAGAAGTTACTCCGCTCTTGTTTACCCTGCTCGGAGAAATCCAGAAGTTGATTGAAAATGTATGTCTTTCCATACTCAAAATGGGGTTTTATGAGCCGGAAAACCACAAATTTCCCCTCAATCATCTTGTTGATTCATAGTTTATTACAAGGATTGCCACAAACATGTCCGAAAATTGCCGATATGTTTGTGAATTGTTTGTGATTACTCCCCCAAAATCCCCCTTTCCAGCCCCTGTCAGCCTGTTGTCCACACAAGCCGCACCAGCAGATTTTCGAGCATGTCACAGCCAGAAATTGCAGTAAATTTTCATCCGAAATCCTGTCAGCCATACACAGAATGTCCCTGTAATTTTACCGTAAAGACAAGGCAAAACTGCATCAAGGTCCAGACACACATATATGCGAAAAATCCCCGTAACTTCATCGGTTACAGGGATTTGTCAGAGTATGTAAGCTTGTCTTACTTGTTCAGTGCCTGCTCAACGGCAACGGCTACTGCGACGGTGGCGCCTACCATAGGGTTGTTGCCCATTCCGAGGAAGCCCATCATCTCCACGTGTGCGGGAACTGACGACGAGCCTGCGAACTGCGCGTCGGAGTGCATGCGGCCCATCGTGTCGGTCATTCCGTACGATGCGGGGCCGGCGGCCATGTTGTCGGGATGCAGGGTGCGTCCGGTGCCGCCGCCGGAAGCGACTGAGAAGTACTTCTTGCCCATCAGGGTGCGCTCCTTCTTGTAGGTTCCGGCAACGGGGTGCTGGAAGCGGGTGGGGTTGGT
>JAHLFB010000197.1 GCA_018884025.1 Candidatus Phocaeicola faecipullorum
ATCAGCGAGAGCGAGCTGCGCCTGGCCTGCCTCATCAAGCTCAAGATGTCCAACGGCGAGATGGCGGACGTGCTGGCCATCTCCCCCTCGTCCGTGGGCAAGGCCAAGCTACGACTGAAAGACCGACTGGCCCATGCCGTCGCCTCGTTCGACAAGAGCATGATGCTGGACGTGTGGTTGTGGGAGTTTTAATTTACTTTTGTCAGACTGCATTCATTCGTCTGGCGAACTGACAATTAACGAAATATAAATGGTCATGGATAAATCAATCGGCATATTAGATAAGGATTACGCTTCATGGGTCAAAGAACTTGTAAAGCGTTACCGAAGCAGCCAAATCAAGGCAGCTGTAAAGGTGAACAATGAAATGCTTCGCTTTTATTGGGAGCTTGGTAAAGACATAAAGGAAAAGATTGCAGTCAGATTTATTCTCTGTACCTTGGAGGCATCATCGCTATATTATCGACAAATGCTCGGACGATTCTGACAGAATACTATTCAAAATGATAAACTAATTTCATTGCGAGATATCCTTCTCCCTGTAGTAATGCCGGGCGAACTGAAAATCAATGCATTACATTAAACAGCTAAAAATATCAGACGATGAATGACTTTGAAGAATATATAAGACAAGGCGAACCTCAAAAAAGAGAAAAAGGCTATGCTTGGCAAACCGCTATCGGCTTGCAGGCGGTGGATGATTTGAAGCCGTCTGAATATCTGATACAAACGGCACGTCAGCATATTGAGGGTGATATAACTATCGAAGAAGCCAAACAGCTGATTGATAGTTACTATCAGTCAAAGATTGTCAGAGCAGACATAGAAGACAGGACAGAAGAAGCCGATAAGGTTTCGGCACGTATAGCCGAAATATTGTCGGAGAAGACGTTCACATTCTCTCCTGTTGAGTATATCACCATTCATCGCCGCCTTTTCCAAGGTATCTATAAATTCGCAGGAAAGATAAGAGATTACAATATAACAAAAAAGGAATGGGTACTGAAAGGCGAAACCGTACTTTATGCCAGTGCCGACAGCATACGCGAAACTCTCGATTATGATTTCATGCAGGAGAAGAATTTCAGCTATAGGGATTTGAACATCAGTGACGCTATCACGCATATCGCCAAGTTTATATCCGGAGTTTGGCAAATTCACGCTTTTGGTGAGGGAAATACTCGCACAACGGCTGTATTTACTATCAAATATCTGCGTACTTTCGGTTTCGACATCAGCAACGATGCCTTTTCCAATCATTCATGGTATTTCCGAAATGCCTTGGTTCGTGCTAATTACAATAATTTGGGCAAAGGCATTTACGCTACTACAGAATATATTGAAGCATTCTTCCGGAACTTGATTCTACATGAGCATAACGAATTAAAAAACCGGACAATGCTTGTACAGGAATCTTCTCCGCAAGATATTCAAAGTGCAGGTATATCAACTAAGGCTGTGCAAAAGTGCAATATTTGCACTTTGAATTGCACTTTGGAAGAAATTGCAGTGCTTAACTTCTTGCGAGAACAACCTAAAGCCACGCAAAAAGAAATTGCCGCACATATAGGCAAATCAGAAAGAACAGTAAAGACCATTACCGTAAATTTGACCGAAAAAGGCATCATCGAGCGCAAAAACGGTAAAAGGAACGGCTATTGGGAGATTAAGATTAACGATTGAACCGCTAAATACTCATTTATGGAACAGATGATTCTACAAGATATTTGCAAGATATATGATTGTCCTCATACAACTGCAAAAGACGATAGTTTAGAAGCCCCACCAACCTCCCCCGATGGGAGGCTTCCGATACAACGGAGTATCTTTAAGCTCCCCCTCAAGGGGGAGTTGAGGGAGCTAAATTCCTATTTATCCTATAAACTAAATATCAACATCTTCTTACACCTATTCGTATTTATAGTGCTGGGCTGCACGCTGGCCTCATGTGCCAATCCATCGAATGGAACCATAGCCACCAAACTGGCTCAAGCCGAGGCCATCATGTATGCCGCCCCGGACAGCGCCCTGCAACTCTTGGAAAACCTGCAACCTCCGAAAGGAAAGGAACAACGCGCCACGTGGGCGTTGCTGCTGGCGCATGCGCGGTATAAGAACAACATCCGGCAATCGGATTCTTTGGTGAATACGGCGTACAGCTATTTCGAGAAAACGGATGATGCGGAAAGGAAAACACTGGCGTTGTATCTGAAGGGAGGAATTGCCGGTGAAAACGGCGAAATGGAAGAGGCTCAAAAGTATTATTTACAGGCTAAAGACGAGGTGGAGAAAACCGAAGATTATCAGTTGGGATACTTAATCCACGAACATGTTGGCAATATGTATATATTCCGCAATTTGAAAGAACAAGCGCTGCAATTCAACGAAAAAGCGTTTTACTATGCAAACAGGACTGACAATAAGGCGTACAAAGTCTCATCACTTATCAATCTGGCACGCACATACAACATGGAGCCAAAGGATGTAGAAAAAGCTATCACGTATTATAAAAAAGCCCTTTCACTGGCCGAAGCTTTTCAAAACAGAAATAAGCAGAAGACTGTTATCTGGGAGTTGGTACATATCTATGGCATGAACAATGATTTCGAGCAAGCCTTAAATCTGGCTCGAAAAGGCCTGCAATTACAAGAAGAAGACGGCAAGATTCCCAACAATGCCTACTTGGTCTTAGGAATTGTATTCAAGAACATGGGACAACAAGACTCTGCAACTTATTATCTGGAGAAGGCCACAATCTCCACGGATAACATCCGCACTAAAGGGGACGCTTTCCGCCTTTTGTACGAATTAGACAAAGACAATAAAAGATATGCCAATGCCTTGGCTCATTGCGAGCAGTATTTGTCCTGCTTGGATTCCGTCTTAAACAGAGACAGTCGCAATGAGTTGGCAGCCATGCAGGCTAAATATGACCAACAGAAGATTCTGATGGAGCGTGCTCAATTGCAGTTGCAACGAGAGCGAGTGATACGAAATGTTTGGATTATCGTTGCTACAGCAGTGTTAATAATAGGAATAGTATTCAGCATCTATCAGCGATTGTTGACCAAGAAAGAACGCGCACTGAAACGACAAGAAAATATTGCACGCCAAAGTGTTCTAAGAATGAATGAAAATGACCTGATAATAAAGCGAAATGAACAACGCATATCTGAATTAACTCTGCAAATTGAGATTGACAAAGAAATAAAAGATCAATTAGAAGAACGGCAAAGAGTATTACAAGAATTACAGGAAGAAAATCAAAGATTGCAGGATGAAAATACTCAGCTACAAGAAAATGCTAAAAAAAATCCTTCATTAGAAAAGCAAGCTAA
>JAHLFB010000198.1 GCA_018884025.1 Candidatus Phocaeicola faecipullorum
AAGTTCAACAAAACGGAAAACGAGCTGAAAGACATGTTCGACAAGTGGATGTTCGTGCTGCGCAATCTGTCAAGACTGATGGGACGTCCGGCGGCATTGCAGGAAAGGGTCTTTACCAAACTGTTCGAGGCAGCGGAAATAGCAAAATTCTCCAAACAGCAGTATGACGAATACGAGGAAAGCCTGAAGGCATACAGGGACTGGCAGAACACAATTGAAACGGCTAAGATGAGAAGCCGTGAGGACGGGCGTGCGGAAGGAATTGAAGTCGGACGCGCGGAAGGTATTGAAGTTGGACGGGCAGAAGGGATTGAGGCCGGGCGCAAGCTCGAACGTATTGAAATGGCAAGAAAGTTCAAGGCTTCAGGAATACCGGCAGACATTATTGCAAGGAATACGGGACTGAGCGAAAAAGAAATCTCTGATTTGTAGTCTTTCCTGATTGACTCTATCACCCAAAAGCGAGCAAGGATAGAAAAAAAATAGAATGAAAAAGATAAAATCGCCCTCTCTGTAGCATTCTGCATTGAAGAAATACGGTGCCTCCACAGGAACGACCGGCAAGCAGGTCATTGACTTGTTTCTGCAGTATGATGTGACAAATACCTTTCCACTCCACACCTAAAGCTAGCAGTGGCTGATAGAAAAACCGGCATTTAGACCAGGTGAACTTATACGAAAAACCAAAATGGAATTGTAAAAACAAACAAACGAAGAATGATTAATCTTGATTTATTTGTGTGACTAGTACCTTGTCTATCCTAGCCCCATCCATATCTACAACCTCAAAATTGAAGCCGTTCCACCGGAGCGTCTCCCCGCTCTGCGGAACATGTTGCAAATGCTGGAGTATAAGCCCGCCAAGAGTATGGAAATCCGACTTTTCAAACAATTCCGGACGATTGAAATAATTAAGGAAATCATACATTGGACACTGGCCGTCAACAAGCCAGCCGTCATTGTTTACCCTCTT
The DNA here is from genome assembly GCA_018884025.1 of Candidatus Phocaeicola faecipullorum. Lineage (GTDB taxonomy): Bacteria > Bacteroidota > Bacteroidia > Bacteroidales > Bacteroidaceae > Phocaeicola > Phocaeicola faecipullorum. Next base: position 974 of record JAHLFB010000198.1, read on the forward strand.
GATGATGTCAGGCTCGTCGTCGGCATCGTCAACATTTCCCACAAGCCCCTCAAGTATGTCTTTCAACGTAATAATACCGGTGCAAGTACCGAACTCATCGCAAACCAAGGCTCTGCTTATCTTCTTCATCTTCATCTGCTCAAGCACCTTATACACATTCATGTTTTCATGGAAAAAAACAGCTTCCTGCGTAAGATTGACAAGATTGAATCCTTCCTCGTGAAGATGAAGTACCAAATCCTTAAGCTGTATAACCCCCTTCACATGATCCAAATCACCATCTGCCAAAGGATAAAATTCATAAAGATTGTCTGAAATAACATTTTTCACGTCTTCTACCGTCATGTCCGTATCCAGCCACACAATATCGCTCTTATGCGTCATTATGGAACTGACCTTCAAATCGCCCAAGAGGAACACACGCTGCATAATGTCCTGTTCCACAGGCTGCACCTCGCCATCTTCCGCACCTTCCTTTATTATAGACTTGATTTCTTCCTCAGTCACTTTATTATCCTCCTCCTTTATTCCAAGCAGGTTGAATATCAGTTCTGTACTCTTTGCCAAAAGCCATACAAACGGCAAGGCTATTACTGAAAGTACATTCATAGGCTGAGCCATAACCTTTGCGGCTTTCTCTGCCATACTCATTCCTATACGCTTAGGCACAAGCTCACCGAAAATAATAGTGAGATATGTCACCACTACTACTATTATACCTTGCGCCAAACCGAATGCGTAAGTTGAAGAAACTCCCCATGACTTCATAGCTTCTGTCAAATCGACTGCAATCTGATTTCCGGAATATATACCGGTAAGGATTCCGATAAGTGTAATACCAATCTGGACTGTTGAAAGAAATCTGTCTGGCTCATTTGCCAGCTTAAGAGCTGTTTTTGCAGATTTGTTTCCGTTTTTAGCGTCAGCGGAAAGACGTGATTTCCGGGCTGATATGAGCGCTACCTCAGACATGGCAAAAACTCCATTTAGCAATATCAACCCAATAATAATAAAGATCTCGTTCATATATATAATAAATATTTTCAACGGCAAAAATAATAGATTGTCCACATCCGACACGAATTAGCGATATTCTATTAGAAAGTTTTAACAATAAGTTTACGAACAATACCTAAAAATGGTTAGTACCTCTACAAAAAACGGTCCGGAATATACCTATAAATTGCGATTGCAGCAAAAAAGACATGGCAGTAACTTTGCAATCGGAAAAAATTTTGAAAATATATTTATATAAGGTATTAGCTTATGAACAAAAAACAGTGGAGCAGGTATTATGGATTATTATTCCTTTTTACGGTAATGACAATCCGTTATACCGTCCAGGCGGAAACCCAAAGACTCATTTTATCAGGCGTTGTAAAATCAACGGACAAAAGTCCAATAGACTTTGCAACCGTATATCTGAAGAACACCAACTTCGGATGTACGACCAATGAAAAAGGTGAATACAGGCTTAACGCACCGGCAGGGGAATACATCCTTGTAGTTTCAGCCATAGGTTTTGAAACATACGAAAAGAGCATAACCATCGGCAACCACCATAACAGACACAGGGTTACACTGAAACCGTCGGTAACAGAACTCGATGAAGTGGTAGTCGTGTCCAACGGGGTAAGCCGCCTGAAACGTTCTGCGTTCAATGCAGTGGCCGTTGACACACGCGAACTGCAAAACTCGACAAAGAATCTTAGCGAAGCTTTACAAAAACTGCCGGGAATGAAACTGCGTGAGTCGGGCGGCGTAGGTTCGGACATGCAGCTGATGCTAGACGGCTTTAGCGGAAAGCACGTTAAGGTTTTCATAGACGGAGTGCCGCAAGAAGGTGCAGGAACAGCTTTCGACCTAAACAACATCCCTGTGAACCTCGCTGAAAGAATAGAAGTCTATAAAGGGGTGGTTCCAGTCGGATTCGGAAGCGATGCCATAGGGGGCGTGATAAACATCGTGACCAACAAGCATAGAAGAAGTTGGTTCATGGATGCATCATATTCATACGGGTCGTTCAATACACACAAGTCGTATGTAAACTTCGGGCAGAGTTTCCGCAACGGATTGACTTACGAAATCAATGCTTATCAGAATTACTCGGATAATAACTATTATATCAATAACTGGGTAGAGGAGTTCAATCATGAGAACAATACTTCCATCAGCGACGAAAGTAATATTCAGCGAGTAAAACGTTTCAATGATACTTTCCACAATGAGACGGTAATAGGTAAAATAGGGATAACAGACAAGCCATGGGCCGATAGGCTTATGTTCAACATTGCATACTCACATTTCTATAAGGAAATACAGACCGGTGTGTATCAGGAGATTGTGTTCGGAGAGAAACACAGGCACGGATTCTCGATTGTACCTTCGCTGGAATACAGAAAAAGAAATCTTCTGACCAAAGGACTTGACATAACGATTACAGCCAACTACAATCATAATCTGACAAACAATGTGGATACGGCAATGTACAAATACAACTGGGCCGGCGACCGCATACCAAAATCGACCGCCGGAGAACAGAACCACCAGTTGAGCGAACAGATCAACACCAACTGGAACACTACTTTTACAGCCGTATATAGAATAGGGAAAATGCACTCTTTCACATTCAACAACGTGTTCAGCGCATTCCGACGCACAGGAAGAAGTCTTATAGAAAAGAACTCCGTACTGGAAGACTATGATGACCCTACGCTTAACAGAAAAAACATAGCAGGACTTTCATACCGCCTGATGCCATCGGAAATATGGAATCTGTCAGCTTTCGGAAAATACTACAACGCATACAGCGAAGGTACGGTACAGATAAGTGAGAACAGCGTAGGAAATGACACTAGAGTTTCGCAGAAGGTAAGTTCGTTCGGATATGGCGCGGCAGGTACTTACTTCATAGGAAAAGATATTCAGCTGAAACTGTCGTACGAAAAAGCATTGCGTATGCCTACCACCCAGGAACTTTTCGGCGACGGTGACCTGGAAGCCGGAAAGGCAAATCTGAAACCGGAGCGCAGCGATAATGTAAACCTTAACGCAAGCTATAACAGACAATTCGGCAAGCATGGACTATATGTGGAAGGTGGAGTTATCTACCGCAACACCAAGGACTATATCAAACGCGACCTTTCCACAGTAGGCGGTACCAGCTACGGAAGCTATACCAACCACGGAAGGGTGGAAACAAAAGGATACAACGTGTCGCTCAGATACAGCTTTGCTAAATGGTTCAACATAGGAGGAACATTCAATAACCTGGATATCCGCGACAAAGAGCGGAAACGTGCAGCAAGCAGCGGCCAAAATGCACTGACTTACGGACAAAGAATGCCAAACGTACCTTACAGATATGCAAACGTAGATGCCAACTTCACATGGCACGACCTGTTTGCAAAAGGAAACACTCTGACTTTGGGATGGGACTGTTTCTATCAGCATGAGTTCCCTCTTTACTGGGAAAGCTTCGGACATTCATCAACAAAAATCCGTGTGCCGGAACAGCTGTCGCACAATATTTCATTAGGCTTCAGCATCAGGAACGGACGTTACAATATCTCGTTCGAGTGTCGTAACATTACGGACGAGAAACTGTACGACAACTTCAGCCTTCAGAAAGCAGGACGCGCTTTCTACGGTAAATTCAGAGTATATCTCGGTAAATAATTACATTAACAAATATAGAATATATGGATAAAAGAAATTTATTTTTAGGCTTAGGCGTTTTTTGCATCGGCAGCATCTTCATGGGATGCCAAAACGAAGACAATGACCCTACTTTTTCTAACCACAACAACTTTAAAGGTAATTACGTCATTCCGGTAACTGCCGGCGGAACATCATATCTGCTTACAGCAGAAAGCCTGGATGAAGGAAAAATCTCAGTAATTGAAAACGGAAAAGAGTTCCAAGACCAGATTTCATACTGGATTTTCTATGACCAGAATTATTTCTTCGGCATTAAATACAATGACGGTTCGCAGGGCACAGGAGGATGCTACTACCTTGATGCACAGAACGTTCCTCAAAAGAAATACAGCTATACGTTCAACCGTTTTACCACATACGGAACATGGGGCGACAATGTGATAACAGTATCGACCGGGGACACAAAACAAACTGACAGCAAGGGAAATGCCGCACAAGGATTCTTATTCAACTATCTGAATGCCAAGAACGGAACCACAAGCACTAACCAAAATGATATCCTTGCAGAGAATTATCTTGACAACGGCGAGAAAGTTACCATGGCAGGATTTGTGGAGGCCAACGGTAAACTTTATACTTCGATTATCCCTATGGGTATGAGTCATTACGGAGTTAACACATGGCCGGATAAGGTACTAAGCCAGGATTATGTAGCAACGGGTTCAGGCGGCTCTGGAAGCGGCAAATATACCGCAGGACAGATTCCATCGACACAGTATCCGGACAATGCCTACATCGCTATATACAGTGGAAGCAGTTTCGACGAGACTCCTGTCATAGCTGAAACTGACAAAATAGGTTTTGCATGCGGACGAATGAAATCGCAATACTACCAGACAATCTGGACCGACGACGACGGCAATCTGTACGTGTTCTCAGGCGGCTACGGACGTACTGCAACTCAGCCGGCAGCCGACGCCAATCTGAAAGCCAAAGTTCAAGGTACTCTCAAATCAGGAGTTGTACGTATTCCGGCAGGAAGTGATGATTTCGACGACTATTACTGCAATCTGGAAGAAATGGAAGGTGCAAGCGGTTATCCTCTGTTCCGCTGCTGGCATGTAGGGGGCAACTATTTCCTACTGAACAATTACGGATGCAGCATAGAGGAAGTAGCAACACTTGGTACAAATGCCCCCAAAAACGAGTTGGTGATATTCAAAGCCAATGAAAAGAAACTTATCCCTATTACCGGACTTCCGGACAAGAGCCTGATTTCATCGTTCGGCAACTCACCATATCTGGAAAACAAGCATTTTTACATTCCGGTACTTACTACTGAAGAAGGTGCATTACCTACATTCTATAAAATCAATCCTGAAACCGGCGAAGCTGTAAAAGGTCTTGAAGTGGAAGCCGACGAAATTACTACTGTAGGAAAAATAGCACTGACAGAATAGTAACCCACGCAAACAATAATGAAAAAAACATTACATAAGATACATCTCTGGCTTTCAATCCCTTTAGGGCTGATAATCACTGTGATATGTTTCACCGGTGCCACTTTAGTTTTCGAGCAGGATATCACGCGTGCGCTTAACAAGAATCTATATCAAGTAGATATTCCTCAGGGAAAAGAAAGACTGAAGCCTTCGGAAGTTATAAATATAGTACGAAACAGACACGATGGAATGGAAATTTCGTCTGTCAACATTCCAAAATCCACTGATGCTACATATCAGATAAGTTTCAACAACGAAGGTAGGAAAGTCCTTTTCGTCAATCCTTATACAGGAGAAAGCATAGGATGGTCGAAGTCATACCCTTTCTTTCAGACTATGAGGAAACTGCACAGATGGTTTCTTGACGCTCCGAAAAGCAAAGGCAGCATGTCAACAGGTAAACTTATAGTAGGTATTTCTACCATAGCCATGACAATAATACTCATAAGCGGACTGGTAATATGGATTCCACGCACACGTAAGGCTCTGAAAAACAGACTTACAGTGACGTGCAGCAAAGGTACCAGACGACTGATGTACGATTCGCACGTGGCACTCGGTTTCTATGCCACAATATTCCTCCTGCTTATGGCACTGACCGGACCTACATGGTCGTTCGGATGGTACAAAGAAGCAGCATATACTTTATTGGGAGCTGAACCACAAACTTCTAACCAACAACCCGGACACGCTCACGGACATACCGACAAAAAAGAAAGCAGCAATACGGAACGCAATCAGGATAATACCATAGCATACGATATTACCCTTAAGGAGATACAGGATATCTATACTGATTATAACTATATCAAGCTGAGCAAAAACGAGGCTACTGTTTCGTTGAACAAATTTGGATATAAATATAAATCGGACAAAGTAAAGTTCAATCCAAAGACTGGTGAAATAATAT
>JAHLFB010000199.1 GCA_018884025.1 Candidatus Phocaeicola faecipullorum
GCTTGAAATAATCGCAAATATCCTGTACTACTTTCTGTTTGGCCGTAGCGGTAAAACATGAAACAGGAATAGGATTCTTACACTTCTTCTTTTTCTGATATTCCTTTATAAACTTTCCTATATAAAGATAATCTACTCTGAAATCCTGTCCCCAGGATGAAAAGCAATGTGCCTCGTCTATTACAAACCTTACTACATGACGGGCCAGGAGAATCTTTTCAATAGTTTTCGAGCGAAGCATTTCAGGCGCGATATACAAGAGCGAAGCATCACCGTTCTGCACACTCTGAATGGACGATGCCCTCGTGATTGGGTCAAGCAAACCATTTATAGTAACAGCATCTGTTATACCTCGGTCGGACAGATTGTCAACCTGATCTTTCATCAACGACTGTAGCGGAGAAATCACTACCGTCAGTCCATGGACGATACGCCCTTCCATAAGTGCCGGCAACTGAAATGTAAGTGATTTTCCTCCGCCGGTAGGGAATATTGCCAAAAGAGATTTACCATCCACAGCAGCCCTTGCGGCTTTCTCCTGAAGCGGCTCACCGTCGTAGGTTCTGAACTTATCATAACCGAAAAAAGCTTTCAGATTTTGTACCACATCGAGCTGAGAATTACAATAATCGCAACCTTCAATGCATCTTTTATTACGCAACTCTTTAACTATGTATTCCACCTCCGGGAAATTACGGAGCACCCATCCGGGCGTAATGGAACGATAATCTGTGGTATCTATAAGAGCCAACGCATATGCCAATTCGCATGGGTATCGATGAATGAACGTTTCAATATCAGCATGCTGACATATCTTCTTTGCATAAAGACGCTTTATCACTTCGGACAAGACGTCTTCGCCCAAATACTCCGCACCAACCATACTGAGGAAGCCTTCAAACTCCTCTTTACCTCTCAAGAGTGATGCAAACATTTTTTGCTTTTCATCCGGAAGTGATTTCCAGCGAGATATCTCATCAAAGAGTAAATCCTTGGCTTTTTCGCAATCGTTTACAGGATTGTTCAACTGGTCGTTAATCAGTTTGTCATCTTTTATAAGTCTATGATACGGACGTTCAGGAAACAATAATGGAGAAACGTAGAGGGTATCAACCAAAAGCCAACGGCAAGGTTCATCTTTGAACAGATATTTCGCATCGTGATGAATTATATTATGTCCACAAAGATAATCCACATCGGAAAGGAACTGCAACAATTCCTGTTTCGCAGCCTTATGGAAAACCGCATCATCATATCTGAGAGCACCAATATCATGTATGACGCGGTCTTTCACACCGACCTCCAAATCTATGAAAGCATAGCGCAATGAATCATACGACACATTCTTTTCGCCGACAACACCATTAGCATTGCCGGTATCTTTAATTCCCATCAGACGGCTCCAGATTGACATATATCAGATTATTTATGAATTATTATTGTAACGGCGGTTACTGTAACCACGGTTACAATTAATTAACTACACTCCACGTTCATTTCTTAAATCAAACAATGTTTTTCCTCCAAAACTGAAATATTTTGGACCTTGATAAGCTCCGGAGGTATTTTGTTTTTCTTCAGGCAGAAAGTTGGCTGTAAATGCAGAAAGGCTATAAAGACGACCTTCGTATTCTATTTTATCATCGCTGGCAATTCTGACAGAAATTCCGAGAGGGTCAAATACTATATAATCGTCAACTTTCAAGCCTATCATATGGAACTTGAATGGAGGTTTCTGTGCCTTACGCTGTTTTTCTTTCGTTTCGGCTTCAATCATTTTATCCTCATCCTTACTATTGCTGACTACAGGTTTTCCATCAACATATACAGACAATTCCGCATCGTCAAGAAGGTCGGCTATATCGCGCATAATATCCAATGCAACAGACGGAGGTATATTAAAGAACTCACGATTTTGTCTGATACGCAAATCAGTCAATCTGTCTATCTGCTTGTGTATCTGTTTTTCAACCTTAGAATATTTCACAGTCCTTAATGTGGCATATATTTCGAAAGGCAACGGCACAGCAGTATTGTCAAGTTCCTTGCTTCGCACATCTACAGGACGAGAACTCTTACCAATCTTAACCCAATCTTCCCTAAAACTCGGATTTGTCAATATATACACGTATCCAGGTTCGTTGTTTTCCATTATATTACGATTATAAATTATTCACAAATGTAATCAATTATTACTTATAATAAAAACTTACCCCATCGTAAACACCCAATGGTCGCCGGAACTTTCATTCTCATTATAACAAAATCCTTCCCATTCGAATGACTTTATCTGTTCCGGATTTTCTATACGGCTCTTGAGGATAAAACGTGTCATTTCTCCACGACACATCTTGGCATAAATAACTACTGTGGAAAGTTTCCCATTCTTATATACCTGAAAATCGGGAGTTATGACTCTGACTTCACGGCAGACACGTTTCCAGTCGAAAAGCTCTTTCATTTCATTGCTGGCAAGGTTTATCAGAACACTGCCTTGCTTCTTTATCTCCGCTATGAAAAAGTCTGTCAGTACAGGTTTCCAATAATCAAACATACTAATATTTCCCCTTTCCGGAAGTCTCACATCTCCCTCCAGACGGTAATTTTTTATTACATCCAAAGGACGAAGAAGTCCGTAAAGGAAAGAAGTTATAAGAAGATGTTCCTGTGCATATCTGAAATCATCATCGGAAAAGTCTTTTACCGCAAGACGCTTGAACACAATTCCTGTGTACGACAAAATAGCCGGCAAACCTTTATCCTCACTAGAAAAGAAATTGTGATACCTGAAATAATTCTCGGCAGCAAGCTTGGAATTAATTTTCAATAAACGTCCCAGTTCTTCCATGCTGAATTGTGATATATCCATAACATTCTGTCTGGCTTCGTCAATGAAATACGGCTGTGTAGTAAAAGGGACCTGCAGTTTGCTTTGTGCCGTCATTGTCTTGGCACAAGATATGTATATCATCATAGGCGCTAAAATTATCAAATAAAGAATGACTAATGGTATTATTCTTTTACTCCATAGATATAATCTGCCCAAATACGTGCAGCCGTTTCGACCATCTTAACACATGGACGTTTGGCATAATACGCACTTGTCCTGGCTTCTGGAGTAGAAACTATAGGTTCTTTTTTCGACAATCCCAGCAGGTCTGCACAACGCAAAGCACCATTTTCATACTTGAACTTTGCTGCAAGTTCCTGAACGAGGGCATATGTAGCGGCCTTACTCTCACGATCAGCCCCGACTACGGCCCCTTTCTCCAAACCTGCAAGCATAAACATGCCGCATGCCGCACCGCACGTCTCGCGCATACGCCCTATTCCTCCTCCAAAAGCAGATGCCATCTTGAGTGCCTGTTCCGGAGTAAACCCATACATATCGGCGAAAGCGGCCACGACAGATTGCGAACAGTTATATCCTTCTCTGAAAAGCGATACAGCTTTTTCTATTCTCTCTTCTTTAGTCATAACATTACAAAGCTACATTGTTGATTATGTTTCCTTCGATAAAACTCCTCAGATTTTTTACAGTCTGATTCATGAGCCTTACACGTGCCTCATAGGTTGCCCATGCTATATGAGGAGTAATGAAACAGTTGTCGAGTTTTAATAACGGATTATCCTCACGCGGAGGCTCGTTTACCATAACATCAAGTCCGGCTGCCTTGATACGGTTCTCTCTCAATGCGTCTGCCAAATCCTGTTCATTTACCAGACCTCCACGTCCGGTATTTATCAATATGGCCGATTTCTTCATCAGCGACAGATGTGCGGCATTTGCAATTTCGGATGTTTCCTTATTAAGCGGACAATGAAGACTTACAATATCCGACATTCTGAATATGTCATCAATGGAATCAGCTTTAGTTACCCCGGCAGGCAACGCAGACTGAGGTTTACTTGTATATGCCAGAACTTCCATACCGAAGGCTACGGCTATGCGTGCTGTAGCTGAACCTGTATTGCCAAAACCTACTATACCAATTTTCTTACCACACAATTCCATTAAAGGGCTGTTGGTATATGAGAAATCAGCCTGTCTGCTCCATACACCTGAACGGGCTTCATCGGAATAACGTCCTACACGGTGCGTAATGTTCAGAATATGGGCAAAGACCATTTGGGCTACAGATTCTGTGCTATATGCCGGAATATTCGTAACTACTATACATAACTCTCTAGCTACATTTATGTCAACAACATTATATCCTGTTGCAAGCACACCCACATATTTCAGTTTCGGTAACGAACGCAATGAGGCAGCATCAATTACCGTTTTATTTGTAAGAATAACCTCAGCATCTTTTGCACGTTCCAAAACCTGACCGGCCGAAGTCCTGTCATATACTTTAAGTGAGCCTAATTCTGCAAGTTCATTCCATGACAAGTCACCTGGATTCATGGTAAATCCATCCAATACTACTATATTCATATCTTTATTCTACAATAAAAAATTATTACACATTATTCTTTAAATCTATCTCCCCATAACTGAATCATCCTTTCTTTCAATTTCGCTTCCGAAGGATTTTCCTGTGAATGCCAGATACGGGTGTCCTTCAAATCGTCAGGCAGGAATTGCTGTTTTACGAAATTTCCCTTGTAGGCATGAGCATATTTATAATCCTTGCCGTAACCCAACTGCTTCATCAGTTTTGTAGGAGCATTTCTGAGATGAAGAGGAACAGGCAGGTTTCCTGTCTGCCTTACCAACTCTATGGCTGAATTTATACCCTCGTAAGCTGAATTGCTTTTAGGGCTTGTAGCCAAATACACTGTAGCCTCCGCCAATGGAATACGTCCTTCCGGCCAGCCTATTTTCATGACCGCGTCAAAAGCGGCATTAGCCAGCAAAAGGGCATTGGGATTGGCAAGACCGATATCTTCCGACGCGGAAATAACAAGCCTGCGCGCAATAAAAGCCGGATCTTCTCCTCCTTCCACCATACGTGCTAGCCAATACAATGCCCCGTCAGGGTCACTTCCACGGATAGACTTTATGAATGCCGATATTATGTCATAATGCATTTCTCCCTCCTTGTCGTAAGCAAGAGGGTTTTGCTGAAGACGTTCAACCACCTTTTCATCGGTTATCACAACGGGAGTATCACTGTCGGCCTCCACCACCAGTTCCAGTATGTTGAGCAGTTTCCTTGCGTCTCCGCCTGAATATCTCAGCATAGCATCCGTCTCTTTCAACTCCACTTTTCTTTCTTTCAATATACTGTCACGTTCCACAGCCTTATGAAGCAATTCAAGCAAATCATCTTTTTCCAACGACTTCAGCACATAAAGCTGACATCGCGAGAGCAAAGGACGGATAACCTCAAATGACGGATTTTCGGTGGTAGCACCTATAAGTGTCACCACTCCCCTCTCTACTGCTCCCAGCAGTGAATCCTGCTGTGACTTGCTGAAACGATGTATTTCATCTATAAACAAAATCGGACTTTGTTGCGAGAAGAAACGGTTACTACTTGCCTTTTCTATCACGTCGCGTACATCTTTCACTCCTGAAGTAACAGCACTGAGAGTATAAAAAGGAACTTCAAGCCTGTTCGCAATAATCTGGGCAAGAGTAGTTTTTCCCACTCCCGGAGGCCCCCATAGAATAAACGAAGAAATACGTCCGGAGTCAATCATTTTCCGGAGAACAGCCCCCTGGCCTACCAGATGCTTCTGGCCTATATAATCATCCAAAGTTTTTGGACGCAAACGTTCTGCTAGCGGTTGAGACATATATTATTGATTTTTCCACAAAAATACATAATTAGCATGAAAAAGGATAGATGAAAGCATAAAAAAAGGCCCTTTTCACAAAGAGCCTTTTTCAAGTTTTCAATAGGTATTAGTTTTTTTTTCTTAAGGTAAAAAGATTGTTTTCAGGATAACGTCACAAAGATGGGGCGATTTTTTGGATTGACCAAATAAAAAAAGATGTCATAAAACATGTTTTGCATTTTTATTGCATATTCAGCACTATCCAAAGGGCATCTACCTCATTTTTGTTTAGCGACAAAGATACTGACATTTAACTACAGTTCCAAACAATATTATGTTAATTTTAAGATTTATACATAATATTTCAATAAACCAGTATTAAAGTTGTAAATCCTTTTTACCTTAGCCACGGTAATGGCTATATTTATCTGAAAAGATACTTTTTTTACATATAGAAATACTGCCTCCAGTCTTTATGTTTTTCATTTGGAGAAACTATGCGGCATACTTTCATAAATTCATTTTCTTCTATACATATTCTGTAAATACAACCTGTGTTTTTATAAATATAACTTGTATTTATAAATACACAAGTTACATTTATATATCTATAATTTGTATTTATAGAATATTCTTGCTCGTTGTACGCTTTCCATACTGGCAGAAAAAAGTTTCTTGGCATACCATAACTTAATAAGTCAATAAAACACATTATTATATAAAAAGAAATGATTATTTTTGCGCATTATTGTAAAACAGAGACTATGACTGAAATAAAAGCTACAGAAAGTTCAGAGAAGAAAAGTCTGAACTTCATCGAACAAATCGTAGAGAAAGACTTGAAAGAAGGAAAAAATGACGGCAGGATTCAGACTCGTTTCCCGCCTGAACCAAATGGATATCTTCACATCGGACATGCAAAGGCTATATGCATGGACTTCGGAATAGCAAAGAAATACGGAGGTGTATGTAATCTTCGTTTCGACGACACTAATCCAACAAAGGAAGATGTGGAATACGTTGAAGCCATCAAGGAAGATATCCAATGGTTAGGATTCCAGTGGGGCAATGAATACTATGCTTCAGACTATTTCCAGCAATTATGGGATTTTGCAATAAAGCTTATCAAGGAAGGTAAGGCTTATATAGACGAACAGACCTCTGAAGAAATTGCCGCACAGAAGGGTACTCCTACTCAGCCGGGAACAAACAGCCCGTACCGCGACCGTCCTATTGAAGAAAATCTGGACCTGTTTATGAAAATGAACAGCGGAGAAATAGAAGAAGGCAAGATGGTGCTTCGCGCAAAAATTGACATGGCTAACCCTAACATGCACTTCCGCGACCCTATAATATATCGTGTAGTGAAAACTCCGCACCACCGTACAGGCGACAAGTGGAAAGCATACCCTATGTATGACTTCGCCCACGGACAGAGCGACTATTTTGAAGGTGTGACTCACTCATTGTGTACATTGGAATTTGTTGTACACCGTCCATTGTACGACTTGTTCGTTGACTGGGTGAAGGAAGGAAAAGACCTCGACGATCATCGTCCACACCAGTATGAGTTCAACAAACTGAACCTGAGCTACACACTTATGAGCAAAAGAAACCTACTTACTCTCGTGAAGGAAGGGCTCGTAAACGGATGGGATGACCCACGTATGCCGACTATATGCGGTTTCCGCCGCCGCGGTTATTCACCGGAATCAATACGTAACTTCGTTGACAAAATCGGTTATACCACATACGATGCACTTAACGACTTCGCTTTGCTTGAAAGCGCCGTTCGTGAAGACCTGAACGCACGTTCTACACGTGTTTCTGCCGTAATCAATCCTGTAAAACTGATTATCACAAACTATCCTGAAGGACAGGTGGAAGAAATGGTAGCCATAAATAATCCTGAAGATCCTAATTCCGGAACTCACACAATAGAGTTCAGCCGCGAACTCTGGATGGAACGCGAAGACTTCATGGAAGATGCTCCAAAGAAATATTTCCGTATGACTCCGGGACAGGAAGTAAGATTGAAGAATGCATATATCGTTAAGTGCACAGGATGCAAGAAAGATGAGAACGGAAACATTACAGAAGTATATGCGGAATATGATCCGAACACGAAAAGCGGAATGCCGGAAGCTAACCGCAAGGTAAAAGGTACACTCCACTGGGTAAGCTGCGACCACTGTCTGAAGGCTGAAGTTCGTCTGTACGACCGCCTGTGGAAAGTTGAAAATCCTCGCGACGAAATGGCTGCTATACGTGAGGCAAAGAATTGTTCTCCACTTGAGGCAATGAAAGAAATGATTAACCCTAATTCGCTCACTGTACTCAATGAATGTTATGTAGAGAAATTCCTAGCTGACGCAAAACCGCTTGATTATCTGCAGTTCCAGCGCATAGGATACTTCAATGTTGATAAGGACTCAACTCCTGGTCATCTGATATTCAACAGAACCGTATCTCTTAAAGATACATGGAGTAAAATAAACAAATAATAATATCAACAAAAAAATAAAAGAGTAATATCATAGTCCTGTCGAAATCAGGAGTGATATTACTCTTTTTTATTGTATTGCGAACAAGGAGTTACCTGTTTTTGCCTATCCACGTAAGCTTATGCCAGATAGTTTCCAATGGGCCTCTTTTGTAGTGTCTGAACCACCAATGGGCAAATGCCACCTGAATAAGAAGGAACGCTATTCCTACCAACAGGCTGCAAGTAGTACCACACACTTTATGCAACTCCAGACCGTAACCAAAATACAGAAAACTTCCAACCATTGACTGTGATACATAATCCGTAAGACTCATGCGGCCATACGGTGCAAGTATTTTCTGCAATTTGCCGTTATTGCACCAGTATAATAGCAGAAAAGCAGAAACAATACACAACATGAAAAACAGATTATACCACGAATTTAGAATTGTCTTTAATGAAGAAAGCATAAATTCAATCTCTATCTGTGTATATACAAATTCCTTCAGATAATACATAATCAATGTTACCGGCAACAATATACACAATACCCTGGTCCAAAACAGGCGGCATTTCTCCAATGCTTCAGTTGATGATGCGTTGAAAAAGCCTTTCCTGCCAAGCAAAATTCCCAGCATAAACAGAGAAGCAGTCTGAAATACCCTTCCATAACACCATGCCCAGTTAAGACTGGCAAGCTGTCCTGTCACCAAATTAACCTTTACCATCTCCCAAAAAGAATCTCCACCAAGCTGAGGATAGACATCGCCTAAGGAAAAAATCATCTGCTGCGGATTTTCCGACGGATTGAATGCGGAATAAATCACCTTACACCATTCTACAGGTTGCAGCATCAGGAATATCGCCAATGCTAAAAGTGCCTTATCATTCCAATGCCTTACCGGAACCAGAACAAAACCGATTAATGCATACAATACCAGTATTTCTCCAGGGAAAAATGCGGCATTTATAAAGCCAAACCCAAGCAACAACAGCAGACGCCACATAAATCTGTTCTTGAAATCTTCTCCTCTCTTCTCGGCATTTCTGCTCTGCAAATAAAAGGTAAAGCCAAACAGCAATGCGAATATGGCATAAGTTTTTCCTGAGAAAGCAAAGAACATCATGTCCCATAAACTAGTATCCAAGGCTTTGACAGTTTCACTTGAAGGTTCTGGAAAAGAATAGAAATTAAAATGCTCTATATTATGTAATAGCATTATGCCCATCACGGCAAAACCTCGCAATGCATCGACAGCCACATTGCGTTTATTATCATTAAGTGTTTTCATATATTACGATAAAAAAATGCCATTCACAAACGAATATGTTTATGAATGACATTATTTGATAAAATTCTGTTCTCAGAGATTATTTTGCAGAATCACCTGCAGCAGGAGCAGCAGCTGCAGCATCAGTCTGAGGAGCAGCAAAACCGGCAGGTGCATTCAATGGGTTAGTACTCTGTTCTTCTACGGCTTGTTTCATTATTACAGAAGAGTTATCAGCTGCACGTGGAACAACATACGCTGTAGCGATACTTACAACTACCATAAAAGCAGCCAATCCCCATGTAAGTTTTTCAATAAAATCTGTAGTTTTACGTACACCCATAATCTGGTTTGACGATGCAAAACTAGAAGCCAAGCCTCCACCCTTAGAATTTTGTATCATTACAACAAAGCATAACAACAATGCTGCAAGTACAATCAATACAACAAATAATAAATACATTTTTCTATTTTGATTTAGCGTTAATAATCAATCTCTCTAAAAATCTTATTTGGTCTGCAAAGTAAATATTTTTTTTTGGATATTTCAAATTTAATTTTTTAATAATTTCCAGTGCCTTGTCATATCTTTGCTGTTTAACATATATTTTGGCCAACGTTTCAGTCAGATATTCATCACCTCCCCCTTCAGAAGCCTGTTCTTCGTCTGCAGGCACCGAAGATTCCGTCTCACACTCACCTGCATAATCATCCGTTTCGGACGCTTCATCATAAAATTCTTCCGAATCGACTCTATTTTCCTGAACATGGTTTACGCCATCCGAGAAGCAGCCTGACTCAGACTTTTCTATAAAACTGTCTATCAGATTTTGGCCTTTTAACGGAAGAGGTTCCTCATTATCCGACACTTCGTCCGTCTTTACATTTCCTGAATTCAGAAGCAGCAAAGATGAATAGTCCATTACTGTGTCTATAGGAATGGACAGTTCGGAATTCAATCCTTTATCATTAGGAATCTCCGACAGAAAACGGTCTATCAAATCAAGTGTCCTGTCATGAGCAGTCGGATTATTCCCGGCGGTATTTCCCTTTTGTCCGGAAATGACATATCTGTTTCCCTCAATATAATAAAACAATACACTTAAGTCGGCCACATACAGAGCCCCCTTCCTTAACTCATCCTTGAAAGAAGGAGACTTCAGTAAATAAAGATTTTTTAGATACAACAACCATGCTGTCTGGAAATACGGATAACGCGCTATCAGGGAACGTAACTCTTCCAAGCTTCCCTCCCCCAACAAGTCCGGATTCTTAATCCATTCGTTCAGCTGCTGCATTTCCATACCCGTAAAATATTACCAGTTAGCCACAGTGGCATTAAATATCTGCTCTACAATTTCATCAATCATCTGGCTTACAAGTTCCTCCTGTACGGCAGACAACTGTTGTGTAGAGTTATACTCTCTGCTTGCCGAGAACTGTTGTTCAAAGTCTTCAGCATGATTTGTATTATTGACAAACCTGACATTTACAGTCATTTTAAGCTCGGCCATAGTAGAATAACCGTCCGAACCTACACCTTTATTATATGCGTCATAATTTGTTATCTCTCCAGCCAACTGCAAATCACCATTCTGCCTTACATGTTGCAGTCTGGTTTGCTGCATATACCTGTCCTGCAGTTCAGTATTGAACATTGATTCCATAGGTCCCCAAACGAAAGCTGCCGACCTGTTAGGAAAATTCTCGAAAGAAATAGTCTTTACCTTGTCGTAGTTTATGGAAGAACCGTTAAATTTATATGATACTGTGCATGCCGCCAAAAAACACAACGACATCACCCATAATGAGAAAAACTTAAACTTTCCTATTTTATTCAAGCCCATATTCTTTGATTTTTCTATATAATGTCCTTTCAGAAATCTTTAAATCATTTGCCGCATTCTTGCGCTTACCGTTATGACGTTCCAACGCTTTCTTTATCATTTCCTTTTCCACGTCGTCAAGAGACAGATTTTCTTCTAAATATACTTCCGTATCCTGATAATCCGAAGTATCCGTATGCTTGGACGATGAAGTATTTACTGGTGATATAGACGAAAGATTGCTTACCGGTTGTATCTGACTCACTTGCGGATATGTCTGAACCTGTTGTGGAACAACCATAGGCACATCGCTAATTACATCCATACTCGGATTTTGCAAAAAATGCGTGCTGTTATCTACAGGATGAGACACATGATGTCCAGCTTCTCTCTCTGTCATTATCTCATGAACCAGCTTTTTCAGTTCTGTCACATCACGTCTCATATCGAAAAGCACCTGATACAGTATCTCTCTCTCACTCTCAAAACTTTTACTTCCGGAATGTGTCCCTTTAGCTCCAACGAAAGCAGGAAGTCTTGAGGTATTACCTAAGTCAGGCAAGTAAGTAGAAAGTATTTCCGGTGTAATATCCCTGTTTGTTTCAATAATGGAGATTTGTTCCGTAATGTTCTTTAACTGACGGATATTTCCCGGCCATGGATACTCCACGAGCATGCGTTTAGCCTGATCACTCAACTGTATTGACGGCATACGGTACTTTTCGGCAAAATCCGCCGCAAATTTTCTGAACAACAGAGCTATATCATCCGGTCTCTCCCTTAAAGGAGGAACTTTTATAGGAACAGTATTCAAACGGTAGTACAAGTCTTCACGAAAACGTCCTTCAGCTATTGCCTCAGCAAAATTAACATTGGTAGCAGCTACTATTCTGACATCTGTCTTCTGTACTTTTGACGAACCTACCTTGATATATTCGCCAGACTCCAGAACACGCAAAAGCCTTGCCTGTGTGGATAAAGGCAATTCGCCTACTTCATCCAGGAAAATCGTTCCTCCATTTGCCTCGGCAAAGTAACCGTTTCTATCACTGATAGCGCCGGTAAACGCACCTTTTTCATGACCGAAAAGTTCGGAGTCTATTGTTCCTTCAGGTATGGCACCACAGTTGACAGCTATATATGGTCCATGTTTTCTTCTGCTGAATTGATGAATAATTTGCGGAAAACTCTCCTTTCCTACTCCACTCTCTCCTGTAACAAGTACAGACAAATCGGTAGGCGCCACCTGCATAGCTATATCAATAGCCCTGTTAAGAGCCTCAGTATTACCTATAATACCAAAACGAAGCTTTATATTTTGAATATCCGATTTTACCATATAATAAAAATTATCTGCCAAATTTACTAAATCTTTGGGAAGAATAAGAAAATATGGCAGAAAAATACATTTAGAACACAGTACGAATCATCAATCTGATACCCCATTTATTTGCTGTAGGCAGATGATTGTAATTAAGACGGCGTACATACTCTATATGCAGAAGTTTGAATATATTATGGATACCCGCTGTAACTTCAACATAAGGAACCTTTGGATCCATCACATTACTTGAATATACATAGTTTCCACCTCTATCATAATGCCCAGGGAACATCATAAGCATATCATCATTCTTATTTTTCTCCAGGAAAGGATTGTTCTTGTCAGTAAGTGTACCCCACAGACATTTAACACCTATGAACTCACGCCACTTCAATTTCTTGATAAGAGGGATACGGTTAAACAGTTTTCCCTGCATGTTCCATGACATATCCAGCGAAGCATAACGGTCGTTAAGGAACTCCATGTTATTAATCAAATTGAATGTACCGTCCTGTATAATGTACGACAAGTTTGCGGCCGGCATTATCAACAGAGGGAACGGAACCTTGTTCCACTGTATTCCACCTTTCAGATGTACATCCAGATTACCCCACGAACTTAACCAGAAACGTTTATATGCACTGGCCTCAGTCATATTATATGTATAATCGCTGCCTAGAATACCTTTCAGACCTACAGTATGCTGCAACGTAAACACCGGAGCATCAAGGTTTACAGGCAATCGTCTCTGCTTGGTATTGACAAAAGTCTCTCCCGGTGCATAACGTAATGCCAACGATGCTTCAGTAACAGTTATATCATGAGTATTGAAAGGCGATTTCACCCATTTCTGCCCAGACATGCTACCTTCAGCTATTGCAGACTGCAAAGCACTCTCGCCTGCCATTGTACGGTAAAACAATTCTCCACAAGGTTCATAGTTCGCATACCTTAACATAGCCGTGGTCTTAAATCCGAACTCACGCTCACGCTCATATTTTATAGTAGCCTTGCGTTCATAATTATACTGGTCAACCTGACAGACCTTAAATGCGGTAAACACATTATCCTTGTCCGCATTTATAAACTTGTCGGAAGGGAGCATATTGTCATACTGATACGTAAACGTCATCGAATGTTTTGGGAATTCCCTTGGAAGATATTCCTTTTTATCAAAAGAGTATTCCAGTTCACCCATATATTTTGACTTTCTGTCCTTAAATCCGTATGCATAATATCCTTTCAGGAATATATTTGGATGCAGATTTGCCGTAGTCTGAGCCGACGCACGCAATCTCAGTCCGTCAATATAATTGGATGTTATCATCGTATTAATCGGACCTATATCCACCTTACTGTCTTTACCCGTCTCTACATAACTCTCAATTATTGCCTTAAGTCCAAACATTATATACTTAAATCCTTTAATTTTGGCCAGGTCGTCCAGAAAACTTCCCATACGTGTTTCAGATTCAGTAAGTTCCTCCTGTCTGTATTTCTTCCAGAACTCATCATCACGCATCATAGCATTTACATCCTTAAATTCTGAACCTTTCTTTTTAAACAACTTGTCCGGCAAAGGTTCAAAAGAAAAGTCAAAATTACGTGTAGTTCGTCTTACCATATAAGAGCCCAGTATTTTTTTCAAATATGATAATTCACAAATCATATCATCCTCCATCAAAGACCACTCACCAGTAGGCAATTCTCCGAACTTTTGTTTTATAATCATACGATCAACAAAATTTATATCCGTCTTTTTAGGAAGATTCATCTCACATTGCTTGACCCTGTAAGTAGAGTCAGCCAGAATATAAAGATGCCCTGTGAAGCCAAAATCCTGAGAATTGTTAGGGACAAATGTCAGATGGAAACATTTATCACGCTCCACATAAATAGTATCCATTATATAATACTTATAAAACCTGATTCCGGCATCAGATACAGGACTGTCAAACGGATATTGAAGAAATCTGAAACGGTCTTCATAGATATCTATATCCTGAAAAACATCCTTCAATACAGTTGTAAGCATGTCTCCCGTACTGAACAATTCATTTATACCTTTGGAGTCAATACCCTGTATTATTGTCTTTTCTGAACGAGGTTCCTTTCTGTATATTTTCTGAGATACTGTTTCATCAACAGAAACCGGCAATATACGTTTCTGCGTGACATCACACATTTCCACCTGATCTCTCAGGAAAGGATATTTCTTGAAGAGCCATGATTCTTTCAATGAATCAGGCGTTATGTCATTTACAGCTAAAGTTATTTTCTGATACTTGTTATAAAAATAATAATCTTTATTTTCTAAATTTGTCCTCTGCTTAGAAGCTATAACCTTTTTCATCAGCTCTACAGCAGGATTATTCTTTCTCGAATACTTTTCCTTACGTGGCTTAACTACAACCTCATCAAGTACCAACTCCGACTTCATGCTTACATTCAGCTCCGTCGTTTTTGAAGAGACCGTAATATCCTGCCTTGTATAGCCAACCATAGAAAATGTCAACTTATTCCATCCTTCATGATAAGGAATCGAATACTTGCCATCTATATCGGTAATAGTACCCACTCCTTTACCGTCATAATATATATTCAAATATGGAATAGGATCACCCGTATCAGAATCTATAACAACTCCATGAATCTGGGCATACAATCCTAAAGTCCAAATCCATAACGCTATTACTGTAACCAATCTTTTTACCATATTAATAATATATTTTTTCTTTTCATTAATTTACCATATTCTGCAAAGCAGACATATGGAAGACAGATAAGCTAATCTAGTTTTTTATAACCTTAAAAACAAAAAAAGTAAACAATCTTAATCCTGGCGCGGTTTTAAAGGGTCCTGAACAGACAATATACGTCTGTCTTTATTAAACTGTATAAAATAAGCGATAAACAAAAATACAGCAATAGCCAGTCCTACCACATCATATAATCCGAAATGTTGGCCGTAAACATCTACACTTATTTCATTCCAAGGAGTGTACATACATATTGTGTTTATAAGTATGATTACCAATCTAAACTCCGTAGGACCGAAAGAACTATAAGTCAGACGGAACTCACCCTTTATTATAGTAACAATGTATGTATATACGGACAATACCAGATAACCGGCCAAAACCAGCAAAGCGACGTCCAGTCTGAACATTGGTGACAGACCTGCGCCTACACACATTATACATATTGTAATAGCGTCAAGTGAATGATCTATAAAAAATCCATATACAGGTCGTTGCTGGTTGCGTACACGTGCCAATGTACCATCAAGACTGTCACCATACCAGTTTAATACCATTCCGAATGACGCCAACCACAAATACATTATATTTTTTGCTGCCAAAACGCAACCTAAAGCATACACAAGAGCTCCTAAAACTCCCATATATGTCAGAAAATCTGATGTCACCCATTTAGGCTGACGCTGTGCCAACCATACCAAAGCTACTTTTTCAGCTCTATTAAGTATTGATGTCTGAATTCTTTTTGATTCTTCCTTACCCATACCACTCTCTTTTAAAATTAATCCAACTAAAACTTTTTATTAACTATCTTAAATTGTACTTATCATACTTAAACAATCAGGACAAGCCATTAAAGACCAATATCACTTATTACCTATTTTCATCAATGCAATTCCGATAATAACGCATACAAGTTCCCTTATCCTTATCAGCAATGCCATAAATACACCATACGAATACGGAATGGAAAGTAATGCAACAGACATGACAAAGCCACCTTCGCGCGCTCCAAGCTGCATAGGCGAAAAAAACATCAAGTTGGCAAACAAAGAAGTAAAAGCCAGTATCAATATACTATCGAAAAAACTGGCGTCAGCCGAAAATATCAACAAGATGATATAAACCTCTAGACAAGACACTATCCTTGCAACAAATTCCAACGACAATGAAGTAAAAAATGTATATTTGTTATTTCTATACAAATCTTTTATCTGATTGTCTATCTGAACAAAGGTTTCTTCCTTTCTTTCTATAAGCCTGGTTACTTTCTTCTTTATAAACGGCATGTGTTGAAGAAAACGCATAAGCTTCATTACCATTCCCGAACGGTAACCCTTTATAAAGAAATATATCCCTACCATACAAGCCACAACAAACACACTCATTATTATGACATAAGTACGGTTTATCTGGTTATAATAGGACAATATATATATAAGGAGTGAAAACAGCCAAAAGCAGAAATGAGAAAAGATATGCATCATGACATACAATATCACACTTGAAGACGCCTTTTCTATACCGACATATGGCTTTAGCTCCATTATACGATATGGCTCGCCGCCCATCAGTCCGACCGGTGTCGTTGAATTAAGCGCAAAACCTGTTATCGTATATTTGAATACTTTCATGAAAGGAACCTTAACTCCGTTCAGTCCGTTACAAATTATGGCATACCACGCACCTGCATTGATTATATATATAAACATCCACAATAAAAGTAATGCCGGGAACCATATGCCAGCTTTTCTCAAGCATGACACGACATCCTCGTATGTCATGTCCATCCCGAAAAGCATTATTATGATGGCGACTACGCCTATTACAAAAAATATATTCCTGAATTTACTCTTCATATTCAGCGTCAAGTTTCAGTTTGTCGCTATCATCGCGTTTCTCATAATACTGTTTGCGAAGCGGATTCGCACTTATCTCTCTCTCCATACATCTGTTACGGAACACGTCAATCGCCACATAAACGGCCTGACGGAACGAATCTTCCGAAGCTATGCCACGCCCGGCGATATCATATGCAGTTCCGTGGGCTGGCGATGTTCTCACAATAGGCAAACCGGCCGTGTAATTAACCCCCTCATCCATTGCAAGAGCCTTAAACGGCGCAAGCCCCTGATCATGATACATCGCCATGATACCGTCAAAATGGGTAAAATTGCCGGAACCCATGAAACCGTCCGAAGGATATGGACCAAAGCACTGTATTCCTTTAGCTTTCAGATCATTCATGGCAGGAATAATAATCTCCTGTTCTTCGGTACCCAAAAGACCGTTTTCGCCTGCATGTGGATTTAATGAGAATATGGCAATTCTAGGACAACCAATTCCAAAATCCTGTTTCAACGATTTATTGAATATCTCAACCTTTTCCTTTATCAGTTCCTTAGTAAGAACAGACGGAATATCACGTACAGGAATATGTCCGGTAACAAGCGCCACACGGAAATCATCCTTCATAAGAATCATTAACGACTTGTTTCCATCGCCTACACGCTCCTCGATATATTCCGTATGTCCGGGGAAATGGAAAGTCTCCGACTGTATAGTATGTTTATTTATAGGAGCAGTCACCAAAACATCTATACCGCCGTTACGATAATCTGCCAAAGCTCTCTCCAACGCGTCAAGTGCAGCCTTGCCTGCCTCAGCTGTTGCCTTGCCAAGTTCAACTTTCAATTCCTCAGCCGTACAGTTCAATAAATTCAACCTTCCGTCCTGTATTTCCCTTGTAGAATTAATAATACTGAAATTGGCGGATATATCCATTGCCTTACGATGGTATGCAGCCACCTTAGGCGAACCATAAACTACCGGCGTACACAATTCCATCATCTCTGGCTCAGCAAAGGTCTTCAATATTACCTCATACCCTACACCGTTGATGTCACCGTGGGTGATTCCCACTCTTATTTTACGTCTTTCCATGTTCTATATTTATATGTATATATTTTTATTTTATAGAGTCACTCGTAATGGTTACTTCTGTAACACCCGCACCAACAGGCAATTCAAAGACCTCTTTCTGTGCGGGAAGTTTCAATGTATAAAGACATGCCTCAAGTTTGCGCATCAGGTCACGTTTCAGTTTTCCGGGGTTATAGACGAATGCCTCAACCACTATGACTCTGGCGTTAGCTTTATCAACTCTCACATGCGATACGAACGGACCTCCCATAGCGTCATTCCTCATTTCCCACAAGCCTCTGGCCTCAAAAGCATAATCACCTTTTACAGCTATATTCTTCACATCCACAAGCATTGAATCGGCTGTTTCCATGTACATACCTTCCATAGACCCAGGGATATTGATTTTCATTACCGAATCACGCTTATGAATAAAAAATTCTTTAGTAAAAGTATTATTATCCCTGAACGGATAAGAATACATCACGAAGTTCATATCATTAAGATTCGTTGATGCCCAAAAGAAATCCTTTCCTTCCTTAAAAGAGTTAAGTTCATTAGGCATCCAGATATCACAGTCAAAAATGCTTCCAACCTTAGCAGAGATAGCGCCATTATGTTTTTCACGCATCAGGTTTATCTGACGGTTCATCTCCGCACGCGTAAAGAAGTCAACAATCACCTGTCCGTTCTTGCTTACATATTCTGCAAAATCTTCCTGACTAGGCGACTGTATAGTCATAATCATCTGCGGTGAGGCATAAACATCACGTGCATATTTGAATTTGGTCTGCGTATAAATGTCCTGAATATCCGCTATTATTATGTTTCTGAATATTCGCATCACACGGTCATAATGAGAAGGACGTATTCGTGAGATACGGAACGAGCGTTCAGATTGAGGCAACCCCGGTACATCAGTATCGAGCACATGATACAATGCACTGTCAGGACTCATCCAGCAATTATCATCTGCCACAACCAGTACCTCATAAGGCCTTCCGCTTGAAACAGGAGTTATAATACTTTTGCCATTGTTACGGCATGATGCCAACAATGAAACCAGCACCACGAAACTAAAATAAAAAGCAATACGTTTCATACCCTCTATATTTCTTATTGATTTATACTTTCTTTTTCAGCCTGCTGCTTTGCAGTGGAAAGCATACCGCAGGCAGCAAATATATCTTCCCCCCTTGAAGCCCTGATTGTGGCGAACACTCCATGTTGAGTAAGATAGTCGCGGAATTCTACCATAGAATCCATATCTGTTCCCTCCAAATCCACTCCAGGTATAGCATGGAAACGGATAAGATTTATTCTACAATCAAGTCCTCTCAATATTTTCACCAGTTCCTTTGCATACAACAAACTGTCATTAACGCCTTTAAAAACAATATATTCAAAAGAGAGGCGTCTCTGTTTGCTGAAATCATACCGTTTCAGTATTTCTATGATTTCCATTATAGAGAAAGCTTTCTCGGCAGGCATAAGTTCACGCCTTTGTGCCGGAAACGGAGAATGCAGGCTCACGGCAAGATGGCAGTCACTTTCCTCAAGAAATCTTTCCAATCCTTTTTTCAGCCCGACTGTTGACACGGTAATTCTTTTCGGACTCCATGCATATCCATAATCGGCCGTAAGTATTTTCAACGCGCGCAATACCTCATCAAGATTGTCGAAAGGTTCGCCCATGCCCATAAAAACGACATTTGTCAACGTATCCCTTTCAGGTATGGAATAAATTTGATTGAGAATTTGAGCGGCAGTAAGACTGTTGGTATATCCCTGTTTGCCCGTCATGCAGAACTTACAATTCATCTTGCATCCCACTTGTGACGACACACACAGCGTAGCCCTGTCATCGTCAGGAATATACACTGCTTCTATATAATCATTTTCCGGGGTACGGAATAAATATTTCACCGTTCCGTCAACAGAACGCATTTCATGTACTGGAGGCGTCGCGCCAATTTCATAATTCTGCGACAACAACTCACGGTTTTTCAATGAAAGATTAGTCATTTCTTCAATAGAAGCAACCTTTTTTTCATACAACCATGAAGCAATTTGCTTTGCCGTAAACTTTGGCATTCCCAAGTCTGACACTATCAAATTCAGTTCTTCCAAAGTCTTACCTAATAGAGGCGATTTTATATCAGTCATCATTCAGTCATATACAGTTAGCGCACAAAGTTAGCTAAAAAATAGGACATACCATCTATTATTTACCAAATAATAAACTAAACCGACGTAAAGAACGATTTTATCCGACGAATTGACCAGAAATTCAGACTTATAATACTCTATCTATAAAATTCATAATATTAAATTTCGGTTTTCAGCGAACATCTTGTGAACGGCTAACTAACACTCCATGTTCGTTAAACGTTCACTGACCGGTTTTGCAAATACTTTGCAAAAGGTTTTAAACATATTTGAGAGACGTTTCTATTTAAACAAATTTCATATTTATCAAATCCACTCCAACTTAAGGGCGAATTAATCACCATTATCCACAGCCTCGCATATACTTTTCAATCTGACCAGTTCATACAATTTTACAGGATTTTTATCTAGATTTAGCAATGGTAACAAAGCTTCTCTATATCTAGATTATTAGGATGAGCAATAAATAGCCTCAACAGCCGTTAATACATCTATTACATTTCTTTCTATATATTATACAATCAATTGAAATTTTAAGGTGTCCATAACCTATTCAGATAAAAACAAACAATACAATATTCCAAATAAGATTTATTATTTTTCGTGACTCAATATTTTTCCTAAATGATATTCCACAACCCCTTCATTATAAGTAATATCCAATACCTGAATGAGTGCGCTTTCCCTATCCTTTCTATATCCTACAAACAAGCGTAAGGCATCATATCTTCGTAAATATCGTTTACCGTCAGCTTCATCTATATAGGTATATTTATTTAAAGTTGTTTGTTTTAATTCCCGGTATTCCGTTTTCTTTTCTCCCCTTATAATCTGGTCGAAGAAAACTTTCTTTATGTTCAGGTTCAACACCTTCATTCCTGTTGTATCATAATTTGATACTTTCTTTACATTTCTTTTTTCAAGACATTCCATTTGTGGATTATAAGTATAATCAATTATACTC
>JAHLFB010000200.1 GCA_018884025.1 Candidatus Phocaeicola faecipullorum
TGTTTCTTTGCGATATTGTTAATCAACTCTTTGATGAGCACGGTCTTACCAACACCGGCACCACCAAACAATCCGATTTTACCACCTTTCAGATATGGTTCCAAAAGGTCAATAACCTTAATACCTGTAAAAAGTACTTCCTGAGTTGTTGCCAAATCCTCAAAACGTGGAGGCTCGCGGTGTATAGGGAAACCGTCCTTCTTGTCCAGTTCGGACATTCCGTCTATTGTCTCTCCCACTACGTTCATCACACGTCCTCTGATCTGTGCTCCCACCGGCATGGTTATAGGCTGTCCGGTAGGTACAACTTCCATTCCGCGTTTTAGTCCGTCTGTACTGTCCATAGCTACTGTACGTACAGTATCCTCGCCTATATGCTGCTGTACCTCAATAACCAATGTACGACCATCCTTGCGGACTACAGTCATTGCATCGTGTATTTTCGGCAGTGCAACTTCGGCATCCAATCCCTCCAGATTGAAGTGAACATCCACAACCGGACCAATTACCTGCGAAATATGTCCAACGATTTTTGACATAAACTAATCTGTTAAATAATTATCTTAATTGAATATCGCAAATTTAATATTTTATCATATAAAGGTGTATCTCGAAGTAACATTTTTTAGCCGTTAAACAATGTTATAGGACATAATATATGAATTTTGTCCCACTAATATTTACATATAATCACATCGTATAAAAACTTTTAAACCAGAAACCCACCTATAATATGGAATTTACCTTTTTCCTTATCGAAATGACATTATAAACGGTTACAAAAAGGAACAGCAATACGCCTACAAGGCATGCCACACCTACACCACCTTCCGCCAGTCCGGGAACAATATCCGATAGTGCCTCAGAATATATTCCCCTTACTATAAGAACAATGATAACCGACAGCAACAGTACGGACAGATTCATTACTATAGTAAGTATCTGATATGGCATTGCCACACGTGACTGACTGTATCCCATGAGTATAAGATTTTCCAGTTTATCTGTATTTTTCTGTAAAAGCAGATATATACTCAATAATAATATATAGAATGAAAGAATACTTATTATCAACCCTACAGACATCACTATTCCTACTGCCATTTTCAGAAACCACGTCATTTTTCCTGCGTCCAGTTTGTTGTCTTCAGTTTCATAACCGTTGTCGCTGAAAAAACGTGCTATCCGCTCGTCAGCAGGATTGTTTACCTCTATTATCAGACGTGACGGTTCCCATTTTTTGTTTCCTCCATATGTAGCGTTGGCACTGTTCATAAATGCCTCCGGCACAAGTATGGTATTAAGTCTGTTAGAGAAACCTACTATACGCCCCTTTTTCATTACATGCATACCGTTGCCGGATATATACAGATTTAATGATACAAGGCCTATCATACCTTCGGACAACTGTGGAAGATTTCTGCTTCTGGCAAATCCGAAATTGTAAAGATTAAGATAATTTCTGGGGATTATAATCGGAACTTCGTCCTGTCCTTCGCTATAAGTCCAGTTATCAGCCTTTACATCCACGAATTTGTCAGGCACGGACTCAAGAAACATGGCCGTCGATATATTCATTCCTCCGAAAGACACTCCTGCCGAAACTTCATACTGCGACGGCTGAAACGCACCTACATTGACTGTAAATGGCTGAGACTTTATATCATCAATATCATACGAAGAAAATGTACCGCTCTTACCGGCCAGCGAACCTAGAGTGCTGACTTTTTTAGTCACTACAACATAATCTTTCTTTATGAAACTGTCTTCCTGCGTAAATACCGGAGAGACATCGTTATAAAACTGTACTCCCAGCATAACTATTACCATACCGCACAGATTGGCTAAAAAGAATCCTGCCAACTGAGCCACACTGATATGCTGTTTCAATAATTTCCAAAGCATATTTTATAGTTTAATTTCAGTATCATAATCCATATTAAGACGTCGGCCTATGGAGGTAACAATAACCCCTACTCCTCTATCTTTTATCTCTTTTGCGAGGATATCACCCATAACCTTTCCATTAGCATCATCAAGATGGCTTACAGGCTCGTCCATCAGCAAGAAATCAGAAGGCTGACATAACATTCTGATGAATGCGACTCTCTGTTGCTGACCGAACGACATTTTTCCTACCGGTTCATTCCATTTACCTTCTATTCCCAACATGGAGAACCACGATTTAATCTGCTCCATACTCCTGAAACCGGTAAGATTGTTCTTGATTATCACATTCTCTCCCGCTGTCAGTTCCGGGAAAAGCCGGAGTTCCTGAAACATAATTCCGATGTGTTTCTGTCTTATCTCTGTCCATCCGGCGTTCGTGAAACTCTTTATATCCGCATCGTCAAAACTTATTTTCCCTTCGTAGTCTTTTCTGTAGCCGTAAATAAAACTGCACAGTGACGACTTTCCTGTTCCCGATGCCGCCTCAATCAAATAAGACCTTCCTTTTTCCAGCCCTATTTCATTATTCCATACCTCTGAATCAAGATTTTCCTTTACAGAAAACACATGAGGCACTATTTTATTTAATTCTATCTTATCCACATTACACTTGTTTAATCAATAATCCAATAACGTAGCCAGAGGATTTTTGTTTTTATCTTTCATCAATATTTCTATGTGTACATTATCTCCGTCGGCCGATTCTACAGTGAGATAATCCAATCCTCCGAAAAATACCAATGCAGAAGCCATCGCTCCTCTTAATTTCTTCAAATCAAAAATATTGTTCAGCGATGTCAAATCTGAAGCCATGAAAAACC
This sequence comes from Candidatus Phocaeicola faecipullorum, assembly GCA_018884025.1. Taxonomy (GTDB): domain Bacteria; phylum Bacteroidota; class Bacteroidia; order Bacteroidales; family Bacteroidaceae; genus Phocaeicola; species Phocaeicola faecipullorum. Next base: position 2,772 of record JAHLFB010000200.1, read on the forward strand.
TCTGTCCTTCTACTCTGTTACCCCACTTGCTGTTTCTCAGGGACAATCCCAGTACACGTCTGTCAATCAGCGATTCTTTATTTGTGACATACAGTTTACCGTTTTTCACACCAATCCAAAGTTCAATATATCCGGCAGGCAAACCGACAAGGCTACCGTCAGTTGTCTTGAATTCATATCCTTTGTCTCCATAATTACGTAGCAAGACCTGTCCGCCAGAAAGTGCGGCCAAAGGCTTCAATCTTTCAAACGATTTAAGGAAATTATCATTTTTCACATCTGCATAAGCTATAAATTCTTTACCTTCAGGTCCCGACATAGCCAATGCTACATCCCCGCTTATAGCACTGAATATAGAACGGAAATCCAGAGGAATCATAGATTTCTCAAAATATCTCCTCACCGAAGGATTGCCACAAATAAAATCGTAAAACTCACCACCTTTTATATTGGCAGTAGCCCAAAAAGGAGTTGCAGACGGAAACATATCCAGATATACACCTTTTACGGTCGAGGTAACTTGTTGTTTTTTCTCCATAATATCTTTCATAACCTTGTCTGCCACCATCATTTCTACATCAACAACAGTTTTACCGGCTACAAAATCTATTGTAGAAACAGCTTTTACATCCTTAAGACGCAATTCGGCAGATACTCCCATAGTCAAAGGATAAACGACTTCCTGCGGCAATACTTCCAACGAACTCCACAACACGATATCACCTTTCTTTTGTTCTATAGACTTGAAATCATCAGAAGCCGAGAAGCCTTCTCCTTCCTTCTGTCGTAACCACATAGACGCTTGCCTTACCAACGACTGAGGATTTGAGCCTTTATTGTCTGCCACAAAAACCAAAGCATTATCATTATATGCCAAAAGCCAATTGCCTAAAACCGTCCATTTACATCCGTCGGATTCTTTCACGGCAGCACATACCTGTTGTTTTTTCAGGACCTCAAGCACATTATCCAATTTTCCGGAGTCAGTGACCTTGACAAGCAATCCGCCCATTTTTGCCTGCTCGCCTGCAAAAAGATATATTTTATCATTTACGCCAAGACCACTTTCGCCGGCATCATTGAATACTTTTTCTACCAAAGCCTCAGAACCGGTCAATCCACTCTTTACCATGTTCTCAAGTCTGGACAAAAGCTTCTCGTTTGCATTATCTCCGCTGAGACCGCTTTTTTCAGACATTGATTTTATATCTATCGATACTACTGCTGCTGATTTGGCCGGTATAGCGTTTCTATAATCCTGCTTACTGCCACAAGCAGCCAATAAAAAAGCTAAAGCAGAAATATATAAATGTCTAAGTTTCATTTATTTCAATTGTTAAATGTTAGATTCAATAACGTTTCTCTCATTCGGCATTCAGCAGGTTCATAGTATGTACCGCCACAAGAGCCGCTGTTTCCGTACGCAAACGGGATTTTCCAAGGCTTACCGGCTTGAAGCCTTTTTGGATGGCCATTTCTACTTCCTCATTGCTAAAGTCACCTTCCGGTCCTATCAGCACCAAAGAATCATGTCCTGGGACTATGGCATCTTTTAATAAAATTTTCTCTCCTTCATTACAATGTGCTATAAACTTATCACCGCTGAATTCCATTTTCATAAACTTGTCAAAATCGGTCATTTCATTGATAACCGGCTTGCGTGCTTTTAGCGACTGCTTTACAGCCGACACAACAATCTTCTCTATTCTTTCGGTTTTTATCACCTTGCGTTCGGAGTAACGGCAATTCAGGAAAGTTATTTCGTCAAGACCTATTTCTGTAGCTTTCTCCGCGAACCACTCAATGCGGTCCATCATCTTTGTAGGTGCCATAGCCAAATGTATATGTCCCTTCCATAAAGGTTCCTGGAAAATTTTCTCTATAATCCTGACTTGACATCTTTTGCCGTTAGCCGCACTTATCGCAGCCTTGTAAAAATACCCCTTGCCGTCAGTCAGCAAGATTTCATCTCCTATATTGAGGCGCAAAACCCTCATGCAGTGTCCTGCCTCTTCCGCAGGAAGTTCCAAACTATTTTGAATGTCGGGTGTATAAAATACGTGCATAATGATATACTTGAAATAAAAACGAACAAATGTAACTATTTTTTCCGAAAACTGACAACAAAATCCAGTACACTTCAATTCTGATGTTCAACATATTTAAAACGACGAAGAATTTAAGATAAAACGACGAAGAATTTTAAATCGAATGACGAAGCATTTCATTTAACAAATATAAACGTACAGAAACCACGTTTTGTATTACCCTTAAAAAGATTTTTTTGTAAGTTTGCCGCTATTAACTATAAAACAATTTGAACATGAAAAATCTACTATTATTAATCTTAGCATTATTACCGTTTTTTGCTGTAGCAAAAGACAACAAGAAAAACGACAACTCAAATCCTAAGTATCTGGAAGGGGCAATTACACTCAAAGATAACAAAATAATTTTTGAAGATGAAATTAATGTACAATCAATGTCGAAGGATGAGTTATACGAAACTTTGCTAAAATGGGCAGAAAAACGCTTTGTTCCGGACAACAAACTTAACAGCAGAGTGGTATATACAAACAAAGAGAATGGGGAAATAGTAGCGTCAGCTGAAGAATATATGGTTTTCAGCTCGACTGCATTGTCATTGGACAGGACAAGAATTTATTATCATTTCTACATACAGGTAAAAGACGGCGGATGTAATGTTACTATGAGCCGAATAAGATACTGGTATGACGAAAATCGTGACGGCGGCGAACGATATACTGCAGAAGAATGGATTACCGACGAAATGGCACTTAACAAGAAAAAGACCAAACTGGCACCTATATGTGGAAAATTCAGACGTGAAACAATTGATTTGAAAGACGCATTGTTCAGTTCTGTAAGAGAATGTCTTGGACAAAAGATACTTGACAGCTCAGCTGACAACAAAACACAAAACACTACAGATAAGAAAACTGGAGTGGTAGCTGTTTCAGAACTTCCTGGAAACCTTGGAGAAATAATCGCAAACGGAAAACTGGTCATAAAGACAGACAGTAAAGAAACAGAGCTGAAAGCGGACTCATGGGGTGGATTCGGTAAACTGTTCAACAAAGATGTTGCCTACATACTCATAGACAAAAAGCAATCAGAATTGAACAAGAATATGGAAAGCTCGACTGCATATACTGTTTCATTCTATAACGCAAAAGACAAAAAGGCTGAAGTGACAATAGAATGTAAAAAGACTATGACACAAGAACTGTCGGCAGAAGAGCTGAAATCACTAAATCAAGATATCGACACTTCAAAGAAATATATAATGTACATTTGCGAAGTGATATCTGCACGTATAGAATAATAAAAACCAAAATTTTAATCTTATAATCTTATGAAAAACAAAAATATTTTACAACTGTATGCCGTAGCGATGTGCAGCACATTGGCATTTTCCTGTCAGGAACCGGCATATAAAAACAGCGAATTACCTCCTGAGGTAAGAGCAGAAGATATTGTTGGCAGATTGAGTCTGGAAGAAAAAGTATCATTAATGCAAATGAACTCTCCTGCAATACCTCGACTAGGAATCAAAAAATACGACTGGTGGAATGAAGCCCTGCACGGTGTAGGCCGTGCAGGAACAGCCACCGTTTTTCCACAATGCATAGGTATGGCCGCATCATTCGATGACGAATTATTATATGATGTCTTCACAGCTGTATCCGATGAAGCCAGAGCCAAGAACACCGAATTTTCCAAGTCAGGAAATTTGGAAAGGTATCAGGGACTTACATTCTGGACTCCAAACGTAAACATATTCAGAGACCCGCGCTGGGGAAGAGGGCAAGAGACATATGGTGAAGACCCTTACCTGTCAGGACGAATGGGGATAAGCGTTGTAAAAGGACTGCAAGGTCCGGATTCTACAAAATACGACAAGCTACACGCTTGTGCCAAGCACTACGCCGTACATAGCGGTCCGGAATGGAACAGACACGTTTTCAATGCAGAAAACATAGATCCTCGCGACCTATGGGAAACATACCTGCCTGCTTTCAAAGATCTGGTAACAAAAGCCGGAGTAAAAGAAGTGATGTGCGCATACAACAGATTTGAAGGAGAGCCATGCTGCGGCAGCAATAGGTTATTACAGCAAATCCTACGCCAGGAATGGGGTTTTAAAGGTATTATATTGTCAGACTGTTGGGCTATTGCTGATTTTTATACAGAAGGACATCACAACACTGAACCTGACGCTCAACACGCCAGTGCCAAAGCCGTACATTCAGGCACAGATTTGGAATGCGGCGAAAGTTATGGTTCGTTGGTCGATGCCGTAAAAGAAGGGCTTATAAAGGAAGAAACAATAGACAATTCATTAAAACGCCTGATGACTGCCCGTTTTGAACTGGGAGAGATGGATGAAAACGTTTCATGGAAGAATATTCCATATAGTGTAGTCGATTGTAAAGAACACAAAGCCCTTGCCCTGAAGATGGCTGAGGAGTCGCTTGTACTTCTACAGAACAGGAACAATATTCTCCCGTTAAGTAAGGGTATGAATATTGCAGTAATAGGTCCTAACGCAAACGATTCAGTAATGCAATGGGGTAATTATAATGGATTTCCAAGCAAGACAATAACACTGCTGGAAGGCCTGAAAGAGGTTATCCCGGAATCACAGATTATTTATGAACAAGGATGCGACCACACTTCTGAAGTTTCTTTGCAAAGTCTGTTTGACTTGTGTAACGCTGACGGAGAAAAAGGTTTCAAGGCAATGTACTGGAACAGTATGAAACAGGAAGGCGAACCTGACGTAGTGACTCATGTAGGTACTCCTTTCCATTTCACTACTGCAGGAGCAACCGTTTTTGCGCCAGGAGTAAACCTTGGAAATTTCTCAGCCAGATACGAATCAAAACTTGTACCGACAAAAAATGAAAGGATTGCATTCAGTTTTCAGACACAGGGATATATAAAACTTTATATAGACGGAAAAGAAGTAGCGTCAGGACTAAATGTTAAAAATGCGCACGCATACGACATGCAGGTTGAAGCCGGAAAAGAATATGACATAAAAGTGGATTATGTCGCAACCGAAGGAAACTGCGCTACACTGAATTTTGACTTTGGAAGAGAAGTTCCATTGAACCTTGACGAAACAGTGAAAAAGGTTAAAGATGCTGATGTTGTGATTTTTGCAAGTGGAATTTCACCTCAGCTTGAAGGCGAAGAAATGCCAATCAGCATACCTGGTTTCAATGGTGGAGACAGAGAAAGCATTGAATTACCGGCAATTCAGACAAAACTTATTACCGCACTGAAAAAAGCCAACAAAAAGATTGTATTAGTCAACTTCTCCGGCTCGGCAATGGCATTGACAAAAGAGGCACAACTATGCGACGCAATTATACAGGCATGGTATCCAGGACAAGCCGGTGGAAAAGCCATAGCAGCCACACTAATGGGTGAATATAATCCTGCAGGAAGATTGCCACTTACATTCTATAAGAGTACAAGCCAACTGCCTGACTTCGAGGATTATTCCCTCAAAGGACGTACTTACAGATATTTCACCGATGAACCGTTATTCCCGTTCGGCCATGGATTGAGCTACACTTCATTCAAATATGGAGAAGCTGAATTAAGTTCAAGAACAATAAAAGCAGGTGAAAACCTCTCAATGAGTATTCCTGTAAGTAATATAGGCAAATACGATGGTGACGAAGTGGTTCAAATATACATACGCCGTCCGGACGACAAACAAGGTCCGTTATTAACGCTAAGGGAATTTAAGCGCGTAAATATAGCCAAAGGAACTACAAGCAACATTAAGTTCCAACTTACACCGGATAGTTTCGAGTGGTTAGATACCAATACAAATACAATGCGTACACTCAAAGGAGAATACGAAATTCTTTACGGCGGAACATCAGACATGAAAAAACTTAAATCTGTAAAAGTTACTATTACGGAATAACATTTACACATAAAAAAACACAGGCTGCCCGGATTGGACAGCCTGTGTTTTTTATATCTAAATCATCGACGAGGTATATCAACCGTCGTTTCCTTTTGTCCCTTTAAATGTTCTGAAAAATAATCTACGAGTCTCCAATAGAAATACTCGTTCATATCGCCAAACGCATGTCTCTGTCCTGGCAAATAAAGCATATCAAAACGCTTTCCTGCCCTTATCAATGCATTTACCACACGTGTAGTATTTGCCGGATGTACATTGTTGTCAATATCACCGTGTACTAGCATAAGATGACCTTTCAGCTGTTTCACTATCTCAGGATTAGTGGCAATCTTGTAAACGAAAGTTGTATCTCCTTTCTCGGATATGGTTTCTTTTACGCCATGATGTGTTTCACTCCACCAACGGTTGTAGATACGGTTGTCGTGGTTTCCTGCACATGACACCGCTGCCTTGTAAAAATCAGGATACTGGCATATCGCTGCAGTTGACATGAAACCTCCACCTGAATGTCCGTGAATACCAACCTTGTCTATATCTATATACTTATATCTTGCTGCGAGTTGCTCTACAGCGGCTTTATGATCAGCCAAAGGATAATCGCGCATATTGCCATAACCGTAATTATGATACCACTTGGAACGACTTGGATGTCCTCCTCTCTGTCCTACGGATATAACAATAAATCCAGCCTGCGCCAAACGGTCAGTACGGATACTCATACGTGTAAACGGATAATAAACAGCCTCAACCTGCGGACCAGGATATACGTAGTCTATAATAGGATACACTTTTGTTGAATCAAAATTATATGGCTTATACATCACACCGTAAAGGTCTGTAACACCGTCAGCTGCCTTAACTTTGAACAGTTCAGGAAACTTATATCCGGCAGCAAACAAATTTGAGAAATCACTTTCCTGAATAGTCATCACTTTGTTACCGTTCCTGTCTATAAGGTCTGCACACGGTATTGTATTTACACGCGAGAAATTGTCAACGGCAAACTGAGCGTCATCAGATAATGAAATCTGGTGGAAATAGTCTCCCGTGGTAAGTCTTTTAAGACCGCTACCGTTTACATTCACCTTATAAAGATGCTCGTAATACGGATTTTCGTCTTTTTCCTTACCGTTTGCCATGAAATATACAGTGCGAGTAGCCTCATCAATCTTCAATACCTGTTCCACATGCCAAGGACCTTCAGTAATTCTGTTTTTCAGATTTCCCTTGTCATCGTACAGATAAAGATGAGCCCATCCGTCGCGTTCACTCCACTGGATAAACTCTTTACCGCCGTTAAGTACGTGTATCGGACGTGTCTCCTGATAAGTATTCATGCGTTCCTTCACAATAGGCACAATAGAATCCTCACCTACAGTATATGTACATACATCTATGCGATGAAGGTCTCTGCTATATCTAGTTACGAAGAAACGATTGTTATCGCCTTGCCATACAGAAGGACGGAATTCCATGTCTCTCTGCTTCTTTTCAAGAGGTTTTTCCTCCAATCCCAGCCATTGGTTCTTCCAAGCCGATACTTTAATCTCCTTACGAGTGTTCGACGTCATATCGAAGATATAGAGATGTTCTTCAGGGGCTTCCATTTCTCCTGGCATCTGATACTTGTATGTCTCAAGCGTAGGACGAGGCTCTGCTATTGAATTTATCACCCACAAGGGTTTCACAGCCCTGTCGTCCGAAACAATAGTAACAAAATACTTTGAATCCGGAGACCAGCATCCCCATGCCTTACGGCGTTTTCCATTACATAAGGTATCAGTGTTAAGGATACTGTAAGGAATACCATAACCGAAATCAGGCATACCATCGGTAGTCAACTGTATTTCTACTATTGTACTATCCTTTTCGTTCTTTTGAGCCTTTCGGTAATCTGATATACTCATACGGAAGAGGTTACAATCCTTTGCATAAACCACCGATTGCCCGTCAGGAGATACAGATGCCCAATCAAGTTTATCGGGTTCCTTTTCCTTATCTTTCAGGTGTGTCAGCTTCTTTGTAGGATAGTCATAAGAAAAATAGAAGACTTTTTTCTCTGTCTTTCCTTTTTTATCTTTTGACTGTTCATCCTGCGACGATACTACCTCAAACGTAAAAGTCTTGCCGTCAGCATCTACTTTCAGATTCTTTACCGGCAAGTGTCTTGCTTCAAACGGGTCCTGAACTATTTCCGTTAGTTCTGCAGCCAATTTATCACGATCGAACAGTAACTCTTTCTTTTTCTGCGAAGGAGTCACCACGTACCAGAATTTACCTTCTGAGGTTTTATATTCATACCAGAAACTGTTTCCGTTTTGAAACCAATGTGGATCGACCATTGTAGAAAACAGCATGTTTTTTAATTTGGACTCAGTAAACTTTTCAGCCTGCAAATATTCCGGCAATCTTTCCTGGGCCACAGATATCGTAGCAGAAAACATCATTCCGCACAATATGGCTGGTAATAGCATTCTTTTCATATACCGATATTTATTACAACAAGAATCTTAATACATCATTGAAGTTTGCCCATATAAGCAAAGCAAAAAGCAGAAACATACCTACCATCTGGGCATATTCAAGGAACTTGTCGCTCGGTTTGCGTCTGGCTACGATTTCATATATCAGGAATAATACATGACCACCGTCAAGTGCCGGTATCGGCAATATGTTCATGAACGCAAGAATGATGGACAAGAAAGCTGTCATTGACCAGAAACGCTGCCAATCCCATACCTTAGGGAATATGCTTCCTATAGTTCCAAATCCTCCCACAGTCTTGGCGCCTTCCTTGGTAAATACATATTTCAGGTCGTTCACATATCCTTTAAGTGTATTTACTCCCAAAGCCACACCGGCCGGGAAAGACTCAAAGAAACCAAATGTGCGTACAGTCGGAGTATAATTCAGTACACCACCAATTGCAGCTACCTTAAACTGCTCATCCGTTGTAATACTAACTGTGTCATTTACTCCGGCACGTGAATAAACAAGTGTAAAATCGGCCGTTTTCTCGCCAGCGACCTCAGCTCTTAGTTTCAAATCAGACATGGCATTCTGGAAATCATTCCATGAATTCAAGTCCTTGCCATTTACAGCAAGTAACTTGTCTCCCTTACGGATACCAGCCTTGTCAAAGCCTCCACCAGTCAGTACGGAATCAACTACATTCGGATAGAAGATATCGACAAACATCGGGTCCTGCTGTGCCACATCAATCAAACTCAGTTCAGGCATAAGAATATCAACAGTTTCACCGTTACGCAACACTTTTACTTCCTTAGCCTCAACTACATTGCGAATCATATCCATACCGAAACGGTCCAAATCCTTACCGTCCGCACTCAACAATATGTCACCATCGCGGAAGCCTATTTTCTGAGCCGTTTCATTGAATTTAAGACCATAGTTCATATCTTTAAGAGCTATATACTTGTCGCCCCATGTAAACAAAATCATTGAATATATGAAAAGGGCAAGAATAAAGTTCATCAGCACACCACCTATCATGACAAGAAGTCTCTGCCATGCAGGCTTTGAACGGAACTCCCAGGGCTGGGCAGGCTGTTTCATCTGTTCGGTATCCATCGACTCGTCAATCATACCGGAAATCTTGCAATATCCCCCCAAAGGCAACCATCCTATTCCATATTCCGTTTCAGAGTTTTTAGGTTTAAATTTAAAAAGCGAAAACCAAGGATCGAAGAATATATAGAATTTCTCAACCCTGATTTTGAATAAACGCGCAAAAAAGAAGTGGCCCCCCTCGTGTACTATTACCAAAATGGACAAACTGAGCACCAACTGAAGGGCACGAATAAAAAATGTCTCCATCTGTTTTTTCTTACTTTATTTTTTAGATTAATAAATTAAAAGCCTGAATTTATTACCAACTCAGCCGCAATTCTGCGGGCAATGGCGTCTGTTTCTACATAATCGTTATATGTAGGATTCTTTATAAATGCTACCTTTCCCATTGTTTTTTCTATCACATCACTCATACCAAGGAAAGATATCTGGTCTTTCAAAAAGGCCGCCACAACCACTTCATTCGCCGCATTCAATATACATGCCATATTGCCGCTACGCTCCATTGCGTCATAGGCAAATGCAAGATTTCTGAAACGTTTGGTGTCCGGAGCCTCAAATGTAAGGGCACTGCACTTCATGAAATCAAGACGTTCGCCCGACAAACTCTCACGTTTCGGATATGAAAAGGCATATTGAATAGGCAAACGCATATCAGGTACTCCGAGCTGAGCCTTTACAGCACCATCCTTATATTCCACCATGGAATGTATCACAGATTGAGGATGAACCACCACTTCTATCTGCGAAGGCTTTACCCCGAATAGCCATTTTGCTTCAATTACCTCAAACCCCTTATTCATCATAGATGCGGAGTCTATGGTTATTTTAGCGCCCATACTCCAGTTAGGGTGTTTCAGAGCCTGTTCCTTGGTAACCGTTGCCAGTTGCTCCATCGTGAAAGTACGGAAAGGACCTCCGGAAGCCGTAAGTATAACCTTACTTATAGAATTATTCATCTCAAGACACTGGAATATAGCAGAATGCTCAGAGTCAACAGGCAATATAGGAGTTCTGTACTGTTGAGCCAACTCGGTAATAAGTTCTCCAGCCACAACAAGAGTTTCCTTATTTGCCAAAGCGATGGTCTTACCAGCCTTTATTGCATTTATTGTAGGTTTGAGGCCAGCATAGCCAACCATAGCTGTCAATACGATATTGATAGGTCCTGATTCTACGACTTCACACAAAGCCTCTGCTCCTGCATAAACTTTTATAGGCATATCAGCCAAAGCATCCTTCAGCTGCTGATACTTGTCCTCATTGGCAATTACAACTGCTTCAGGCTGGAATTTTCTAGCCTGCTCAATAAGTTTTTCCACCTTGTTATTAGCAGTCAGAGCATACACTTCATACAAGTCCGGGTGTTCCTCTATCACTTGCAAAGCTTGAGTTCCAATTGAACCCGTTGAGCCCAAAATCGCTATCTGTTTCTTCATAATCTTAGAAAACTACATATTTTTCAGGATTTATTGGTGTTCCCCTATGCCAAAGTTCAAAATGAAGATAAGATTTCTTTTCTTTATCTTCGCCCTTTCCTATTAGAGCTATTACATCCCCACCTTTAACCTTGTCACCGGATTGTTTCATCAATGAACCACAATGTTTATATATACTGATAAAGTTTTGCGAATGCTGGATTTGTATTACGTAACCGTCGGAAACGGTATATGTCGCCATAATTACCGTTCCGTCAAGAACAGCCATAATATTCTCGTTCGGTGATGTCATGAGGTCTATACCGTAATGTCTGTTCTCAGGATCGAAATTTACTTCCATCATGCCTCGTACCGGTTTGAAAAACACCAATCCAGAAGCGGCATTATTATTATCTATCGCACGCAGGTTATAGCGTTCCTTTTGTTCATACTCACGCCTGAATTCTTCCTCCTCCTTGGTTCTTTCCATCAACTGTTCGGCACGCAAGTTTGTCAGAGAGTCTATAGACTGTATAGTATCAGCATGTACCTTTCCGCTGAATATATCCTGAATATTCATGATATACATGTTCTGTCTGTCCAGGGCCTGCTTCAGCGAGTCTGCGCGCAACGCATTCGCCACGACCATTTCTCTCACTTCAGAATTCATATACCCCGGCAGATAGTTTCTCAACGGAGTAAAGACTATTATAGAAGCTGCAATAATAAAAATTATAGTACAGGCAAATATAAGAACAGAAAGACCATTCAGTTTGGACACATGTATGCCCACAACTTCCTCCAGCGTATTTTCATTAATAATAGTCAGCTTATACTTAAACTTTATATTATGCCAGAATGCTTTATGCCCTTTTTTCCTCATACTATAATCCTTTTTTTATTCAATCCAACAATCCGTCAGGTATTTCCACTTCAACACGTTTCTTCTTATGGTCTATGTCGAGTATAAATTCCTCATGTGCAGGAAGCAGCATTTCACTACCATCCTCTTTTTCTATCACGAATAACACGTTCATGGTAGCATCATCAACATCAGAGATAACCCCAAGAGTGCCATGTTTAACATCATCAACGGTAAAACCAACAAAATAGTTCCATGAGGTTATCTCATCCTGTTCCTCTACATATTTAATAGGGAAAAATACCTCTACATTGGTAAACATTCTTGCCTTCTCCGCTGTATCAATATCTTCAAACTTTACCAAAGCTGAATTATCCGAACGGAAACGATATTCCTCTATAAAGAATGGAACCAATATACCATCCATGAGCAAAATAAGATAATCGCAATCCACACGGTCGAAGATATCATCGGTAAACGTAAACGACACTTCACCTTTCACACCATGAGGCTTGTTTATCACTCCTATTTTATATACTTCCTCTTTTCTTATCATGTCTTTCCTAAATTCTGGTAATACGCGCACCTAAGGCAGTCAAGCGCTGTTCAATATTCTGATAGCCTCTGTCTATCTGTTCGATATTATGAATTCTGCTGGTACCTTCAGCTCCCATGGCAGCAATAAGCAATGCAATACCTGCACGGATATCAGGAGAAGTCATATTTCCACCCCTAAGGCTGAAATTATGATCATGCCCTATTACAACAGCCCTGTGCGGATCGCACAATATTATCTGTGCTCCCATATCAATAAGTTTGTCAACGAAAAACAAACGGCTCTCAAACATTTTCTGATGTATAAGCACACTGCCTTTAGCCTGTGTGGCCACAACCAGCATCACACTCAACAAATCGGGAGTAAGTCCTGGCCATGGAGCATCCGCTATTGTCATGATAGAACCATCTATAAAAGATTCTATTTCATAATGTTCCTGCTGTGGAACATAAATATCATCGCCTCTCTGTTCTACCTTGATACCAAGACGACGGAAACTGTCAGGAATAATACCTAGATTTTCGTATGATACATTTTTTATAGTAATCTCGCTTCTGGTCATAGCGGCCATAGCAATAAAACTACCGACCTCTATCATATCAGGCAGTACAGTATGTGTACATCCCTTCAACTCTCTTACACCTTCAATTGTAAGCAGATTTGAAGCAATTCCGGAAATTTTGGCCCCCATACGATTAAGCATCTTGCACAGTTGCTGAAGATACGGTTCACAGGCAGCATTATAGATAGTTGTAACCCCTTCGGCCAAAACCGCTGCCATTACAATATTAGCAGTACCAGTTACGGAAGCCTCATCGAGCAACATATATGTACCTTTCAGTTTTTCCGCAGAGAGAGTATAAACGCCACGGTCTGCATCATAGTCAAATGAAGCTCCCAACTTCTGTACTCCTATAAAGTGAGTATCCAGTCGGCGACGTCCTATCTTATCTCCACCCGGTTTTGAAATCATAGCCTTACCAAAACGAGACAATAAAGGACCTACCAGCATTACCGAGCCACGAAGTTTAGAGCATCTCTGAAGAAATTCCTCACTTTCCAGATATGACAGATTTACATTATCAGCTTTAAAAGAATAAGTATCCGCACTTAGTTTAGACACCTTAACTCCCATATCACTGATTAACTGTATCAGATTATTCACATCAAGTATATTCGGAATATTATGTACAGTAACCTCTTCCGAAGTCAATAAAGTAGCACACAAAATCTGTAAAACTTCATTTTTGGCTCCCTGAGGAGTTATTTCACCATGAAGTTTATGTCCTCCTTCTATGACAAATGAACTCATATATTTCTTTAAGTTTATAAGTTTGCAAGTTTTTAAGTTGGCTGACGCCCCACAAAAAACTCAAGAACTAAACAACTAAAAAACTATTGTTTACGTTTCTGCTGATTATTGTTGTTTGCCTGCCTGCGACGTTGAGTGAATGTACGGTGTTCCGCCAGTTTCACATCATCAACTGTAATTTTAATTTTTCCATCCGACAATTCACACAAGTCATCAACTATTCTCTGATTATCCACCCCATCCTTATTCCAGTTCTGATAATCTTTCTTCATCTGATTGGCTATAAGATTGATGAGTTGTCTCTTTTCCTCGCCTTCCTCATAACCGGCTGCCACATTTATCAAATCCTGTACAAAACGTCCATAATGTCTGTAACGCAGTTTCGACTGAGGATAAGGTACCCTGTCCGGTTTTACATGAAGACTTTCCTTTTTCACTATCTCCACCGGATAATCTATATCCAGCTTAAAGTCCGACATTATAGCCAAATGGTCCCAAAGTTTTTGATTAAGTTCAGCATTATCCTTAAACTGCGGGAACATTCCTTTCATAATCTTAACTATAGTATTGGCACAGATTTGTCTTTCTTCGCGATCTTCAATTGTAAGAGCATGATCAACCATGTTCTGTACACTTCTCCCATACTCAGGAAGCGGTAGTCGTCGTTGCTGGGTATTATATTCCATACGTAATATTTCCAATTTAATTTATCAAAGTAATTTTTTAGGAGTAGAAGCTACAAACTCTTTCAGATAGAACGGTTCAAAATATGCCACATCCTTAAAGTCCTCTTTCGCTACGGCCTTTTCCGCCAAAGGGAACATCCATTTTGCCAACGGATGAATATCATCAATAAAGTGAGCATTAGGATGAGTAATCTTTTCACGACATTTGGCAGCACCGTTACCAAAGAAATAAACCGGATGTTCATCCAGAAATTCCTTATAAGAGTTTTCATCTATTATGTCAGCTCCTATCTCGCGGCGTGCACTGAGAGAACGGTCGTATATGGCAGCATAGACTTCCATACGGCGAGCGTCTATCATTGGGCACAACAAAGCATCGTCCGGCAAATCATGATTTAGAAGTACAGGTACACACATCACCTCTGGAGTAGGAATACCTATCAGAGGGATATTTCTACCATAGCAGATACCTTTCGCCATAGATACGCCGATACGCAAGCCCGTATAAGAACCAGGGCCGCAGCTCACCGCTACTGCGTCAAGCGGAATAGCATGATTATCAACAAACGACAGCGCCTCGTCAACATACACTCCAAGTACTGTGGCATGAGACGGTCCGTTAAAATCTTCCTTTGTAAAAATAGAAGTTCCGTCCTGACTTACCGATACGGAACAAACTTCTGTAGATGTTTCAATATGTAAAATGCACGACATAGTTTACTTTTAATACATTATTGTCTGCAAATATACACTTTTTATCCCACTCTCTTTCTATAAATTCCTCACTTTTCCTTACTTTTGCAAAAAAATAGAATTTGTTATGATACAATCAATGACCGGTTACGGTAAATCAGCCGTTACTTACAACGATAAGAAAATTATCGTAGAAATTAAATCATTAAACAGCAAGGCACTTGACATATCTGCCAGAATAGCTCCTCTGTATAGAGAAAAAGAAATGGAAATCAGAAACATGATTTCAAAAAACCTTGAACGTGGAAAAGTTGACTTTAGCCTATGGATTGAAAAAGAAGCATCAGACGCAGCCACACCTATCAATGCCGCATTACTTCAGAACTATTATTCACAAATCAAGAATATATCCGAAACATATAATATTCCACTGCCGTCAGACTGGTTCGCTACCCTACTTCGCATGCCTGACGTACTGACCAAAGCAGATGTGCAGGTACTGGAAGACGAAGAATGGGAAGTGGCAAAAAAGGCTGTAGAAGAAGCTATCAACGCACTGGTAAACTTCCGCAAACAGGAAGGTGCGGCACTGGAAAGAAAATTCAACGAAAAAATTGACAACATAGAACGCCTGCTAGCCTCAATAGAGCCGTTTGAAAAAGAAAGAGTGGCACGCATAAGAGAAAGAATAACCGACGCACTTGAAAAGACCATAAGCGTGGATTATGACAAGAACCGTCTGGAACAGGAGCTGATATACTATATAGAAAAGCTGGATATCAACGAAGAAAAACAGCGTCTGACAAACCATCTGAAATACTTCCGCGAGACAATGGCGGGCGGACACGGCCAGGGTAAAAAGCTGGGATTCATTGCTCAGGAAATGGGACGTGAAATAAACACTACAGGCAGCAAGTCAAACCATGCTGAAATGCAAAACATTGTAGTCCAGATGAAAGACGAACTGGAACAAATCAAGGAACAGGTATTAAACGTAATGTAATCATGGGAAAACTTATCATCTTTTCAGCCCCGTCAGGCTCAGGCAAGTCAACAATAATAAACTATCTGCTCAAACAAAATTTAAATCTGGCATTCTCCATCTCTGCCACAAGCCGTCCTCCACGCGGAACTGAACAGAACGGAGTGGAATACTTCTTTCTTACTCCGGACGAATTCAGACAGAAAATTGCAAACGGAGAATTTCTGGAATACGAAGAAGTATATAAAGACCGTTTCTACGGAACACTGAAATCACAAGTAGAGAAGCAGCTGTCCGAAGGACAAAATGTAATATTTGATGTTGACGTAGTAGGCGGATGCAACATAAAGAAATTCTATGGTGAACGCGCATTGTCTGTATTCATACAGCCACCATCAGTAGAAGAACTGCGCAAACGCCTTAACGGACGTGGAACAGATTCTCAGGAAGTGATAGAAAGCCGCATCGCAAAAGCCGAGTTCGAGTTAAGCTATGCCGACAAGTTCGATGTAGTAATTGTAAATGATGAACTGGAAAAAGCACAGGCGGAAGCACTTGAAACAATCAGTAATTTCCTGAAAAAATAATATGGCTAGAAATCCTCAAAAGATAATGCAACTGATGGCGATTCTTACAGTCGTCATCGGTTTTGCAGCCATTGCCGTAGGCATAGTGGCAATTGCAAAAGAAGAATACATCATCGCAACAGCCATGATACTGGTAGCTGCATGGCAAGTGGTCAACTACAGATTATGGAAAAGAAAAAGTTAAGGACCGGTATTTTCGGAGGTTCATTCAACCCTATCCATATAGGACATCTCGCATTGGCTAACTACCTGTGTGAGAACGACTATATTGATGAATTATGGTTCCTCGTTTCTCCACAGAACCCGTTCAAGCAAAACGAAAAACTTCTTGACGACAAAACCCGTCTGAGAATGGTAAACGCTGCGGTCAGAGGATACGGACGTTTCTACGTCTCCGATTTTGAGTTCAGCCTTCCAAAACCTTCATATACCATAAACACCCTTAACAAACTGTCCGAAACATATACCGACAGGAATTTCTATCTGATAATCGGAGCCGACAACTGGGCAGCTTTCGACCGTTGGAAATCACCGGAAGAAATCATATCAAAGCATCATGTATTAGTCTATCCACGGCTTGGATATGATATTCCCGAAATGTTACCCCAAAACGTAAGAGCTGTTGACAGTCCATTGATAGAAGTAAGCTCTACCTTTATCCGAGAAAGCATATCTCAAGGAAAAAATGTCAGATATTTTCTGCATCCTGCCGTATATGAGATTATAGAAAAAGAAAGTTTATACAGATAATAATCCATTATCTTTTAATACTCCAGAACGTTTATAAAAAATGCCCCGTTATTTTACTTAAAACGACGAAGCGTTTCAGTCAAAATGACGAGGCATTTTTTTCAGACGTTTCAAACCTTATTCTGACACTGTTTCGCCTTCACTTTTCACCAACAGAAGAACTTCATTATTACCCGCATCCATAAGCGACAAAGTTCCGTTTTCGTTCACTACGAATGAAGCTACTTTATTCATTGCGGCAAGAACCTTACGTTCTGTCTCCATACCAGGACCTGCCATCATAGTGCTTATCATCTGACCGAATTTGAGAGAAGACGGATTACCTTCTTCCTGCGAGAATGAACCGTTTATGATGTTGCATCCGCCATTACCGTGTACAGCGTTTTCTGCCACATTGAATGAGATGAAAGGAGTCTTGTCCGCAACCTCTACCGCTGCACCTTCCACCTTCGATATATTCCATTTGCCATCAATATCATTTACAGAAACGGCTGGAGCTTCTCTCTTTTCGAGCGACAAGAGAACCTTTCCATCCTTGTCTGTCAACTCCACACCTGTAGCAGAAGCCTTGAAGCCTGTTACACCATTTAATGCTCCAAGCACTTTCTGTTCTGTATCCATATCCGGACACATCATACGTGTAGCGGCAACATTAGTAAGACCTATATGTCCCGGATTGATTGAGTCAACGGTAACACCTCCCATTATTCTGTTACATCCGGCGTTGCCGTACAAACGTCCCTCTTCCAAATCGAAACCTATATAAGGATTACCTGAGACCTCTTTACCTTCTACTGCCACAACATTCCATTCGCCGGAAAGATCGACAGACTTACCTGTAGTTCCACAAGATGATAACAAAACCGCAGCAAAAGCAGCTGCGCTGATTAACATTTTCTTCATACTGTTTTCCTGTTTAATTTCTAATTACAATAACAAAAGCAATAATCCATTGTTCACACAAAAGTAATAAACAATATTATTGTTTTTTCTATTCTGATATAAAAATAATGATATTTGAATAATACTGCATGCAGTTTTGAAAAAAGTCTTATCTTTGCATACTGAACGGTAACGTTTACCGGGAATTAAAATTTCACATTAATATATTAAATGAGTAAAGTATTGATTATCGGTGCAGGCGGTGTAGGTACCGTTGTTGCACACAAGGTGGCTCAGCATCCTGAAGTTTTCACAGAAGTGATGATTGCTAGCCGCACCCAGTCAAAATGTGACGCGATTGTAAAGGCAATCGGCAACCCAAACATCAAAACCGCTAAGGTAGATGCTGACAATGTGGCCGAACTGGTGGCTTTATTCAACAGTTTTAAACCCGAAATCGTTATTAACGTAGCTCTTCCTTATCAGGATTTGACTATCATGGAAGCTTGCTTGCAGGCAGGAGTGAACTATCTTGATACAGCCAACTATGAGCCAAAAGACGAGGCTCATTTTGAATACAGCTGGCAGTGGGCTTACAAGAAACGTTTCGAAGATGCAGGTCTGACTGCAATCCTCGGATGCGGATTCGACCCTGGAGTGAGCGGTGTATATACTGCATATGCGGCTAAGCACCATTTCGACGAGATGCACTACCTCGACATCGTTGACTGTAATGCAGGAAATCACCACAAGGCTTTTGCTACAAACTTCAACCCTGAAATAAATATCCGCGAAATCACTCAGAACGGACGTTATTGGGAAAACGGCAAATGGGTAACTACAAAACCTCTGGAGTTCCACAAGGATTTGACGTATCCTAACATAGGTCCGCGCGATTCATATCTTCTTTACCACGAAGAACTTGAATCATTGGTTAAGAACTTCCCTACTATCAAGCGTGCACGCTTCTGGATGACTTTCGGTCAGGAATACCTCACTCACCTGAGAGTGATACAGAACATCGGTATGGCAAGTATTGAGCCTATCAACTACAATGGTATGGAAATCGTACCTCTGCAGTTCCTGAAGGCTGTATTGCCTAACCCTCAGGATCTTGGCGAAAACTACGAAGGAGAAACTTCTATAGGTTGCCGTATCCGTGGTATCAAAGACGGAAAAGAACGTACATACTACGTTTACAACAACTGTTCTCACCAGGCAGCATACAAGGAAACTGGTATGCAGGGAGTAAGCTATACAACAGGTGTGCCGGCAATGATTGGTGCCATGATGTTCCTGAAAGGTTTGTGGAAACGTCCGGGAGTATGGAACGTGGAAGAATTCGATCCGGATCCGTTTATGGAAGCATTGAACATGTACGGATTGCCTTGGCATGAAGTGTTCGACGGAGATTTGGAACTTTAATTAACTAACATAAAAGTCCGCTTCGGAATACGTATCCTCAGTATGACTTATTCCGGAGCGGGCTTTAATTATCTTTATATACCATGAACGTAGGAGACAAAGCACCCGATTTTTTGGGACTGAACGAAAAAGGCGAAGAAATACGCCTGAGCAATTACAAAGGAAAAAAAGTGGTATTATACTTTTATCCTAAAGATATGACAAGCGGATGTACTGCACAGGCATGCAACCTGCGCGACAACTACGAAGCTCTACAAAATGCAGGATACGAAGTAATAGGCGCAAGCATTCAGGATGCTAAATCCCATCAGAAATTCATCGAGAAAAATGCTCTGCCGTTTACCATCATCGCAGACACCGAACAGAAACTTGTACAGGAATTCGGTGTATGGGGAGAAAAGAGCATGTACGGAAGAAAGTATATGGGAACATTCCGTACGACTTTTATTATAAACGAAGAAGGAGTGATTGAAAAAATAATTTATCCTAAAGAGATAAAGACAAAAGATCACGCCGCACAGATATTGAAATAATCAACTCAAGTTTTTATTTTACAAAAACTTGCAGTATAAAAGTAATAAAGAAGATATCAGTCCACCTAAAGGTGTTCTTCAGCAAGTAAAGATCAACAATTAGCAATATGCTATTATAATACAGTTTAGCATTTAAGCTTTACCTTCTAAGTCAACTTGCTGACTGATAACACTTTACTTACTTTAAAACTTAAATAACAAAATAAATAAGAAATATGGCAAAGAAAGACGAACTTGAATTTGAAGGCGGCATAGACAGCCCTTCAAAGCCAAACAACTCCGAGAAACTGAAGGCACTCCAGGCAGCCATGGACAAGATAGAAAAGAACTTCGGAAAAGGTTCTATCATGAAAATGGGCGACGACCATATAGAAGAAGTAGAAGTAATACCTAGCGGTTCTATAGGACTTAACGCTGCTTTGGGCGTTGGCGGATATCCTAAAGGACGTATCATCGAGATATATGGTCCTGAATCTTCAGGTAAGACAACTCTGGCAATACATGCAATAGCAGAAGCACAGAAAGCAGGCGGTATAGCCGCATTCATTGACGCTGAACATGCTTTCGACCGTTTTTATGCGGCAAAACTTGGAGTTGATATCGACAACCTGCTGATATCACAGCCAGACAACGGTGAACAGGCTCTCGAAATAGCCGACCAGCTGATACGTTCATCAGCTATCGACATCATCGTAATTGACTCAGTTGCGGCACTTACTCCGAAAGCTGAAATCGAGGGCGATATGGGTGACAACCGTGTAGGTCTTCAGGCCAGACTTATGTCTCAGGCATTGAGAAAACTTACATCAACCATCAACAAGACAAACACTACCTGTATCTTCATCAACCAGTTGCGTGAGAAAATCGGTGTAATGTTCGGTAATCCTGAAACTACAACCGGTGGTAATGCACTGAAATTCTACGCTTCGGTAAGACTTGACATACGCCGCGCTACACAATTGAAAGACGGTGAAGATGTTATAGGAAACCAGGTAAGAGTGAAAGTAGTGAAAAACAAGGTAGCACCTCCTTTCCGTAAAGCAGAATTCGATATCATGTTTGGCGAGGGAATTTCCAGAAGCGGAGAAATAATTGACCTTGGCTCTGAACTCGGTATAATAAAGAAAAGCGGTTCATGGTACAGCTACAATGATACCAAACTCGGACAGGGACGCGATGCTGCCAAAGTATGCATACAGGACAATCCTGAACTGGCAGAGGAACTTGAAGGTCTGATTTTTGCGGCACTAAAAGACAAAGAATAATCCATAACTACGCAGAAAAGCCATTCACGAACGCAACGTCTTTTACTCTTTCAATATAAAAAAAACGTAAAAGATAAAGCCGGATAAGCGTGAATGGCTTTTTTTTATTTAAATTTACGCTGTGAGTTTAAAAATTAAGTCAATATAATCATTTTAAAATATACTGTTTATGAAAATATCACGATTATTGTTTTCGACAATACTATGCTGCATATCACTTACAGCGTTTGCACAGAAAAAAATCCCTTTCCGTTTTGCCACAAAAGCGGAAGCACAAATGCTGATAACAGACATTGATAACTTTACCAATAAACTCAACAGTTTCGATATCAACCTACGTCTTGGAAAA
>JAHLFB010000201.1 GCA_018884025.1 Candidatus Phocaeicola faecipullorum
TGAAACAGCAGTCAAAGGAATACGCAATCAGAATGAGCTGGCTCAGGAAAGTTCGGAAATAGCGGACTTCTGGAGTATGCTTCAGGGATTCCAGACTTCAGGGAAATGTATTGAGAAGGCACATTACCGCATAAGGTATATGAAATCCTTCCGTCCGTTGTCCGTAAAGGAAGATATAGAATTTAAGGAAGCACGTCCTATTCTCTATCTGAACACGGCAGCTGTGGCATCACTGTTCAACAGCCGGAATGCAGGTTCCACCTCCAACCGCTCTAACTGGTCCACCATCATGTCCTACCTGAAATCCCATGCTTCATACCTGGGCCTGAAACAGGACAGATTCACCATACTTCTGCCCAGCGGACTTCCAGATTATACTATTGACATTGTGAATGGCGAGCAGGTTAAGAAGGTAAAGGTAAACCGACCAAAGGCACTGTGCTTTGATTATCTGCAGTTGAAGGAGACTTTCGGATTGGATCTTGAAACTGAGGTGGTATCTGAGGTACAGGAGGAAATGCCTGTTGAGCAACAACATCCAATTAAACAGGAGGAATTACATTTTCGCTGATTATTATGCTGTATCAAGAGAACTATTATATTAATATACTGATTAACAAGTTATGTTATGTGTCTAAAAATATGCTTTTTAATTCATTATTATAGTGAAATTTCCGTATCTTTGTACTTATATGTACGACCTGATATGGAATTAGGTGCTTTTTGTAAAACAGATAATATGATAGAAACTATAACTGTAAAAAATTTCAAGTCAATAACAGATATGACATTGTCTTTAGGTAATGTCAATGTTTTTATCGGTGCTAACGGTTCCGGTAAATCAAATATTCTTGAAGCTATAGCAATGGTTGCAGCTGAGCGTTCTGCCCAAATAGAAGTAAATTCCATGATACAGAAAGGCATTAGGATTGCGAAACCGGACTTGATGATAAGTTCATTTTATGGTCAGCCATCCAACAGCACCATTAATGTAAACATATCTGGGACTGAAGGAGAACGTATAAAATATGCAGTTACCAATTTAGCTCCAGAGGATATTTATTCTACTTGGAATGCTCCTTGGTCAACTGGAGCTAGACGTGGAAACATTAAGGAAGCAGTAGAAAAAACAGATAAGTTAAGGGAATATTTGTCCAAGTATCTTATTTATTCACTGTCAATCAACGCACTTCGTGGATTGACTTCAGACAGCTTGCAATATCCTCTTGGTTTGAATGGAGAAGGTCTTGATGTGCTTCTTAACAACATACCCAAAGAAGAAATCATGCAGATAAAAGAATCAGCTAAAGACTATATATCCTGGATTGAAGATATATTCTTTGACAGTGAGGAAATATATAAGATGCAGGGATATAAATTGGGAAGAAGTAAATCCAATCTCTATTTCAGGGATAAGTTTATGCAGAAAAAGAACAATCTGTTTTCTGCGGAGAATGCCAATGAAGGTGCGTTGGAATTATTGTTTTATCTGACACTCTTTATCAGCAGGAAGACCCCGGACTTCTTTGCCATTGACAACATTGAAAATGGGTTGAATCCCCGTTTGTGCAGGTTTCTCATGAAGAAAATCTGTGAATTGGCTGTCAAGAATGGTAAGCAGGTACTTATAACAACGCATAATCCGGCCATATTGGATGGCTTGAACCTTAATGACGGTAGTCAGCGATTATACGTTGTGACCCGTAACGATGAGGGAAAAACGCAGGCTAAACGTATCCAGACAAAAGAACAGACAAGCGAACAGCGCATGATGCTTTCAGAAATGTGGATGAAAGGACTTATTGGCGGTGTACCTTATAATTTCTGATGATATGAGATTGGGTATTATAGCAGAAGGTAAAGCTGACATAGCTGTAATAAAGGCAGTTCTGAAGGCTTTGAAGGGTATTGATGGTAGTGATGTCGTTCAATTGCGTCCCAGTGAACAGTTTGACGAGACAGATTTGAATGAAATGAATTTCAGCAACTGGAATCTGGTCTTGAAATCATGTGAGGACAATAACCTGCTCCACTCTTTTTTTGATGTATTGGCAGATGATGCTTTGCTTGTTGTTCAGATAGATACTGCAGAACGAGGTGAAGTTGGGTATGATATAAATGAACCATTACGTACAAAAGATACAGATTGGAAAGAATATTGTGATTATCTGTATAAAGCTGTAGAATATAAAATTTCGAACATTATTCCGGAGACTTATCGTGATAAGGTTGCATATGCAATAGCAATTGAAGAAACTGATGCGTGGCTTATACCTTTATTCGATAATTCCTGTAAAGAAACTGCACAGTATGCAAATCCAAAAGAACGGTTACATTATCTTATTGGCAGGATTGACGGTAAAAAAAGAGTCAAATACATCAACACTGACAAAAAGAATCTGGACTATGATAATATATCAAAAGATATGAGAAAAGGACTTAAGACATGCCGTCAAAAAAGCCGGAGTCTTGATTTGTTCTGTTTGGACTTGGAGAACAAATGCAATATATAATATTATGCCAATAAAAGATAGATTTTCTCTCTTTTGTTGGCATATAAATTTTATAAGATTCTCATGGCGGTGAATGGGAAGATGTAAGTTTTGGAAAGCATGTTAAATCTCAACTATAGCAGGAATTTCGGATAAACAGTAATATTGTAAAGCTGAAATTCATAATTAATTTCTTGCGATTTTTTGTTGTTAAATTTCTGATTATCAAAATATTTTCGTATATTAGTATAGCAAAAAAGATTATAAACAAAGGTATAACAAATAAATCCTATGATTATGGCAAGAACATTTACTATTACCAGTTATGGCAAGACTAAGGAATATCCAGAGAGCCAGCGTAAGAAAATGATTAAGGAGTTTGAGACGGCTATGCTTTGCTGTGATGGCAGTGAAGCTGAACGCTACAGGAATATATATGGTGACCTGGTTGCCGGTGAGAAGGAGTGTATGGACACAGAACGTCCATTGGGTCCTGAGCTTGAAGCAATGATTGAGCGAATGTTTGCTACTCAAAAGTAATATTCTACAATTACAGATTTCTATGTTGCATACCTGCTTCTGATATGCCCAATCTTCTGAAGCAGTTTCATTCTCAGCTTTTCCGGATAAGCAATCTCCACCTTGTCACCAAGAGCAAGTATTTCATCAACCAGTTCATCTGTCACAAGAAGTTTGTAATCAAATGACGTGAAACTCCCCATATCATGAGGGTGTGTCAAAAAGCACACCTTCTTTTTTGTATGACAAAGCCCCGACTTTCACAAGCCGGGGCTTTGTTATTACCTAAAGATTTTGTATCTTTAGGCATAATAATTTCCACTATGGCAAAGATACATTTTCGTCCTTACAATTCCAACCAGACAGTGCTTTTTCCTCAAAGAATAGATGAGGATATTGC
>JAHLFB010000202.1 GCA_018884025.1 Candidatus Phocaeicola faecipullorum
GTACGATAATTCTGCAAGAAACAAACATTAAATCAGCCAATTTTATAAAAGTCAATCCATATCAGCATACGAGGTGTGGGCAATTTCTTGTCATGAAGGGATGATAAATATCTCCCCTTGCTCTATACAAAGGTACTGCTTTTGTTACATATCTCTTATTCTCATTGTGTTTTCATTTTAAGGAAGCCCCGAAATATTGATATTATTCCGAGGCTTCATCCAACAATCAAACCATAAATCATGGCTTTTTATTGCCATCGGAGCAAAAAATGCAAAGCACAATCACTCCTAAAAGCAAATTGATAATGGCAAATATGATTTCTCCCATAAGGCAAAGCTAACAATTTCCCACCATAATGGATAAATAGACATACAACCTCCTGTTACTGAATGAACCAAGTATATTCACTCTCCCCATACAAGGCTTTATTCAACCCATCAGCAAGCTGGGTGGCATTATAAGCCCTGTCTAAGAAATTGTCTATGTAGGAAGTCTTATTTGCCCCTGTAAGCAGATTATACACATTCCACATAGAGATTTCTCCTTGATTGTCAGGAAGAGAAAAGTTATCATCATTATAGAAAGACTTGGCTACAATACCTATCTGTGTATCTGTCATAAGCATTTGAGGAAGTCTTTTCTTCTGCTCAGGTGGGAGATATTGGTACAATCTGCTTTTTCCCAAGAATTGAGCAAACTGATGTTCTGTCATATAGCTGTCCTTGAAAGCCCCCATATAATAAAGGTGTTTGGATGCATTGTAATCTTGAAAAAGCTGTATTGCAGCATTGAATAAACTATGCACATCCATTACTTTTAGTTCTGACTTGAAGCCATCAGTAGAGACACACATATTGCAGCATACCATATTCTTAAAACCTATGAAGATTTTGAATTTCTCCATGCCTTTCTTACTGTAAAGATTCTCATGGTTATAAGCCCTTACCCCTCCAATTGTGAGATTGAGCCTGTTGCCATTTATATCTTCATGAATACTTGGTATCTCAAAGCAAAACATCATCCTTTCATAATAGATGGTCTTGTCTTCTTCCAACAAGTCCTTTACTGATTTGTGAATGGCTTCGGGTGTTCTTCCTTTGATGATATGGCTTACTCTGATTTCTGGCAGTTCAATACTCTCATTAGGGAAAACTCTGTTGGCTGCTTCCCATACTGTTTCAATGAAGTTTGGATGTGAAATGGTGATTTCATTGTCCTTGCTGAATACAGGCACAATGCACTCATTCTTCAAATGTTCTATGGTTACCTCTTTGGTATTGGCTTCAATAAAAGGAAGTCTTTTTACTTCCCTTCTTGACAAGACAGGCTCCACTTCTATAATGTCTTGTTTGTTGGGCAAATCTAAGACTCTGCTTGTTCTGCTTGGATAAGTCATATTAGCCTTGACAGGCTGTAACTGCATTGCTTCCATATTTTGTAAAATTGGGGCTATAGTTAATACTCGGTTTGTTCTTCTCCTCTTGCAACTGCATTTTCTTCTGCATGAAGTCAGAAGTCAGTTGCTGATACCATTCAGGGTATTTGTGATAAATGGCAGTCAGTTCCTCAATGGATTTGACATTGATAATTTGCTGCCTTATCATTTCCACATTCACCCCATCATTGCACCAATCAAGGATGATTTGCCCTGTAGTTGGTGTGATGGTGAAATCAGGCTTCCCCATAAACAGGTTAGTCCTGTCCTTGCTTGCAATGGCTTGATGCTTCATGTTGATGTCAAAGACAATGGTAAACTCATAGTCTATCCCATCCCTCATTACAGCTTTAAGTCCTACTTTTTCAGGAACCATCTTGCCATTTTTCTCATTGAGGACATAATCCTGCTTGCATCTCATGGTGCAAATGATATGCTTCTCACTTTGCAATATTTTCTGCATGAAAGCATTGATTCTCGGAGTGGCCTTCTGCCAATTAGTAAAACTGTTACCTTGCAAGTTTGCATGGTACTCCAACAGGTTGTCCCAACATTGGGAGATGGAATCTATGATGATGACTTCCATTCCTGCATCCTCACATATCCCTATAGCTTCCATATAAGTTTCGGGAGTAAAGTTGTCTTGAAGGGATAACACATTATAATTGCCTAAGCTGGCATATAAATCAGCACTTCCATTCTCACTGTCAATGATGGCTATTTTGCTCCAATCATTGCATAGTCCATAGGCTAAAAGGAGGGCAGACATAGTCTTGCCACTCCCTGCACAGCCCTGTAAAGCAAGCTTTATCTTAGCCTGCTTCTTTGATGAAACTCTTAATTGCATCATACAAAAACTATTAATAATTTTACAATCAGAAAAATAAAAAGGCAGTCAGACTTTCATCCAACTGCCCTGATGAGATATGCAACTTATCTGCTACAAAGTTGCCAATGTAGGTGCTCCACCATCCCCTTGTTGATGAAGCATGTAAAACATATCCCCTGTTTCAGGAGAGCATACTTGTGAAATGACAGGCTTTGTAATATCCCCTTTGAGGAATCTTTCACTTACAGCACCTGTTTCACAGCCAAACACAAAGAAACATTTCCCTGTATGGGGATTCTGTTTCACATCAATTCTTTCCACACCCATTTTGATTTTGAAGTCTGCAACAGACATTGTTTCAATGAACTTTAAGCTATCCATAAATTTATGATTTTAATTGTTGTGGGAGGGGACTATCCCCACCCTGAGTGATGGGGAGGGTATCAGGATGGTGTAATTCATGCTCTTAAAGACAAGGAATGTCGCAAAAAATATCAGAGAAAAATTCAGTAGGTTTAGTTATACATTACTTGATGCGCATAAATGATAGCCTCCTGTTCCCAGTGATGAAAACAGGTGGAAAAAGGTATGCCCCGTATTCACTTCTAATTTTTAATATAGGGAAGTGAATACATTCGTTAAAATCTTAGAAGATGAGTTACAGAAGTTATTGCAGAAATACGCTCTAATGGTTCCCCTTCAAGCCCAAATGGATTTAAATTTAGAATTCTATATGCACCTACAGGCTTTCCATTTATCCGCATTGAAGTTCTGTCCGAAAGAGTACAAAAATTTTTAATTAAAGGAATTGCCTGTTTAGGTGTTAAACTCGGATAACTCAATAAGCCACTATATATAATGTTGAAATTCTCTGTTAATTGTGCTCCTGTAAATAACTCATTTATAGGAAAAATCTCTCGGATAGTAGTTTTTAGAGGATGAGTATCTTCCAATGTCCAAAATATCACATAATTATAAAACCTGTTATAATCTACATTGTTGTCATACTCTCTTAATTTCTCTATCAATAAATCAAATGGAACATATTTTTGAAGTTCTATAAAATGTTCTAAGAACAAGGAATTTTGCATTGAACATCTTTGTGTCATCAGATTTCTCGCAAGCCTTTCTCTTGCTACTATATTCCCTTCTACTTGCAACCTTGCAATCAAGTCTTCTCGTTGAAGCATAGTTGCTTCTTGAAAATCTTCATCCGTTTGCATTCTTATATCTAAAGGAATATCTTCATTTTCAATGTAATTATTCACTTCTACGGTATGCCCTTCAGATTTGAGTGCATCTATAAGATTATTTGGAGTCGAATATAATCTGCCAAGTAAATCAACTTGGATACGAACAAAATCAATATTAAAGTAAGATGGCACAAATATTCCATCCGAATTTTTCCTGATTAATTTCACGGGACTACTTCCAAAGTATCTCTTGGCAGTTGTTTCAATAAAATCTTTTTCTATTAGTTCGTCTGTAAAATAGTAAGATTTAGGGAATTTATTTTTTAACTTAGAATACAAGTTTCCAAAGGTAGACAATGCTTCTGCATCTTCCAAGACTTTCTCCTGCAAATTTGTTGGCATTTCATTATTATTGTTTTTAGTTGTGTATATGATAGTCTCACTCAACAAACCTTCAGGATGCCTGCATCTTCCTGCAATTTGCTGTAGCTTGTCAGTAGACAATATTGTGTATGGCTTTGATACATTTATGGCAGTGATAAGATGGAATCTTTCTGTTATATCCACTCCTACAAAATAGGTACATGTCATAAATGTGATTCTTTTAGGCAACCTGTCCTCTACTAATACTTCGTTATTTTTTCTATTAGTTCGTTGAAAAAGAGCGAGTTATGCAACAAAGTTTAGCACAATAAAATAGGTCAAGTGGCTGAAATTCAGTACCTTTAATGGTTTCCTACCACACATTAAAGATATGGAGAAAACAGCACTTGACCGATATGAGGGAATCGTAGCCGATGCGTTGAAATATGGTTCTGCAAAGCTACGCAAAAGTTTTAAAACAGCATTCATCCTGATGATGATTTTATACATGGTCATACCGCGTAAGATAAACTTTACCCAAATGGGACGCTATAGTGACAGTTGCGAGCAACGTTTCCGGCAACTCTATGAACACGGTTTCGATTGGCTGGGGTTCAACACGTCACTGATGACGAGAGGACTCGGCCGGGGAAAGCGAAAGGCCATAGCCATAGATGCAAGTTATATTTCAAAGGCAGGCAAGAAGACTCCTTATATCGGGAAGTTCTGGTCGGGTTGTGCCTCGGCCATGAAACGGGGACTGGAAATCCTCGGCATCGGCATCATCGACGTGGACATGCACGACTGCATGATGCTCCGTGCCGAACAGACCCCGGACAGTGAAACCTTGAAAAACAAGGGGGAAGATTATAATCTTGTGGACTGGTACCTTGACGTCTTGCGCAAGCACAAGGACAGGCTGCTTGCCATCACCCCTTATGTCGTGGCGGACGCATGGTTCTCGAAGGCTACCTTCGTTAACGAACTTTGTGCAATGGGTTTCCACCTGATAAGCCGCTTGCGGGACGATGCCTCCCTATGGTATTCGCACGACGGGGTACGCACAGGAAAAAGGGGACGTCCGAGAGTTAAGGGCGAGAAGATAGACTTCGGCAGCCTTGACCTTTCCCGCTGTGAGCCGCTTGAGGTGGAAGGCGGAAAGGCGTTTGTCATAAAGGCGTACGCGAAAGCCATGAAACGGAACATCAAAATCGTAGTCCATTATCCGGATTCCGGAGGACACAAGATTTACTTCTCCACGGACATCAACATGTCGGGAAGGGACATCATTGAGTTTTACCGTACAAGGTTCCAAATCGAGTTCTGCTTCCGCGAAGCAAAACAGTTTACCGGACTGAACCATTGTCAGGCAAGGGACTTGCGGAAACTCGATTTCGCCTTCAACGCATCGATGGCGGCGGTGAACGTTGCAAAGGTCATGCGGAGGGAATTTTATCCGGAACTATCCATCGGCCTGCTAAAGTCCTATATGAGCAACATTTACATGCTCAAAAGAATTTTAGCAAGGTCCGGACTGAGACCGAACAGAACTTTTAATGCCAAACTTGTCAAAGAACTCTTTGGCTTTGTGGCGAATGCCGCATAGCTGATTATCTAATTTTTAACGAACTATTG
>JAHLFB010000203.1 GCA_018884025.1 Candidatus Phocaeicola faecipullorum
ATAGCCGTTTGCGACTATCTTTTGCTCATCATTGCGAAGAAACGGTATGGCCTGGTTCCAAGTCTTCATTCTATATCTAACTCAATCGGGCAGGTCCTCTTCCAGAGGACGGACATCCGGGATCTTTTTAACCAGCCGACAGTCCCCGTTAGTGTTCCGGAGACGGGTTCTGTCGTACAACTTACTTTATGGTAAAATTTCTCCGGACAGCAGTGAAGCTATATCATAAATAACACTACAGAAAGGCACAATAATCAATAATGCTGACAAATTGTTCCATGATAAGACAAAATTGCAGTTCCAAAAGATAAAGCACTGACATTTAGGCAGATATAGATAGAAAAATTAATTTGGCAAGGAGTTTGGAGTAGTATAAGCGTGATTAAAAGCGAAAGGTAAAAAGAAAGATAACAATGTATTGGAATAACAGGTAAAAAGATTTTCAGATAACAATAAAGTATAAAATAAGAAAGGAGAATATATATGAATTTCAACAACTTTACAATCAAATCGCAAGAGGCTGTTCAGGAGGCTGTGAACTTGACACAGAGCCGCGGACAGCAGGCCATAGAGCCGGAACACATACTTGCGGGCGTATTGAAGGTGGGCGAAAACGTAACCAACTTCATATTCCAGAAACTTGGAATAAACGGCCAGCAGGTAGCTACAGTTCTTGACCGTCAGATTGCATCGCTGCCTAAGGTTTCAGGTGGTGAGGCTTATCTGAGCCGCGATACCAACAATGTATTGCAAAAGGCAGTTGAGTACTCAAAAGAACTTGGCGACGAGTTCGTTTCACTTGAAGCCATACTTCTGGCTTTGCTCAATGTGAAGAGTACAGTGGCAACAATTCTGAAGGATGCCGGAATGACCGACAAGGAATTGCGTGCCGCAATAAGCGAACTGAGACAAGGACAGAAAGTTACTTCACAATCAAGTGAAGACACTTATCAGTCACTTTCAAAGTATGCGATAAACCTGATTGAGGCAGCACGTACAGGAAAGCTGGACCCGGTAATAGGTCGTGACGAGGAAATCAGACGTGTACTTCAGATTTTGAGCCGCCGTACAAAGAACAACCCTATCCTGATAGGTGAACCGGGTACAGGTAAGACTGCTATCGTGGAGGGTCTGGCGCAGCGTATTCTTCGTGGTGACGTGCCTGAAAACCTGAAAAACAAACAGTTGTTCTCACTCGATATGGGTGCGCTGGTTGCAGGTGCCAAATATAAAGGTGAATTCGAGGAAAGACTTAAATCTGTAATCAACGAGGTAACAAAATCAGACGGTAACATAATATTGTTCATCGATGAGATACATACCCTGGTTGGTGCAGGTAAAGGCGAAGGCGCGATGGATGCCGCAAACATTCTGAAACCGGCATTGGCTCGTGGCGAGCTGAGAAGTATCGGTGCTACCACACTCGACGAATATCAGAAGTATTTTGAAAAGGATAAAGCCCTTGAACGTCGTTTCCAGACTGTTATGGTGGACGAACCTGATACCCAAAGCTCAATATCTATTCTTCGTGGTCTGAAGGAAAGGTACGAAAATCATCATCAGGTACGTATCAAAGACGAGGCTATCATAGCTGCCGTTGAATTGAGTAACAGGTATATCACAGAACGTTTCTTGCCGGATAAGGCTATCGACCTTATGGACGAGGCTGCCGCAAAACTGCGTATGGAACGTGACTCATTGCCTGAAGAGCTTGACGAGATTGAACGCCGGTTGAAACAGTTGGAGATTGAACGTGAGGCTATCAAACGTGAAAAGGATGAAGCCAAACTTGCACAGCTGAACAAGGAGATTGCCGAGCTGAAAGAGCAGGAGACTTCTTACAAGGCTAAATGGCAGAGCGAGAAGGAACTTGTAAACAAGATACAGCAGAACAAGAAGGAAATAGAACAACTCAAGTTTGAAGCCGACAAGGCTGAGCGTGAGGGTGACTATGGACGTGTGGCTGAAATACGTTACGGCAAGTTGCAGGCTCTGGAAGCCGAGATAAAGAGCATTCAGGAAGACTTGAAGAAGAAACAGGGTGACAGCGCCATGATTAAGGAAGAGGTTACCGCCGAAGACATAGCCGATGTGGTATCACGCTGGACTGGAATACCGGTAAGCAAGATGCTGCAAAGCGAACGTGAGAAACTTCTTCACCTGGAAGACGAATTGCACAAGCGTGTCATAGGTCAGGATGAGGCTATCCAGGCTGTATCCGACGCCGTAAGACGTAGCCGTGCAGGCCTGCAGGACCCTAAACGTCCGATAGGTTCATTCATCTTCCTCGGTACAACTGGTGTAGGTAAGACTGAGTTGGCTAAGGCACTGGCTGAATATCTGTTCGACGACGAATCGCTGATGACGCGTATAGATATGAGTGAGTATCAGGAGAAACATTCTGTGTCACGACTTATCGGAGCGCCTCCGGGATACGTTGGCTACGATGAAGGCGGACAATTGACTGAGGCAGTAAGACGTAAACCTTACTCTGTGGTATTGTTCGACGAAATCGAGAAGGCTCACCCGGACGTATTCAACATCCTGCTTCAGGTATTGGACGACGGTCGTCTGACAGACAACAAGGGACGTACGGTGAACTTCAAGAATACTATCATAATAATGACTTCAAACCTGGGAAGCTCATACATACAAAGCCAGTTTGAGAAAATCACTCCGATGAATCATGACACGATAGTAGAGGAAACCAAGAACGAGGTGATGAATATGCTGAAAAAGACTATCCGTCCTGAGTTCCTGAACCGTATAGACGAAACTATCATGTTCTTGCCATTGAACAAGAATGAGATAGAACAGATTGTACGTCTGCAGATAAACGGCATAAGAAAGATGCTTGAAGAGAACGGTGTACAGCTCCAGATGACTGACGAGGCTGTAGATTTCATAGCTACAGCGGGTTACGACCCTGAATTCGGTGCCCGTCCTGTGAAACGTGCGATACAGCGTTATCTGCTCAACGACTTGTCTAAGAAACTTCTTTCACAAGAAGTGGACAGAACAAAACCAATCATAGTGGAACGTGGTGGAGACGGATTGAGTTTCCGCAACTGACAATAAATAGAAAGAGGATGTGTCAAAATGACGCATCCTCTTTTTCGTTATATAATCATTGCTTTCTCATTTTTCATAGAGTATGCTTTCAATTTTCCTGTAATATCCCTATATCCATGCTTTCAAGCGGTATAATCGG
>JAHLFB010000204.1 GCA_018884025.1 Candidatus Phocaeicola faecipullorum
CAGAATAATATAGATTTAAGCAAAGATATGATTGATGCTGATGCTTTTATGGTAACGGGAGAAGGTTATAATGGCTTTCAACCACCTTATAAGTTCCCGATAGCTCCCTTTGGTTATAGCCCTTACAAGCTGGGACAATTTGATTTCAAAATGGCTTATAAAGAATCGGCGGAACTGCTTGGAGCTGATAAGGTGAAATGGATGAAGATGGAAGTGAGTCATTATTCAGTAGTGCTCAGAATCAAGTAACCTGTTTTCTACGTTTTATAATCATATTTCAAAACCACTATGCCAAAGATGAAGAGTCAATGGTATAGTGTTTCTTTCTTGTCCTTCTGCAATATATCCGTATTGCTGTGGTTTGTTTGTAATGATAAAAACGCGATTCTTACCGCTTGAATACCTCATTTATGGAAAAAGGATTGCCTGTCATTAAAAAAAGGAGTTTATAAACAGGTTTATTCCTTATAACTGAGAAAAAAGATGTAAAATAGAAAAAACAAAAATCTTAAATTGATAAAGAAAATATCTATTCAAAGTTTAATTTTAAATTTTCATCGGATATGAAAAAGAAAATATTTGTAACAGGCGTAGTCTATGATTTGGCTGCACTTCCGTTGGCCAACGTCCAACAGCAAGTACAACAATCCCTTGATAATTTAACTGGAGGGCGAGTTCTGTTTCAGATCCAACAAGTATCAGATAACGAACTTGAACTGATATTCCAGGGAAACTTCAGTTATCCACCAACAATCGGGCAAAACTCTATTTACGAACTCGATGCTGATATGATAACCGGTTTGGGATTGCCCGGTTTCAATCTGCCGGATAGATTCTACATTCCTTGTAATGGATTTTCGCGTATTTTCAATTTCTATGTTCCGATAAGCGAATTTCTCCAGAGCTACAAGAAATCGGCCCGCGTGTTAAAAGCCAGTCGGACTAAGAATATACAACTTAACATCCAGCCGATCTATATAAAGATGCAACTGACATTTTAGAGGATAGCATATTTTTGTTCATAATAAATTTGAGGGGAATGGTAATAGTCATTGTTACTGTTTCCCTTTTCTTATATCCTAAACTTTATCTATATGAAATACATGGGAAGCAAACGGCGCATCTGGAAGCATATTGCACCGATTATTTTAAAAGACAGAACCGAAAATCAATATTATGTAGAACCGTTTTGTGGGGGATGCAATTCTATCGCCAACGTAAGCGGTAATAGAATGGCTTCTGACATCAATCCTTTTCTGATGGACATGTGGAAGGGATTGTTGGATGGGGAAGAATATCCGGAAACAATCACAAGGGAAACATACGATGAAGCGCGGAAAGCTTATAAGGCCAAGGATTACACAAACTATTCGATGGCTGAACTGGGCTGGATAGGTTTCATGGCTTCATACAACGGGATATTCTATCATTCCTATTCTGGGACAAGCGTTTCTGATGGTCGGGATTACGTGAAGGCAAGCATCGACAACGTAAAGCAGCAAATAGAACCGATGAAAGGCTGTGAACTCTATTGCTGTTCTTACGATGCTTTGGAAATACCGCCTGATTCCATCATTTATTGCGACCCTCCTTATCAAGGGACCAAAGGCTATGAGGTGGATTTTGATTATCCTAAATTCTATGACTGGTGCAAGTCCATGAAACAGGCAGGACATAAGGTGTTTGTGTCAGAATATTCGATGCCTTCTGATTTTACCTGTATCTGGTCTATGGAGGTAGCTAATTCTTTAGACCGTTTTTCCCAAAAAAGGGAAAGACGGACTGAGAGGTTGTTTACGATTTAACGGAAGAAGAGAAGTCGTTGTCAGATATAGCTTCTCTTCTTTTTACTCCCAATGATAAAAAGGGAATTGGCAAGGAGCGAAAACCTTATACCTGAAAGATGTAACATTTTTTATTATGATAATATTTGAAAATGTAAAATGTACATTGACACAAAGAATTAATTATGTGATGTACGGTTTGAAAAACATCAGTTTAAAAGAAGCCATAGAATACATCAGAAATGGTTATATGGCATTATATGATAAGGAATATGGGAGCTATACCTTGAGGCAGGCAATTGAATTCATCCGAGAGGTCGATGAGAAAGACAGGCAATCCTGGAAATTCAGATTATTGCCTGCGGTGACGTATAACGGGACATTCATCTATGTTGATGCAAAGGGGATGGATGAATACTCGCGCATCACTGCCATGGATTTTGATGACATACTGACAATGGATGAATTAATGCACTTACGCAACAGGCTGATAAAAACTCCCTGTGTCGTATGCGTGTTCATAACTCCAAGCGGTCATGGATTAAAGGCATTGGTACTTCACGACAACACAGATTTAAGCAAGCATACCGACCTGTATAATCAATTGTTGGATAAATTTAATGTAGCAAGTAAAGATGTAAACTGTAAGGACTTAGGCAGGCGAAACTATCTTAGCTATGACCCGGATATCTGGGTGAATCCAAGTCCTGTACCTTTCCATTATATCCCTTCGGTAAAACCACAAATTAAGACTATGCAGCCGATTTCCAATGGCAGGAAAGTATCGGACAAAAGCATTATCTCCATCATGAACCGGAAATGGAAAGAAAAACATCCGGAATATTGGATGGTAGGTAACAGAGCAAGCAGTATCTTCAAATTGGCTTGTCTGATGTGCAGATGGGGAGTGGATGAGGAACTGGCTGAAGAGTACTTTGTCGATGGCTGGGAAAATGACACCATGAGCAGGGAAGAGATACAAGGTCATGTTGGGAATGCTTATAAGGCCGAACAGAATAACTTCGGAACAGTAGAATTTAGAATCTATGGAAAGGAATAAACAGACAGTTAACCGTAGGCAGGATAATCAGAAAATGAAAATGATAAAGATAAGAATAAATCCACTCAGGCGGCGTGAGCCTACAACAGACGAAAGAATGATATTTTTTTTCTTAAAATCAGGAATATTACTTAAAAGGAATATGTTTCATATAGGAAAAATATTGCATTCTGTTAACTCACTTATCCCCAATTATACCCTTATTTGGCAGGTAAAAAAATAACAAAAACAAAAATAAAAATAGAATTATGAACCAGCCACAAATAATCAATATGCCTGACGGCTGTAGATACATGAGTGACTATAGCCAACTCATCAATGGCATTTTACCATTGGACAGAAAATTTATCCTGAACAAGACATTGACAGGTTGTGGAGGTACATCGTTGTTCTTGAACTCCAGCCTGCCTGTTGTGATAATCTCTCCACGCATTCAAGTGCTGAAGGACAAGCATGCCCAACATCCTGACACCTTCCTTTTTCATATCCCATTATGTAATGACAGGGCAACAGCGATCAGGCAAAAGATGTCGGATCTGGGAATGTATCTTGACCATCATGGGAGCAATCCTTTCGGAACTTTACAGACACCGGCCAGAATATTGGTTACGTTGGATTCTGTGGGGAAGGTGCTTGATGTACTTAAGGCAAGAGGAATAACCAATTTGTTCCTTTTCGTAGTGGATGAATTCCAGTGCCTGCTGGGAGATGCTATGTTCAAGGGGAATACGGACATGAATTTTCTGGTACTTCTGGACAATGAAGTAATGCGTATCTGCTACTTGTCAGCTACGCCTATACCGGATATATATCTTGAATATATACCTCAATTCAAAAACATTCCATACTACAGACTGGAATGGGATCCGGAGGTAATTGAAGAACCTACCTTGAAGGAAGTGCAGATGAAGAAAGATGAAAGTGCGGAAAAACTGTGTGCCCAATTGATACGGCGTTATAGGGAAACCGGCTATTTTGAAAGGAAAATCGTACAGGGGCATATTATAGAATCTCACGAGGCCTGTATATTCTTGAATGAAGTCAAATCCATCAGAAGCATCATCCAAAAGAACAAGCTGAGGCCGGATGAAGTGACAATCCTATGCTCTGAAAGCAAATCATCGCTTTTACCGCAGGGTTTCACAGTCGGAGGCTTATGTACAGACAGGAATAATCCCGTGAACAAGCCTTTCACATTCTGCACGAAAGCTTCCTTTGAGGGTGTTGATTTCTATTCCACCAATGCCAGTACCTACATTTTCATCAATCCTGGAAAAGAATGGCAGACACTGGATATCATGCTTGACATTCCACAGATACTTGGAAGGCAAAGGTTGGATATCAATCCTTTCCGGCACGATGCTACTATCTATTACAAGACAAAGCCGGGAGTGATGAGCGAAGCGGAGTTCAGGCAAAAGCAGATGGAAATGGAACGGAAATCAAGAAGGAATTTGGAGACCTTCAATGCGTCTTCGGCAGATGCGAAAGATATGTTCATTCAGGCATATAGCAACATGGCACTGGATAAGAAGTTCGTAGACGATTATGTTGATGTCTTACAGGAAAACGGTCATGCAACTCTTGGCATTAACTATCTGGTGATGGTGGCAAAATGGAATCAGTGGTACCAGAGGAATTTCTACTACAACAATTCCTGCCGGTTA
The DNA here is from genome assembly GCA_018884025.1 of Candidatus Phocaeicola faecipullorum. Lineage (GTDB taxonomy): Bacteria > Bacteroidota > Bacteroidia > Bacteroidales > Bacteroidaceae > Phocaeicola > Phocaeicola faecipullorum. The sequence goes on from JAHLFB010000204.1 coordinate 4,512, forward strand.
TTGGCCAGCATCCAGGCGGCAGTGAATATGTGTCAGAAACCGCAAGAAGTGAAAGACTTTGAGGCTTGGTACTATAA
>JAHLFB010000205.1 GCA_018884025.1 Candidatus Phocaeicola faecipullorum
ACCTGGCAAGTGGAAGACCACAGTATTCCAGAACTCCGGACGGTTCAATGAACGACAGGCACCTACCATCCCGGCTGAGGTTTACGGACACCTGCTTTCGGCACAGGAAAGAGCAAATCTTCAGGACGGAAAAGCCATCCTTGTAACGGGTATGAAAGGTCCCAACGGCAAACCGTTCGATTCCTATCTGAAAGTAAACGCAAACACTGGACAGCTGCAATATTTCCAGGAAAATCCGGATGTGCGCCGCAATACCTCACAGCGTGCTTCACAGACTGACAATACCCAACAACAGGAGCAGAAAAAAGGTGCAAAACAGGCTGTCTGACCAGAACGGGATTCAAATCATCAACTACTAAAAAAGGAAAGAGATACAGATTATCGTATTTGAGTATTCACCGGCAAAGTTTTTTTTCATATCTTTTTATTTGCTGTTTTTATATTCACCATTTGTAGGCTTTTAGTACTTTTGCACACGAATTTTTAAAGTAATAAAAATAAATATAAAATGACGAGAAAAGATAAAATAATATCCTTTGTTTGGCAACATGTACTTCTTTTTATTGCCTTATACATAATGACTCTAGGAATTTCCCTTTGCGTAAAAAGTATGTTAGGAGCCAGTGTTATCAGCGTTCTGCCATATGCATTTCATGATGCCGGAACAAACGGGCTTACTCCGGCGCTTACAATCGGACAATATACTTTCATAATGAACGCCTTGCTGGTGGTCGGACAAGTGGGAGTACTCCGACGACAGTTCGATCCGGTCCAGTTGTTTCAGTTGTTGGTAGGATTCGTGTTCGGTATGTTGATAGACTTGAACATGCATATTATTTCATGGTTGCAACCAACAGCCTTTTTTGAAAAAGCCATAGCTCAATTTGCCGGATGCACGATTCTGGCTATAGGTGTCGCACTTGAGGTCAGATGCGGCAGTATAACCATGCCAGGTGAAGGTTTTCCTGTAGCCATAAGCAAAGTAACCGGTATCGAGTTTCCAAAGGTTAAGATAACGGTAGATATCTCACTTGTTCTTCTCGGCATTATCTTCTGCTATATATTCTTCGGAAAATGGCAATGGCACATCATTGGAGTAGGTACATTATTTGCGATGTACTATGTAGGATGGGCTGTACGTATTACAAGCCACCATCTTAAATGGTTCGACCGTCTGCTCAGATACCGTCCCGGATTCAGAAGATACATCTACGGTTTGGCAAGATACATTTACAGAAAATAATTTGTTCACAGATATATGATTGATTAATTTTGCACCCCGATAACAATTACATATAACCAACACATGAAGAAACTAAGCAAAAATGCCATTATAGGCTATCCGGCAGGAATTATTACCGGTATAACCTACGGATTAAATCCATTGTTCGCGGTTCCACTGATGAAGAACGGTGCCGCCACTGAATCTATACTTTTCTTCCGCTATTTTTTTGCGGTTCTGCTTTTGGGATTATTCCTGATGCTACGAAAACAGAGTTTTAAGATTTCAGGGAAGCAGATTGGTGTGTTATTTATCCTCGGCCTACTCTACACTTCGAGCAGTATATTTCTTTTCGAGGCATACGAATATATTGCATCAGGACTGGCTACCACACTTGTATTCCTCTACCCTGTTCTTGTGGCAATCATAATGGTATTCTTGAAGGTCGTTCCATCATGGCCGGTATGGCTGGCAATTGCAGCCACATTCGGTGGAGTGCTCATTATGACGCAAAGTGACGGCACACAAACCATCAATCCTGTCGGTGTACTGCTTTCAATAGCATCTGCATTGGTGTACGCACTATTCATAGTAATCATCAACCGCAGTAAGGCAATTGCTGGAATATCCAATACATTACTTACATTCTATGCCCTAACAGTAGGAGCAATTGTATTCGTTGGAAAAATCATCAGTTCCGACACAGCCATAACAGCAGGAATCACAACCGGTGCCGACTGGCTAAATCTTCTGGGTCTTGCCTTGTTGCCAACTATAGTTTCAACTGCCACACTTGCCATAGCGTCACGTAATATCGGAGCTACCAAGGCATCTGTTTTAGGTGTATTCGAACCTATAACTGCTATTATCGTCGGTACTCTTATGTTTGGCGAGCCACTGACAACAAACATTATCGTCGGAATCTCCATTGCTATGGTAGCTGTAACATTTATGATTACTGTTACAAAACGATAAGTAACCATGAAAATTGAAGAAGCAATAGTATATGTATTGACCAAGCGGAATGGCGGTATGACAACCGACCAGATAGCAGAAACAATAAACCGTTTGGGACTGCATATGCGAAAAGATAACCAACCTGTAACGAGCAAACAAGTTTATGCGGTTATTTGCCGTTTTCCGGAGATATTCACAAAGGAAGCCGGCAGAATAATGTTAATGATATAAGAAGAAAATTATGAAGAAAGTTATTGTTATTTCTACCAGTCTGCGTGCCGGTTCAAACAGCGACATGCTTGCCGACAAGTTTATTGAAGGAGCACTGAAATCAGGGAACGAAGTAGAAAAGATTTCACTCATCAACAAAGACATCCGATTCTGCCGTGGATGTCTGGCATGTCAGAAATTAGGAAAATGCGTAATCAACGACGACGTAAATGCTATCATGCAGAAAGTCCTGAATGCCGATGTCATAGTTTGGGCAACACCTATTTACTATTATGAAATGAGCGGACAGATGAAAGTCCTTATCGACCGTATGAATGCCATGTACAATCTGGATTACAAGTTCCGTGACGTATATATGCTGACAACAGCTGCAGAAGACGAGCCGGAAACTCCGCAACGTGCAATAAGTGGTCTGACAGGATGGATTGACTGTTACCCTGAATGTCGCCTTGCAGGAACACTGTTTTGCGGAGGTGTCGATGCTCCACGAACTATCGAAGGTAACGACAAGCTTCAGGAAGCATATAACTTAGGAATGGGCATCTAAAAGCTACAAAAAATATTTACAAGGAATAATTCTTATCATAGGGGTCAGTCCCTTTAATCAATAAGAATTATTCCTTATTTCTAATGTAATGTCCATATAAGAACGCTTTCCCTCTATATAATCGGCATAAAGCGTTTCCGCATCCCTACCCTTCAAGATGCGGCATTTTCCACACGACTCACAGTCATGCAGACACTCCCATGCGCGTAACACATATTCTCTGCGTTCTTCTTTTGAAGACTGTTCTATTTTCGGAGGTATCATCTCTATATAGCTATATTTATATGCAAACATACATAAAAATATTCATTGTTTTTTATGTACCTTTGCATTAGCAATAAATTTTATATAGTATGGAAAAAGAACTTATACATTCCTGCCCCGAATTGATAGACTATATCAATGAAATCGGATTCCTTCCATTATTAAACATGGGAATATCAGGATGGTCGGCCGAAGAAGTTGTGGACGAAGACTGTCAATATAATTCTCTGCCGGAAGGTGGATGGGAATGGCCTCTATGGGAGTGGAAAGGTTCTATATTGCAGGAAAGTGGTTGTGCATACGGCAAGTTTTTCAAAGGCAAAGCCGCATTTATCAGCCGCGAATGGTGGCCGGATTTCTGTAACTGCAGAAGAAGTATTTATCAGTATCCAGAAGAAGGAAGCATAGAAGAAGCCATCCTCGATGTTCTGAGAATTGAAGGCAGCCTCATCACGCGCAAATTACGCCATCTGTGCGGATTTACAGGTCCAAAGATGCGGAGCCGGTTCGACGCATATATTAGCCGTTTGCAAATGGGAGGATACATCGTAACCGAAGATTTCGTATATCCGCACGACAAACATGGCAGGGAATATGGCTGGGGATGGTCACTGCTAACTACACCGGAAAGACTCTTTGGAAAAGATGCGTGCCATCCGGGACGTACTCCAAAAGAATCAGGCGAAAAAATTCTGGAACACTTAAGAAAGATTTTACCTGAAGTTTCCGAAAAAATGCTCATTACACTATTGGGATAAAGCTACCCCACCAAGTTATCAAAAAGACAAATAAAGAAGCTATACATCAACATTATCACAGCAAAAAGACAAAAATCATAACATCAACTTTTATATTTTCAAAGAATATAGGATGAAATGCAAATACTTCATTCTCTTATAATTCATTATATAGCAACTTAATATCGGACATATGTTAAATCAATACAAAATATTAACTATTTTGTACACCAAAAAATCAGAAATTAACGCACAAAATAACAGTTCATTTAGGGAAAAACGTTTCGTTATTTTGTAAAAACGACGAAGCATTTTTCACAGGTAAAATATTAATCTATATTTATACATACGATATGCATATATGCTTCTATCTCACAGAGAATATGGTACATATCAAAAAGCACAGAAAGAAGCAGATATTACCACAATAAGGCATAATACTATTCATTTTCATTTCAATGTAAAAACAATACCAAGAAACTAATATCATTTTAATCTAGTACAAGAGTCCAAAACACATCCAGATTAATATTTTCTTGATTATCCATCAAACCATCGGCAATTTTCACAATCTCAAGCATGCAGATTTATCAGAATGTCAAATTGACAAAATAATAATCAGCCTACTGATTAACATTCAAACTTAATTCTATAAATTTGTACTTGATAAGATTTTTAAGACCATGAAAATAATCCTTGCCACAGATTCATTCAAAGGCTGCATGACATCGGAAGAAATTGAAAATGCCATATGTTCGGCATCGTCAGGGGAATTTGAATTCCATAAAATCCCGATGTCGGACGGAGGAGAAGGAATGCTTGAGACATTCATTGCCGCCATGAACGGAGAAATAGTGGAAACAACAGTTCACGACCCTCTGATGCGGCCTATAACCGCTAAATACGGCATAACCACCGACGGTACGGCGATAATAGAAACCGCTAAAGCATGCGGACTTACATTGATGTCTCCCGAAGAACGAAACCCTATGACGGCAACAACTTACGGTGTAGGCGAACTGATAATACATGCGCTGCACAGCGGATGCAGGAATTTCATCATAGGGCTTGGAGGAAGCGGTACAAGCGACTCCGGAACGGGAATGCTTAAAGCTATTCTGGAGAATTATCCTTCCGAAAAGGATATCAAAAATGTTATAGACAAAGAAATGAGGCACTGCCGGTTTACTCTTGCCAGCGATGTGAGAAATCCACTGTACGGCGCCAACGGTGCGGCTTATACCTTTGCACCACAAAAAGGCGCGACACGGGAGATGGTCATCGAATTGGACAAACGGGCACGGGAGTTTGCGGAGAAATCAGCAGTCATAATGGGGAAAGACACGTCCAACTTTCCCGGAGCAGGAGCTGCCGGAGGCCTTGGATATGCGTTCCTGCAATATTTCAACGCAACTTTCCAATCAGGTGCAGACCTGTTGCTGGACCTCACGAACTTTGAAGGTCTGCTAGACGGAGCCGACCTTGTTATCACCGGCGAAGGTCATGCCGACAACCAGACTCTGATGGGCAAACTTCCGGAGCGTGTACTCCGACGCACTATGCCGCACAATATTCCGGTATGGCTGATTGCCGGACGGGCAAGCCATTGTGAAGAACTGCGTTCTGCCGGATTTACCGAAGTATTTAGCATTACACCGAACTGTATGCCGACAGAAGAGGCTGTAAAACCTGAAAATGCAAGAGCCAATATCAGGAAATGGGTGGAAACTTACCTGTCAAAACCGGTTGTTTAGCCAAAAGGTTATTCCTCCTTTTTGACACGGAAAATCCTGAAACCCAGCGCGGCAACAAGAATACTCATCAGCGGGCTTATATAATTGAAAAACGCATATGGCAGATATGCCAGAGTAGGAACTCCCAGAATTGTGGACTGCGTCATACCGCAAGTGTTCCACGGCACAAGCACCGAGGTAACAGTTACGGCATCTTCCGTAGTACGGCTCAACAGACGGCTCTCGTAGCCGTTATTCTTGTATATGTCCCTGAACATGTTTCCTACCAGAATTATGGATATATACTGGTCGGCTGTAGCCAGATTAAGAAAAATACCTGAACCAACTGTAGATGCCACCATGCCGGTAAGCCTGCGAGTAAACTTCACAAATACCCCTGTAATGCTTGCCAGCATTCCGCATGCCGTCATTGCACCTCCCAGACACATTGCACACACGATGAGCCATATTGTATTCATCATACCTCCCATACCCATGGTTGCGATAAGCTCTGTCAGCTGCGAAGTTTCGGCCTGAAGATTTGACGATGTAAACAATGTCTGCAGAGTGGCTTTGAATATGGACTGTGCATCTGTCTGTCCTCCAGCAAGTTCTATAACATTGTCCATCTGAAACACAAGCATGAATACCAAAGCCATGGCAGCCGAGATGAACAGAGTTATGATAGAAGGAACTTTTTTAGCAATCAGTATTCCTGTAACTACAGGTACAAGCAAAAGCCATAACGAAATGTTGAACCTTTCCGCCAAGCCTTCAGAGAAAGCAGCCATCTCGACAGTATTTCCTGACTCATGACTGAAACCTGCGACAAGGAATATCACCAATGATATTATTATTGACGGAACAGTGGTTATCATAAGATATTTTATATGCGTAAACAGTGGAGTATCAGTGACTGACGATGCCAGAATCGTGGTATCAGACAGCGGAGACACCTTATCGCCAAAGTAAGCGCCTGAAATAATGGCACCCGCTATCCAACCCTCGTTAAAGCCTTGCGCCTCACCAATACCCATCAATGCTATACCTATAGTGGCAATGGTGGTCCACGAACTTCCTGTCATGACCGACACAATAGCGCATATCACGCAGCATGATGCCAGGAACAGGCTTGGATGTATCAGCTGTACCCCATAGTATATCAGGGTAGGCACTACCCCGCTCAGCATCCAGACGGCCGACAGAGCCCCTATTATCAGCAAGATTATAATAGCCGAGCTTACTCCGGCTATGTTATTGACTATGGCATGTTCTATATCTTTCCATTTTATTCCGTAGCCAATCATACCTATGGCAGAACATACGGCTGTTGAAATCAGCAGACACACCTGACTAGCTCCTGACAATGCATCGGAGCCAAAACTCTTTATCGTAAAAAACAGTAAAACAACCAATAGGATTATTGGCAAAACAGACATTGACGGTGACGGATAAGCTTGTATCTTTTTCATCCTCAAAACAATCATTATTTAGAAAACGCCACAAAGTTCATAATATTTTCTCT
>JAHLFB010000206.1 GCA_018884025.1 Candidatus Phocaeicola faecipullorum
GGCAAGACCATTTGAGAGAATTTCAAGAATAATGTATAACCCTATATCAAACGCGTATGAGTAATGAAATCAGAGAAAAGGACCACGAGTGGGTAAAGACGTTCCACTCGAATTTCGACAGGCTGCTGGCCCTGCTCGAAAAGTTGTTGGAAAAACGGCAACCGTCTGCGTATGGCGATGAACTGCTGACGGACAAGGAAGTGGCATACCTGCTGAAAGTAAGTCGGAGAACCTTGCAGGACTATCGCAACAACGGCATTCTGCCTTACACGCAGGTAGGCGGCAAGATTCTCTACCGGGCTTCCGACATAGAAAAGACACTGATGAAAGGGTACAAGGAGGCGTACCGACTTAATGAATAAAATCGGTATCACTCTATTGAAATCTGTATCACTTATCAAGCATGTGGGTGATGCAGATTCTATTTGTTTTATTGAAAAAGTAGGGAGAAAAGCAAATAAAGTGGGGAGAAAAAGATTAAAAGTAGGGAGAAAGATTCTCGAAAAGCGGCTTGATGTTGATTCCAAGATAAACAATATGGGACAAAGAGACGTACACACTATAAGTGTTTTATGTAAACATAACTTTAAGAGTTGTTTTTATTTGGTATAACTATATTACAGGTATATAATTATTGAATAAAAGCAACTCTTATTGTGTGATAACTGGAAATTATGCTATCTTTGTAGTTGAATATAAGAGCTTATAATAAACTATGAGTATAGAATCGGCTAATAAAATAGATCTTCTGCTACGAATGGGGACGAAAAACGGCCTTTACTTTTCAGAATGGCTGAAAAAAAACGGATATTCGGATCAGCTGATAAGCAAATATAGGCAATCAGGATGGTTGACTTCATTGGCAAAAGGTGTTGTATATCGAACTGGTGATAAGTTATCCGCGTATGCCGCTGTGTCATGTTATAATAACCAACTGAACAGGCAACTACGTGTGGCTGCCCATTCCGCATTGGAATTGTTTGGGTTCAACCACTATGTCCCGATGGGTAAACCAGTTCTAATGGTGGCATATTCAGGGATAAGTATTCCCAAATGGATGAATGCCGATTATTTTGACAGAACAATAAAACCGTTTGAAACGAATATGTTTACCACAATTCAGACTTCGACTGTTAAAGTGGAAGGAGTAAACCTACTTGTCTCTTCTCCGGAACAGGCTTTCATGGAATGCATGTTGCTTGCCCCCGACCGATATGGCTATATGGATTTATATTATATTATGGAACAGCTGACGTCACTTCGTGCAGATGTTGTTCAGACTCTGCTGGAAACAATAAAAAATCTACGAGTAAAGCGTATGTTCCTTTATATGGCTGAGAAAGCCGGTCACTATTGGTTCGAAATGCTGGACATGGTGAAAATAGACATAGGAACATCCAAATTGCAACTGGTGGAAAACGGTATATATATAAGTAAGTATAAAATAACTGTGCCTAAAGAATTGTTTGATTATGAATGAACTATATAAAAAACAGGTGGCACTGTTGATACGTATTATGCCCTCTGTTTATCGTATCAAGGATTTTGCCGTACATGGTGGTACGGCCATAAACCTCTTTCACAAGAATATGCCTCGCTATTCGGTTGACATTGACCTGACATATATTCCTGTGCAAGGAAGGGAAGAAAGTCTCAAAACTATAAAAAGCCATCTTGAAACACTGAAAGGATATATCGAGAAATCCATACCTGGAATCAAGATTATTCCCAAATATGATGTATGGAAATTGCTGTGTACATTGAATGGTGCAACTGTAAAAATAGAAGTAAATGGTACTAAAAGGGGCATTATAGGAAGTACAGAGGAGAGAATGCTTTGCGAGAGATCCCAACAGGAATTCAGTATGGCATGTAAAGCCCGCACTGTGTCATATTCCCAATTATATGGAGGTAAGATTGCGGCTGCATTAAGTCGTCAGCATCCCAGAGATTTGTTTGACTGTAAATACATGGATTTGTCTTCTTTTGATGATGTCAAAGCCGGTTTTATTCTTTGTTTGCTCGGCAGTGATAAACCGATAATAGAGTCTTTGCAGCCGAATCCGATTGATCAAAGTGAAGCTCTTGAAAAACAGTTCAAAGGAATGTCTGATGTAGAGTTCAACTATTCAGATTATGAAGAAGCGCGGAAAAATCTGATCGCTTTAGTCAATGACGCTTTAACCGATACAGACAGGGAGTTCTTACTATCCTTTGAGGAAGGTACACCTGACTGGAGTAAATGCTGTGCTGGAGATCTGAGCGGATATCCATCCGTAAAATGGAAACTTCAGAATATTGCAAAATTGAAAAAGGAGAATCTGGAGAAACACCGTCTTGGCATAGATAAGTTACGACAATTCTTTGAGAGTACACAGTAATAAAAAACTTTTCTGGAGGGAGCACAGTTTACCGCCTGCCCATTTTATTGTGTTTCTAAAAAATATCCTTCTTTAAGTGATAAAAACGGCATATGGAATCGGACGTGATTTTAATTTCCATCTATATGCTGTTTTACTTTTTAATTTTCTGACTTTTCCGTCAGTCGCTTGTTTCCGCTGCCGTCGGCGTTCATTGTACAGACGTGAAAGGG
>JAHLFB010000207.1 GCA_018884025.1 Candidatus Phocaeicola faecipullorum
CTACATCCCCTTCCATACCACCTGGCAGCACGAACAGACCGACGAATACGACCACCCGAACCTGTTCAGGGCAGACAATTTCCGTGAGCTGGAGAATATTGTCCTGTAATCGGGAGAGATAAGCTGGAAAATCGTAACTTTGAAAGACAGATAAAATGAAAACATCATGTCCAAACAAGGTTATATCCAGCGGTATCTGCTGATTATCCGGCTGATACGGAACAATCGGTACATTTCCCTTCCGGAACTCATCCGCAAAGTCGAAGACGGTCTGGCATATTATGAAGACACGGAAGATGTCGGCATCTCCCGAAGGACGATTCTACGGGACCTGAAGGAAATCCGCTCGGGAATGGGTATCAGCATTGAATACTCCAGGACTGAAAACGGCTACTATATACCGGAGGATGAAGACCAGGTATCTGATATCGAAAGGATATTGGAACAGTACGACCTTATTACATCTCTCCATGCCCGGGAAGAACTGTCTTCAATCGTCTTTCCGGAAAGGAGGAAGCCCCGTGGTACAGAACACCTGTCCCCGTTAATCCATGCGATCAAGCGCAGCCTGATAGTAGAATTCACCTATGTAAAATTCAACAATTTAGTCTCACATACCCGCAGGGTCATGCCGTATGCCCTTAAAGAAGGATGCGGAAGATGGTACCTGCTCGCAATCGAGATAGGGGAAAATGTCCGGCATGCCGGAGAAATAAAGAGCTGGGGCCTTGACCGTATCCGGGACTTGAATGTTACTAAGAACCGGTTTACGCGGAATTCCGCGATAGATCCTGAAAAAGAGTTCAAGGATGTCGTAGGAGTCTATTCGAATAATGACCTTCCGGTCGAGGAAGTCATCCTGTCGTTCTCCCCAAAAGGAGGCCGGTACAACGAAGCTTTCCCGCTCCATGAGTCGCAAGAGACACTGATAGATGACGGAAAGGAGTTCCGTATCCGTCTGAAAGTCAAGATAACATACGACTTCAAGCAGGAACTCCTGTCCCAAAGCGACGACCTTGTCGTCATCGCCCCCGAACACCTCCGCAAAGAACTCTGCGAAATCTACAGGCAAGCGCTGAAACGGATGGAATAAGTGCCGTACTTTGGCACCGAACAATTCTATTTTGCATCGATCGACTAAAATAAACAATTATGAAAGAAATTAACTTTGACGAAGAGCATCGTTCTTGTATAGATAAAATTTTAAATGAGTCGTGGGAAACTTTCAAAAGGCAATTTGTCTGGCAAACCATAATGTCGGAAGCACGGAATGAGGCCGCATTTCAATTTTGTTTTGCATCAATTATTAAAGAGATAGGTAATCGTTATGTTAAAAGTGATGAAGCTTTTTTTGTAGATCTGGAAACAAAAATAGAGGTTGGAGCGGATATAATCAGTAAATATCATGATTACAATATTTCGAAATGGAAGTTTATCGATATTACCTGTGGATTTAAAGTTGGTGATAATATTAAATATAAATGTGCGATAGAATTGAAATGTCCGATAGCCGGTAATACAAAACATACTGCATTTCCGCATACAATGTATAGAATATACCGAGATTTGATGTATTTGGAAATAGAGTCGAAGAATTCATTGGATGACATTTCAGAAGGGCGTTTTTATCTTATGACGAACGATGTACATTATACCAATAAACCGGCATATGCAGAAAAAGCAAAAACAGATAGTACATATAAGCCATTAGGATTATTGGATCCGCTGAACTCTGAATCAAGAATTAACAGTACAGAAAAAGGTGAAGTTTGTTATCATCCGGCAAAAGAAGGAGGGCAGATCAGAAAAATTAAGCTTGATAATAGCTATGAAATAAATTGGGAAAAGGCTAAAATTCAAGGAAAGCAGGAAATAGAAAATTGGTATTTTCTTGAGATTAAAATCCCGCAGAAATCCGAATAATTTTTTAGAGTGCCGTAGTCTGTCACTGTCGCAGACTACTTTTGCGGCAAGATAAATAAAAATCTCTGTTCCTGAATACTGAGGCTGCGGCGATTGGTGCGGAGAGGCGGGGTGTTTCATGGCGAGGAAAGAAAGGGGTTGTAACGAGTGCCCACCCCTTTAACCATCATTTCCAGGGACGCGGTGTAAAAACTCACATTGGAAATGACTTTCCTGAAGCGGTCAGCAATGGCCGCTTTTATTTTTGATTCCCAGGTTTGTAGGTGTCACCTTTTGGCACTCTTGGTGGTTATTTTTGTTAAAAATGATGAGACAATATGGCATCAATACTTCATCTGATAGGGAAAATCCTTGATAAGACATTAAATACTAATTCTGTGCACATGGCTTTGTTTGTCGCACATAATGAAATTGATGATTTGTCGAAGGCTCTATCGTTGTCTCGGGAAGCTGCGTTGTTTTTATCTGTCTTCACTAATCTCGGAGACAGCGAAGTATTGATTCTTAGCGATATCGCAAAACATATAAGTTGCAATACCCTTGAAATAATCAAATATTTCCCTTTTGTTGATGAACTGTTGGAAAAAGGCTATATCGAAAGATATAAGGGAAATGACAAAGGATATATTGTCCCGGATGCAGTGCTTAGGGCCTTGCAGAAAAATGAACCGTATGATATTTTGCAGAATTATCAGAAAAATCTTGTCAAGGCTGATGCTATAAAAAAGAAAAGGCTGTTTTATAACGATGCAGACAGAGCGGATATTTTCAGAATAGCAGAGCTTCTTATGCCTGAGACTTTTAGAAATCTACAGGATAAACTGTCTGAAATGCATTACAGCGGAGGCTTTACATGCCTGCTGTATGGCCCGTCTGGTACAGGAAAGACAGAATCGGTCTATCAGATTGCCAGAATTACAAAAAGAGATGTCCTGTTGGTGGATGCCACGGATATCAAAAGCAAATGGATTGGTGACAGTGAGCGGAATATGAAAGCTGTCTTTGATAATTATCGGCGATATGCGGCCCTTACGGGGAATTTCCCGATTTTACTGTTCAATGAGGCTGATTCCTTCATGGAGAAACGCTGCGATGTAACTGAAACATGGGGCGAAAAGGAGGACAATAGGCTGCTTAATATAATTCTGCAGGAAATGGAGACATTTGACGGAATCATGTTCGCCACGACGAACAGGCTTGGTGCATTTGACAGTGCATTACATAGGAGGTTCCTGTACAAAATCGAACTGCATCTTCCGGATTTTGAAACACGGAAGAAGATTTTCCGGGACAAATTGTCTGAATTCTCGGAGTCCGAAATTGAATGGATGTCAAAGAAATACAATCTTAGCGGAGGTCAGATAGAAAATATCTCCAAAAAGAATATAATTGATAAAGTATTGTACGACTCTGGACTAGGCCTACCGCTATAGTCATTTACAGACAAATTAAGATTTTTATTTTTTACATTTTCCAGTGCCGTACTTTGGCATTTATGGGCTGTATATTTGCATCACTTGATTGGAATTAAGTTGGATGTGTGTAGTACAAGCAGGTGCCGTAGGTCAGAACTACTTCGCGACTGGTGCATGATACGCCGGTTCGAATCCGGCCCGGCAAATAGCCGGTTGTAATCGGTAACGAGAAGTACATCATTTTCGGTAAAATGGAGTACATCAGAATCAGTAACAATGATACATCATTTTCGGTAACAATGGTACACCGATTTCGGTAACAATGATACAGCACTACAAAGGTATTGATTTATTTAACAGAAGCAATAGTTTGTTCGCAGGACTATAACCTGCTTTTTTCATTCTTGTTTTCA
>JAHLFB010000208.1 GCA_018884025.1 Candidatus Phocaeicola faecipullorum
TTAAACAGTTTGATAAGCAATTCATCCTGAGTCATGAGAGGCTGGTTGTTCTTTGCCTTATACTTGTTGATAGATTCCAGATTGGTTTCAAGATCGGCCATCAGGCTACCCATCATACCTCCAGGGAGTCCCGGACCTACAAGCAATGAATTCATCATACGGTTTCTAGGGCTGATATACAATCCGAGGAAATCATCCATAAACTCCTGAATCATGGTTCTTGCCTTCATATAGGCATTCATATTGATTTCCTTAACCTTGAAACCGGCATCCTTCAGCATAGCCTGCACACTGATAATGTCTGCATGACCTGTTCCCCATGACAGAGGGTCCATACCGCAGTCCACATAGTCACATCCGGCCTTGCAGACCTCAAGTATTGAAGCCATATTAAATCCCGGACCGGCATGAGAATGATACTGTATGGTTATATCCTTTATCTTCTTTATTCCGGCAACAAGTTTTCCGAGGAACACCGGACGTCCTATACCGGCCATATCCTTGATACATATCTCGTCGCATCCTGCATCGATAAGCTTCTTAGCCATATCGAGATAGTATTCCACAGTATGTATAGGAGAATAAGTGATACACAGGCTGCACTGTGAAATCATTCCCGCATCATGCGCATATCCTATTGACGGGATTATATTACGGACATCGTTCAGTCCGCAGAAAGTACGTGTAATGTCTGTACCCTGCGCCTTCTTCACCTTATAGAACAGTTTTCTCACGTCTGCCGGAACAGGACTCATTCTCAGTCCGTTCAAGGCGCGGTCCAACATATGTGTCTGTATTCCTGCCTCGTGAAAAGGCTTGGTCCATTCTCTCACAGCCTTGTTAGGGTTTTCACCAAACAGCAGATTTACCTGTTCAAAACCGCCTCCGTTAGTTTCTACTCTGTCAAAGCATCCCATTTCCACTATCACAGGAGCTATCTTTACCAACTGGTCAACACGTGGTACATATTTTCCGGCACTCTGCCACATATCGCGGAATACCAGACTGAATTTCACTTCTTTTTCCATTTTCTTAATGTGTTTTCATTTTTTTTAGTCTGTTATAACTTCTCAATTTTCATCACCTTGCCCTTACCGCCTGTAAGTTTTTCCACTGCAATGTTAATCGCCTTCACGGAATCTTCTTCCAGTGAAACTGTTGCTACTGCAGGCTTACGTTTGACTTCTTCTTCAGGAGGAGCAAATTTATTCACCACCTTTATCAAAAGATTACTAAGCCAAATAATAATGAGAAGGATTACAAACACTGTGCACATACCTACGAGCATCAGCATCAGACCTGTTCCAATATTTTCCATATATATCTAATTTTAATGTATTATAGACACCTTTCCAAGCCATTAAACTTAAAAGGCGTCTAAAGATACCAATTTAATATATTGCATTGATACAAAAAAAGTTTAAATTTTTCAATATTCATAAGTTTGATGTTTCTTTTTACACATTTCGTTTTAATAATAAACCGATAAACCCATCTGATATTTCTGCATATTTCATAATAAATACAGAATTACAAGTGCAATATATTGCACGAATATTTGCTTTACTCAAAAATAATAAATATTTTTGCATTGAAAGTGAAGTATGTTGCACTATGAAGTATGGTAATTTAATAAAGGAACGCAGAACATTGTTGGGATTAACCCAGCAAGACTTATCAGACTATACAGGTCTGAGCGTACGCATAATCAAAAGTATTGAAGCACAACAAGGAAATCCGTCATTGAATACCCTTGAAAGAATTGCAGAAATACTTGGTCTGGAAATAGTAATGAAAGTAAAGATTATTAACGAATGAGACGTGCTTTAGTTTTATCAAATAATGTTATAGCAGGAGTTCTGACAGAAACAGACGATATGCATTATATTTTTAAATATGATGATGCTTACCTTGTAAACCCGGAACAGCGAAGTATATCATTATCATTTCCAAAACGAAAAGAAGAATATATTTCCGATGAACTATTCCCTTTCTTCTTCAATATGCTGTCAGAAGGAGCAAACAAAACCATCCAATGCCGCACTTTGAAAATAGATGAAGAAGACTCTTTTGGATTACTACTTGCCACAGCCGGCCACGACACTATTGGCGCCATAACAATACATGAATTATGAAAAATATAAATGTTTGTCCGGGTACTCTTATTTCCGGGTATGATACTTATAGTCCAACCTGCCTCCGTAAAGTCTTTAATGGGAAAAAAGTAAGCCATATCATGGATTTTTCCTATAACGACAGTCCTGAGTTCCTTATATCCTCAATAAATAGGATTTCTATTTCAGGGGTGCAGGAGAAACTCTCTGCAATAATAAAAAAAGGCAAGATTATTATAACTCCTGAAGGAGAATCCGGACGCTATATTATAAAACCTATTCCTGACTACAAACACCTGCGTTTCAGAAATAACATTCCAGCAAATGAACATTTAACTATGCAGATAGCCAGTCAGGTATATAAAATAAAAACAGCCGAGAATGCTATGGTATTTTTCTCCG
Source organism: Candidatus Phocaeicola faecipullorum (assembly GCA_018884025.1). GTDB lineage: Bacteria > Bacteroidota > Bacteroidia > Bacteroidales > Bacteroidaceae > Phocaeicola > Phocaeicola faecipullorum. The sequence goes on from JAHLFB010000208.1 coordinate 2,517, forward strand.
ATGGCCAACCGGCTTATATAACCAAAAGATTTGATTATGCCACAGATGGCTCAAAAATCAGACAAGATGATTTCGCATCTATTGCCGGTAAAACAGAAAGAAACAATGGAAAAGATTTCAAATACACCGGCAATTATGAGGACATAGCCAGACTGTTGCGACAGAATGTTTCTGCATGGCAGGTTGAAATGACAAAATACTTTACATTAGTACTTTTCAATTATCTTTTCAGCAACGGTGATGCTCATATGAAGAACTTTTCACTACAGGAAACCACAGATGGAGATTATGTTTTGACACCAGCATACGATTTAATGAACACATCCATTCACGTAAATGATGAAGATTTTGCACTACAAGGAGGATTAATTCCGAAAGCTGATTACTCCGACGTATATACCCAAACCAATCATCCTTGCAAAGATGACTTTATAACATTTGGAACCCGTATA
>JAHLFB010000209.1 GCA_018884025.1 Candidatus Phocaeicola faecipullorum
TGTTATCCTAATTGAGTTAATAATCAATAAAAGCGTTAAATCTTCACCCTTTAGAATGTACAATTAAAGACAACGACCATATTTCTGACTTATTACCTATAAAATATTGAGTAATAATCGGTTGTAAATACTGATAATGTATTAAGTTCAGAGGCTAATCCAATATTTGATTTATTGAACAATATATTAGACCCTAAAATAAAATCATACCATTCAACTAAATGGAAAGATTATATTAAAGAACTCGTATTGAAAGATAATGATTTTGACATTGAAAAAATAGAGGCTAAAATTAGAAGTATGATACCTGCTACTACGTCTGTAAAAAGGACATTAGAGCCATATAAAGAATTTTTAGAACGATTAAAGGACATGAGCAACAACATAGATATACTAGCTTTAGTAGCATAGCCATGTGTTCAACCAGTGAGTGTATTCAAATAAATCTATTATTTAATTTCAAAAGAAACAGATTTTGTTATCATTTTATTCTTTGATTTATTTGAATACATATTTATTTTTTATATATTTGTACAGTAATTCAAAAACAACTATATGAAAGCGATAATATATACAAGGGTAAGTTCAACCAGCGACAGACAGAACACAGAAAGACAGGTAAAAGACCTTACAGATTACGCAAATTATAAAAAGTACGAAGTTGCAAAGGTTTATGAAGAAAAGATAAGCGGAGCGAAAAAGAACAATGAAAGAACGGTACTTGTTGAGGCTTTGGATTTTTGCAAATCAGAGAATATAGATATAATATTAGTATCTGAATTAAGCAGGCTTGGAAGAAATGCTTTTGAAGTGCTGGAAACGGTTAAGAATTTAGTTGATAATAGAATAAACCTATACATGCAAAAGGAACAATTTACCTTGTTAGATGAAAACAAACAGCCATCAATATTTGCCCCAATTATGCTGGCTACCTTATCAACCTGCTCACAGCTTGAGCGTGAAAATATCAAGTTTAGGTTAAACAGCGGTCGGCAATTATATATTGAAAAAGGCGGTAAGCTGGGGCGAAAAATAGGAAGTACAAAAACAAAGGAACAAAAAAAGGAAGAATATAGAGAAGTAATAACATTGTTAAAACGAGGTTATTCAATCCGTAATATCGCTCAATTATGTAAAATTGGAGTTAGTACCGTACAACGGATAAAAAAAGAATTTAATATATAAAAAAAATAACAGCCCGAAAATGAACGTACTTTGCCAAACTTTAATTAATTTTGCAACGTTGTAAACACAACAAGACATAATTAAGGAAGCGTTTGGCTTTATTCCACGTCAAAGAATCTGGACAATTCATTGCATAACAGGAATAAACATAAGCGTCCTCCTTTGGTGTTTTGTATATGTCGTAAAGAACATATATAGCCAAAGGTGTGGGCTGTTTTTTCTTTATCCGTTATGCAGGTAGTCCAGAACCGTTTGACAGGATTTAGTCAAGACAGGCTCACACTTTCTTTTTTATGCCTATTTCATTTACCAATTAAACCGCATTAGAGAGCCTTAATGTAATAGACTAAAGTTATGAAAAAGTTTTATGGAGTGTCATTAATAGCATTTTTAGCTATTATGGGATTATGGTTTACAAGTTGTTCTAAAGATGATGGCGGTAATGAGTATTATCAGCATGTTTTAAAAATCAATGATACAACATTTAAATATCATACAGCTGAATATACGAATATATCCGATGATGCGTTTTATTTAAGTGAAACAGAGGAGGAGCTTATTTACAATGATATTTCATTTTATATTTATAATGAAAAGGGGCGTCCTGTATTTGACCCTGCTTCTGTAATAGAAGTTGAGGAAAATATAATTGACAATTATAGTGTCATTATTGGTTATAGCACCGATGAAAACTATAAAAGTGTATCTGGAACAATGAAAATCATAAATAATAATGATAAAACTATTACACTTGAACTGCAAAATGCTACATTTGAATATGACGGTAATATTATAGATGGAAAAGATACTCCTAAACTGGGAGAAACAATAAAGGTAAATGGTAAAATCACTTTTACAAAGTACATAATGTAAACCTAAATTAAATTATATAGCCTCAACATTTAGTTGAGGCTATTTTTTATCTCTAAAATAAAGGGAAAAACTTTAAACTATAGTTTAAACTATTTTATTCTAAATAAGGATATAAGATATTGTATATCAATTTATAACAGTTAATATATGGACATAAAAAAAGGAGTACCGCTGTACTCCAACCTTTATTAACCTTAAATCTAATACTATGAAAAACACAGTACAAAGGTAGATACTTTATTTTAATATGCAAATTTTCCAACAAAAAAGCGATGTTTTATAACATGTTTTACAAACGCTACATTTTTGTTAACCAAAAACAGATTAAATAGTTTATATTGATAAATAAGTATTATATTTGCCGTACTTATTTTACGAACCAACAGATTTCATATTATGAGAAATTATTTTTCTATTATATCAATATATATATGCTCAATATGTAATATCATTGCCGCAAATAACAATATAAAAGAAATCATAAGAAAATCAGAAGACTGTCTATACACAAGTCCAAGGCAAACCGTATTTCTCACATCAAAGGGACTGACCGAAACAACTGATAAAAATGACATATTCATGCTTCTAATCATAAAAGCCAAAGCAGAAAGACTTTTGGGTAACTTTGACGAGAGCCTGAATTCTCTATATAAAATAGATATGGAATCGTTCAACAATGAAACAAGCATTAAAGGCGAAATATATAACCTAATGGCACTAAGCTATTGCAATCTGTCTGATTATCAGAAAGCTATTGAACTGAATGATAAAGCTATATCAATATTTAAAGTAAATAACGATTCTCTCATGCTGGCATCGGCATATAATAACAAAGGGATTATCCACAATCATATGTCTGAAGACACACAGTCTGAAAAATTTCTATTGGAAGCCCTGAGAATCAACAGAGCATTGAAAAACATTAAGGGAATATCCGCAAATCTAAACAACTTATGTTTATACCACGGAAATCTATCAAAACAGAAAGAATATATACAAGAGGCCATAATAATAAACAAAAACCTAGATGCCAAATGGGCACTGGCAGAAAACTACAATAACCTTGGAAGATTGTATATTTACGAAAAAGACTACGAAAGCGCAAATACCGCATTGAAGAAAGCATATACTATAGCCAATGAAATCGGTGCAAAAGGCATAGTCTGCGACAACTATGAATACCTCTCCAGATTAAACGCACAATCAGGCAACTATAAGAAAGCCTTTGAATATCAAACAAAACTTAACTCTCTAAAACAGGAACTCCAAAGCGAAAACAATCTCAGAAAAATAGAATTAAACATGGCCGAGGAGAAATTAAACGAAGTAATAAGGGAAAACGAAATAAAAAAACAAGAATACGAAATACAAAGACTGGAAAGAAACATATACGGGATTATTATTATATTCATCCTGATAACAATCATTACCATTTTGTTGACTCAACGTTCTAAAAGGAAAAAGAAACTGGCCTTAATTAAAGCACAATATAGACTGGAACAGTCTCAGCATGAAATAGCGCGGCAGAAAATGGAATTGCAGAATATGGAATTACAGAATGCCCAACTTACATTAGAAAACAACAAACAGCAAATGACCAATATGGCCGCTTTCCTGAAAAGCAGAAACGAATTGCTGGAAAAAATAAAAGAACTTATAAAGCAAGGATATAAACTGAACGGAAGTGAGACAACTATACATTTAAAGAAAATAAATGCAATAATTACTCAGTACCAAAACAATGACAAGACTAATAGTGTCACATTAAAAAGCACGGAAGACATAAATAATGAATTCATTGAAAGACTGGAAAAGAGACATCCAAACTTAACCCAAGGTGAAAAACACCTGGCATGTCTGCTAAGAACAGACATGTCCGCAAAAGAAATTGCAATTATTACAGGTACTACACCAAAAACCATAAACATGAATAGATACCGACTAAGAAAGGCACTAAACTTAAGCAATGAAACAGACCTTTCGGAATACATAAAGCAAATCTAGACAAAGACAATAAGTTATATACTTTGTAGATATACAATAAATAGTCAATACATTATTTATCAGCATATTAAGAACTGCAATGTAGATTATTACCATATATAATAAATTACATTGTAGATATTTATGAATATCACATTTCTTGTTTTAACACCACTGGATTAATAATTTTGTGATAACGGCAAAGGTTTATTATTCATTTAATAGCCTCTACCATTAAACATAATTATCTAACCTTAAAAAAAACACAAATGGTGAAAACAAGAACTTATTCAAAAGTAATGCAACTAGTGTTGCTATTATCTTTTATGTTTCCTGTCTTGGGTTTTGCCCAAACTATTGAAATTACAGGAACAGTTTTAGACAATTCTTCTACGCCTGTAATCGGTGCAAGTGTCCTTGAAAAAGGTACAACTAATGGTATTATCACCGACTTCGACGGTAAATTTAAACTCAGTGTTTCAAAAAATGCAACTTTGTCTATATCTTATGTAGGATATAAGCCACAGGAAATTCCTGTTAACGGACAGACAGTATTTAATATAACATTAAAGGAAGACAATGAATTATTGGATGAAGTAGTAGTTATTGGTTACGGTACACAGAAGAAATCAGACGTTTCCGGTTCTGTAGCTTCAGTTTCCGGAGAAAAGTTGTCTAAAATACCTACTGCCAACGCAGAAATGGCACTTCAGGGAATGGCTCCAGGACTTATGGTAAACTTTGGCAGTGGTGCTGCCGGTTCTTCAGCCTCACTACAAGTACGTGGTGTGACATCATGGAAATCAGATGAAACAGAAAGTGGAGAAAGTAACGGACCGTTGGTTATCATAGACGGTGCTCCGGGAAACATGTCATATCTTAACCCGGAGGACATAAAATCAATATCAGTATTAAAAGATGCGGCAACTGCCGCAATATATGGTGCACGTGCAGCAGCAGGTGTTATCCTTATTGAAACACACAGAGGTGCGACAAACACTAAACCTAAGGTATCTTTTTCTGCATACTGGGGTATAACAGACACTCCTAAAAAATTGCCGGTTTGTAATGCGGAAGAGTTTATCAAAGTACGTAAAATGGCTTTGACCAATGCCGGTACACCTGAGGAGGATTGGCCTGTATATATAAAAGAATATGAAAGAGATCCGAGCCAGTTCGCTGACACAGACTGGCAGGATGAATATTACCGCCGTGGATTTACACAAAAATACAACGTTGGTTATACAGCCGGAAGTGACAAATCAAACATCTCATTATCTGCATTCTATTCTAACACCGATGGAGTTGCTATAGCTACAGGAGATGAAAAATTCGGTTTCAGATTAAATTCAGATGTAACTATCGGTAAATTCAAAATGGGAGAATCTGTAAACTACAGTAAATGGAATGCTGAACTTGAATCCAATTCCGGTTTCTCATCAATATATCAGATTACAAACATGGAACCTCTGGCTCCGTTATATGACGAGAACAATGACGGAGGATACGGTGGTGCAATCAAAGGTATGGGAATGTCTGATGCAGGAAACCAGATAGCTTACAACAAGTTGCTTGACAATTCTCAGTCTAACGACTATATAGCAGCATCAGGATACCTACAATATGAACCTATCAAGGGACTTGTTTTAAAATTCAATGCAAGCCGTAACATATACTTCGGTAAAGTACACCAGTTTACTCCAACATACGAAATCGGATCTTTGAAAGTAAACACCAGAGCCAGTTTATACGAAGAAAGATCTCAGACTATAAACGACTTGCTCGAATTTACAGCCAATTACAACACAACTATAAAAGAAGATCATAACCTTTCTGTATTGTTAGGTCTGTCACAGGAAGAAAACAAATATGAAGAGATAAGTTCTTATGGTGAAGTATTCGACAATAACGAACTTGACAATCTTGGACTTGCACAGGAAAGCTACGCTGTAGGAGGATATGAAAGCCGTAGTGGATTGCGTTCTTTGTTCGGACGTCTGAACTATAATTACAAAATGCGCTACATGGTCATGGCCTCATTCCGCTACGACGGTTCTTCACGTTTTGCCGAAGGAAACAAGTGGGGATTCTTCCCTTCAATGTCATTAGGATGGAACATTGCCAATGAAGAATTCTGGGAAGCATTTAAGGATAAAGTATCTACTTTCAAACTCAGATTAAGCTATGGTGGATTAGGAAATCAGCAAATCGGTTTATACAAATACATCCCTACTTTAAGTTCAAATAACAATACATTAAACTATCCTTTTGGTGGGCTAAACACATCTCTAGGATATGCTATAACATCATTACCATCAAACAACATAAAATGGGAAACAACTTATTATAAAAACATAGGATTGGACGTAAGTTTATGGAACAACAAACTTGAACTTACAGCTGAAGCATACATAAAAGACACTCACGACATGCTTTCAAGTAAAGATATCAGTCTATGTACAGGATATGGCTCTATCTTAGTTAATGATGGTAAACTCCGCACCACTGGTGCTGAATTTCAAGCTATATACCATGGTAGCGCAGGAGATTTCAAATATGACCTTGACTTGAACTTGTCACACTATAGAAGTGTACTGAAAGAAATGGCTAATCCTGACTATTTGGACGAATACGGTGGTGCCATACGTACATATGTAGGTGGCGAAATCGGAGAGTTCTGGGTATATAGAACAGCTGGAATATTCCAGAGCCAGAAAGAAGTGGATGAATGGAACAATATACACGGCTACAAAGACCAAAACGGTAACTGGCAAAAAATGCAACCAAGCGCAAAACCTGGTGATATAAAATTCGTTGACCAAAACGGTGATGGAAAACTAGATACAAATGACAAGGTGAAAGTAGGAAGCGGTACTCCTAAAGTTTCACTAGGTTTCAATGTCAACCTTACTTATAAGGCTTTCGACCTCGTAGCAAACTTTTATGGAAACTTCGGCGTAAAACGTTATAACTATACAAAATACCAACTTGAAAGAATGGACCAGGTGTTCAATTATGGTAAGAACTGCCTTAATGCATGGACACCGGATAATACAGATACCGATATTCCAAGAGCAGTATCAGGCGACCCTAACAAGAACTCAAGACAATCAGACCGCTTTATTGAAAACGGTGACTACCTCCGTCTGAACAACCTTCAGATTGGATATAATCTTCCTGCTAAATACTGCAAGAAAATAGGTCTATCCAATCTTAGAATATACATAGGCGGTACTCGTCTGTTCACAATTACAAAATATACCGGATATGATCCTTCAACCGGTTCTGCTGCAGGACGTATGGGATTTGATTACGCATCAGTACCATTGAGCAGAGATTATATGATGGGTATTAAATTTGGATTCTAACAACTAAAGATTTATACTATTATGAAAATTAAAAACATTATACTATATACAGCACTTTTAGGCTCAATGTCATTAAGTTCATGTGCTGACTTTTTAAATGAGGATATTAATCCCAATGAATTATCACCTTCCATTTTCTGGAAAAACGAACAGGACATTCTCAAAGGGCTTACATCTGTTTATGCAGCGTTACAGCCTAATATGGAATGGGCTATACCTTACGAACGTTACATCGTAATAGACAATTACAGAAGCGATGAAATAAAATATAGGGACGACGTAACATCATGGATGGACATAGCTTCATTCAACAACGACCAGAACAATTCGGTAACAAGAGGAGAATGGACAAACTTATACAAAGGTATAAACTATGCCAATCAGTGTATTGACAACATTCCTAATGTGCCAGACACCGACGATGACGTTAAAGCGCTTAAAACACAGGCTATAGCCGAAGCACGTTTTTTAAGAGCATATTTCTACTACCGTCTTTATATCAACTTTGGTGAAAAAATTCCTATCTATAAAACACAGATAAAAGGAGAAGATTCCGAGTTTTATCCGGAACAGGCCAAAGAAGGTGAACTAGTTCAATTTATTGAAACTGAACTGTCCGAAATACAGGCCAATTTACCTGAAAAATACGATACTGAAGAAGAAAAAGGAAGAGCAACACGCTATGCAGCAGCGGCAATCCTTGGAAAATTCTATATGTTCAGACATGAGCTGGCAAAAGCTGAAACTGAATTCAAAAAAATCATTGACCAAGAAAATACTCTATTCAAACTAACAGAAAACTGGAATGATAATTTTGACGGACTTCACAAAAACAACACTGAATCAATTTTTGAAGTGCAATTTACGGGTAATACAACAGGAGACCACTCCGAATATAACTATATAACGCTACATCTTGCAACAGATGTAATAGGTGGATACGAAGAGGCCTATCCTTCTGACTGGATATATGAAGTATTAAGCAATGACAAAACATCAGAAGGCAACTATAGTGTTCGCACATTAAACACAATAATGATTGACGTTCCAGGCTGCCAGCCATGGTACTATGAATCAGGAAAAGGTTACAGCGATTACCATAAAGGAGGTAAAAAATATTGGCGTAAATTCGTTACTTGGAAAGAAGGTATGAGTCCATATTGGGATATGAGTTTCTTCAATATACCTATAGTGCGCTATGCCGACGTATTATTGCTATACGCAGAATGTCTGAATGACAGAGGAGCTACCGATGATAAAGGAAAGAGTGCTATTGATTATATCAATGATGTACGCAGACGTGCAGGAGTTCCTGAACTGGAAGCACCAATGGGTAAAGATGAAATACTGAAACATCTTCAAGATGTAGAACGTCCATGTGAACTTGCACTGGAAGGATCAAGATGGTACGACCTGGTACGCTGGGGAATTACAGAACAAACACTTAAGGATCATAACAAACAACTTGTTGAGAATTATGTTGACACTAAACACAAGCTATTCCCTATTCCACATCAGGAATTCCTCCTTAATCCGGATTGGGAACAGAATCCTAACTTTGGTAAGTAACATAAACACATTCTTATAATACCTATATAGCGAAGAGATTGGTCTTTGATTAACTAACTCTTCGCTATATTATAATTAAGCAGACTTTAAAACTATCAAATCCATGAAAATCATAAATACAATAGGCATTTGTAGTACCGCACTTATTTGTTCGTGCAATACCCCTACTACAAACACTTCTTTTCTAAATGAACAACAAAAAGATTTTCCAAATCTAATCAACATAAAGAATGTTCCATCCGAACAGCATGAGTATGATTTGTACTTGTTTTCTGACCTGGGCGCATGGAGCGGTTATGCGCTGCCTGAAAATGAAAGCAGCTATAATGCCGGAGCTTTTATCGGTCCAATGGTTATGACAGGACGCGGATGGCTGGCACAATCACTAGCAGAACCCGAGCTGTCTGTAAATGGTAAAAAGTTCGACTTTGCCCGTAACATCCAGACATCTGAATACCTACCGGGCAAGCTCATCCAGACATATAAGAATGGAGAGCTGAAGTTTGTGACAGAGTTATGTTTTGCGACTTCGCGTTCAGCTGTAGTTCGTTCAACAATAACAAACCTGACAGAAGCTCCACTAAATATATCACTCAAATGGAAAGGCGGAGTATTCGAAAAGACTGCGAAACTGGATGCCAAAGATAATCAAATAAATATTTTTTATCCATTCTATAAATATGGAACAAAAGAAAACGATAAACCAAAGACCTCACCAGTTGACAATGTTAACATTTCAATCAGTTTCAATACTGCCGAGAATGTAGTAACCAACGGAAAAGACAGTCTTTTTGTCAATGAAAAAAACAATTATACATTGGAGCCGGGAAAACAGTATCAGTCATCATATATAGAAACTCTTGTATTAAAAGATGAAGATATTAATAAAGAAAAAGACTGTTTATCAAATATATCCATAGATGAATGTTTCATAAAAAATGAAACTAGATGGAACGGATATATCACAAAGTTAATGGACTCAGACAGCCCGTACATGAAAGAAAATTCATATCGTAATATAGCTGTCAAAGCAATGATGACATTAAACTCAAACTGGAGAAGCAGCGCCGGAGACATCTTGCGCGGATGCAGTTTCCCTTCATATGTAGGTTTCATTGGAGGATGCTGGTCATGGGATGCATGGCAAATAGCATCCGGAAATGTACTTTACAATCCGGAAGGGGCAAAAAGCGAAATGTTAGCACTCTTTGACTATCAGGTTGATAACGGCATGGTTCCTGACTTTATAAATTACAACAAAAAAAGAAACAACTGGAGAGACAGTAAACCACCTGTTGCATCATGGGGAGCAATGAATGTATATAAGGCAACCGGTGACAAGAAATTCCTTGAGGAAATATTTGACAAACTCTATAAATTCCATAACTGGTGGTATAATGACCGCGACCACAACAAAAACGGTATTTGTGAATACGGTTCTACAGATGGCTCACTTATTGCAGCAGCATGGGAAAGCGGAATGGACAATGGCGTACGATTCGATGACACAGAAATCTTGAATAATGGACGTGATGATGCATGGTCTATGAATCAAGAAAGCATATGTCTAAATTCATTCTTATATATAGACAAAAAAGTACTTGCTGAAATGGCCTCAATTTTAGGCAAAAACGACATTGCCGAAAAACTTAACAAAGATGCAGAATTCATAAAAGAATATGTACAAAAAAATATGTACGATGAAGAAACCGGCTTTTTCTACGATGTAAAAATAGATTCCGAAGAAAAAGTAAAAGTAATGGGAGCTGAAGGATGGTTACCGTTATGGGCTGGTATAGCGACAAAAGAACAGGCTGAATCAGTCAAACAAAACATGATGAATGAAAATCATTTCAACTCACACCTTCCTTTAGGTACTCTTGATATAAGTCACCCGGCATTACGTCCTACCAGAGGTTATTGGAGAGGTCCGGTATGGTTTAATCAGGTATATTTTGGCATTATAGGATTAAAGAACTATGGATACGAAAAAGAAGCTGACTATCTAACACGAAAATTTATGAATAATGCACAAGGACTTATGACTGACGGACCAATACACGAAAATTACAATCCTCTGACAGGAGAGGCTCTAAATGCCCCTAATTTCGGCTGGTCATCTGCATTAATTCTTAAACTCTTGGTTAACAAATAAAAAATATAAGATATGAAACGAATTAATATACTGCTCGCAGTAGTCGGACTACTAAACATGCCCGCTATTGCACAATCTCAATACGACGGAGCTCCAATGGAAAAACAATCCAACGCTCTCAAAGAAAACATCGCGAACAAGGAAAGCGTTAAGTCGAAATATCCAAAATCAGAAAACGATTGGGAAAATATGGATATTTTACACATAAACAGACTTCCGTCTGCTGCTTCCTTCATGTGGTACCCTACCAAAGAAATGGCCATAGCAGGAAACAAAGAGAAATCTCCGTATTATCTTTCTCTGAATGGAACTTGGGATTTCAAATATGTTCCACGATACGATGAAAGGCCTATGGACTTTTATAAAAAAGACGCAGATCTGACTAATTGGGACAAAATTAAAGTTCCGTCAAACTGGGAACTGCAAGGTTTCGGATATCCTTTTTATATTGGTGCAGGATATGGTATCAAAAAGAATCCGCCTCTCATAGCTGTAGAGAATAGTCCAGTAGGAAGTTATAAACGTACATTCACTATTCCTGACAACTGGAAAGACAAACAAATAATTCTATACTTCGGAAGTGTAGCTTCTGCATTCTATGTATGGATAAATGGTGAAAAGGTAGGATATTCACAAGACTCAAAAACTCCATCCGAATTCGATATTACATCATATGTCAAAAAAGGTGAGAATCAGATAGCTGTACAAGTATTCAAATTCAGCGACGGATATTATCTTGAAGATCAGGATTTCTGGAGAATGGCCGGCATTCAACGCGATGTATATGTATATGCCCGTCCGAAAACTTTCATACGAGATTATGAAGTTGTAACGGACCTGGACAAATCATATAAAGATGCAAAATTCAAACTATTTGTTGAACTTGGCAGTATGAAATCCGTTCCACAGAGTTCAACTGTAGAAATAGAAATATCAGACCTGAAAGGAAATAAAGTTTATAAAGAACGTAAACAAGCAGCAAAGGGTACAAAAGAAATATCTTTTGAAAAAGATATCAAATCTCCTTTATTGTGGAGTGCAGAATCACCAAATCTGTACAGAATGAATTTATGTCTTTCCGTAAACGGTAAACCGCAACAATATATATCGCAATATATAGGTTTCAGAAAATCTGAAATAAAGCATGCCCAACTGCTGGTTAACGGAAAGCCTATTTACATAAAAGGTGTAAACAGACACGAACACGACCCTTATAACGGACATGTAGTAGATGAAGTATCTATGATAAAAGATATTATGCTGATGAAAAAGCATAACATCAATGCTGTCAGAACATCACACTACCCTAACGACCCACGATGGTATGAACTATGCGACATATATGGACTTTATGTAGTAGATGAAGCCAATATAGAAAGTCACGGTATGGGATATGATAAAGACAAATGTCTGGCCAATCAGCCTGAATGGGAAAAAGCATTTGTTGACAGAACAGAAAGAATGTTTGAAAGAGACAAGAATCATCCTTCAATAATAATATGGTCGTTGGGCAACGAATCTGGAGAAGGCTGTAATTTTGCCACTACCTACAAATGGATTCATGATAATGACCGTTCAAACCGCCCGGTACATTCTGAAGATGGAATTAAAGGGCCCAATACAGATATTTTCTGCCCTATGTACAAAAAAATAGACGTACTTATAAACCACGCCATATATATGCCTACAAAGCCTCTGATTTTATGTGAATATGCACATGCGATGGGAAACAGTGTAGGAAATCTTCAGGATTACTGGGATGTAATCGAGCGTTTCCCATCACTGCAAGGTGGATTTATATGGGACTGGGTTGACCAAGGTTTAGCTGCAAAAGATGAAAATGGAAATTTCTATTGGGCTTATGGTGGTGACCTGGCTCCGAAAGGAACTCCAAGCACAGCGAATTTCTGTATGAATGGCTTGATATGCGCAGACAGAACACTGAAACCACACATCCACGAAGTGAAGAAAGTTTATCAGAACATAGGTTTTAAACTTCTTGATTATTCTTCAGGACTGATAGAAATAGAGAATAAATATTTCTTCATTAATCTTGACAATTTCAATTTTACTTGGGAACTTGAAGCAAATGGCATTAAACTGTCAGAAGGTAAACTAAATGACATTAAACTTGAGCCACAGAGAAAATGCGTAGTGGAAACCATTTTACCTAAAATAGAAATTACGCCAAATACTGAATACTACCTGAACATATATGCTTCTGTAAAAGAAAAAGACGGATTGATTGATGCCGGTGAGATATTGGCTTCCGAACAATTCAAACTTCCTTTCTATAAAAACGAAAAGGTAAAAGAGGCAGAAGGGAAAATAGCATTTTCAGAAAACAGCGATGTTTATGAATTTAAAACTGAAAACGGAATATCTATCAGTTTTGATAAACAAAACGGTGCCTTATATTCATACAAGGTAAACGGAATAGAGATATTGAAAAACAGCATTACTCCAAATTTCTGGCGTCCTGTTACAGACAATGATATGGGAGCAGGTCTGCAAAAAAGACTTAGACCATGGCGACATGCAGGAAATGAAAGCAAGTTAATATCAATTGAGCACAATTCTTGCACAAACGGCTCACATACAATTAAATCCCATTATAAATTACCTGTAGGTGACTCTGATTTCTACGTAAAATATAATATTTCTCAAAATGGAATAATTGATTTAAGCTGTAACTTTGCAGCAGGAAACGACACATTACCACTTATGCCAAAATTAGGGCTGACATTTACTCTACAACGACAGTTCGAAAATGTTGAATGGTTCGGCAGAGGTCCTCATGAAAACTATATTGACCGTTATACATCTGCATATGTAGGATTGTATAAAGGGGACGTAACCGAACAATTCTTCCTGTACGACAGACCTCAAGAAACAGGAAACAAAATAGATGTCAGATGGATGAGTTTGAAAGACCAATCAGGAAAAGGTATAATGGTAATAGGCGAACCGTATATAAGTACCAGTGTATATCCTTTCACTAACGATGATCTGGATGAGCCGGGCACAAAGAAAAGCCAGCGCCACATCTCTGACATAAAAATGAAAGACTTGATAACATGGAATATTGACTTTAGACAGATGGGAGTAGGTGGAGATACCAGCTGGGGAGCTTTCCCACATCAACAATATTTAATACCTGCTTCAAATTACAGTTACTCATTCCGTATTTGTCCTATATTCAATAACAACGAAAGTTGTAATGATATATACAGGCAACATGACAATTATGGAAGACGTTTATAAATGCAATTTTAAAAGCAATTATATAGTATATTAAAACATTTATTATGTTCACAGTCATTGGAATAATGTTCGGAGGAATTATTTTAGGCTATGCAATTAAAAATTACCGCCTGAAATTCCTAAGCTCTATCATCACTACTCTAATTTGGGTATTACTTTTCATCCTGGGTATAGAAGTTGGAAGCAACCAGCAAATAATAAACGGGCTGGCCACTTTGGGACTTGAAGCTATTGTCATTACTATAGCAGCCGTCCTTGGCAGTTGTGTGGCGGCATGGTTATTATGGTATGCACTATATAAAAGAAAGAAAGGAGGAAAAGCATGAAAGGTAGTCTGATAATAGTAGGTTTCTTCGTGCTAGGGTGCCTGACAGGATTATACAATATAATTCCATTCAACATTGCCGAAACAGAGATAAGTTTTTATGCTTTATGCGCCTTGATGTTCTCAGTGGGGCTGAGCATAGGCAATGACCCGCAAACGATAAAGAACTTCCGGGCATTAAACCCAAGACTGGTATTCTTACCGGTAATGACTATATTTGGCACACTGGCCGGAACAGCTCTGGCCAGTCTTGTGCTGACACACAGGACTATGGCTGAATGTATGGCAGTAGGAAGCGGATTCGGATACTATTCACTTTCCAGCATTTTCATAACCGAATATAAAGGAGCTGAACTGGGAACCGTAGCTTTACTGTCAAATATTACAAGAGAAATCATAACTCTACTGGCTGCACCTCTACTTGTCAGATGGTTCGGCAATCTGGCTCCTATATCCTCCGGTGGAGCAACTACCATGGATACTACATTGCCAATCATAACTAGATGCAGCGGACAGGAGTTTGTGGTCGTTTCAATCTTCCACGGATTTGTGGTTGACTTCAGCGTTCCATTCCTGGTTACTTTTTTCTGTTCAATCTAATAACCAAGACAATGAAAAGACTAATAATATACTCTTTTTTATCTTTAACAAGTTTCACGGCATTTGCCAATTCTGACAAACCGTGGCAAAATCCACTTGTAAACGAGATAAACCGCGAGCCTATGCACGCACATTTCATTCCATATACAAGCGAGAAAGCTGCTTTAAACCAAATTCTATTGGATGATGTGTCAAGATTTGATGTAAACCCACAAATTGAAAGAAGAATCTCGCTTAACGGCACATGGAAGTTTTTATACTCGAAAAACAACAATAAGTGTCCTGCAGACTTCCACAAGACAGGGTATAACACACGCAAATGGAAAAACATTGAAGTACCGGGCAGCTGGGAACTTCAAGGTTTTGACGCTCCTATATATACGGACGTTTCATATCCTTTCCCAACCAACCCGCCTGTACAGCCGGAAGACTATAACCCGGTAGGAGCATACGTGAGAGAATTCTCAGTTCCTGAGAACTGGAACGGCATGGATATTTATATCGACTTTGAAGGAGTGGAATCAGCTTTCTACTGCTGGGTAAATGGAGAACTGGCTGGATATAGCGAAGACAGCCGTCTGCCTGCGCATTTCAACATCACCAAGCTTCTGAAAAAAGGGAAAAACAAACTTGCAGTAAAGGTGTTCCGCTTCAGCGACGGTTCGTATATGGAAGACCAGGATTACTGGAAATATAGCGGTATAGAAAGAAATGTTTACGTCTATGCCCGTCCACATACCAGAATAAAGGATTTCAAGCTGAACGCTGACCTTGTAAACGAATATAAAGACGGCGATTTCAGTCTTGATGCCATAGTAAATTCTCCGGCAAACGGAAGCAATGTAACCGTAAGACTTTTAGACAATGCGGGCAAGGAGATTTTCATTGCTGAAGAAAAGCTGAAAAATGAAAACGATACGCTTATCAGCATCAGGAAACAATTTAAAGGTGTGTTGCCATGGAATGCCGAGACTCCAAACTTATATACTTTGGTAATTACGACATCTGACGGGCAAGGTAAATGTCTGGAATCGTTCGCTCATCCTTTCGGTTTCAGAAATGTAAGGATGTTCAACGGTATGCAACTGATAAACGGACAAGCTGTACTATTCAAAGGTGTGAACAGACACGAGCATGACAACGTGAAGGGACGTACCATAACTGTAGAAAGCATGGTTCAGGACATAAGGCTGATGAAACACTTCAATATCAACTCTGTAAGAAACTGCCACTACCCTAACAACTATGCATGGTATTATCTTTGCGATAAATACGGTCTTTACATGATAGATGAAGCTAACATTGAGAGTCATGGAATGATGTCGCATAAGGACGGTACTCTAGCAAATTATCCTGATTGGGAAGATGCTTTCATGCAGAGAATGAGCAGAATGGTTATGAGAGACCGCAACTTTACATCAATCGTTACATGGTCGCTAGGCAATGAATCGGGATATGGCAAGCACTTTGAAACTATATACCACTGGACAAAAAACATTGACAAGACACGTCCTGTTCAGTATGAAGGTGGCGGATATGACAGCGTGAGTGATATTTACTGCCCCATGTATGCCAGAATATGGTCATTGAGAAGACATATCAACCAGCGCGACGCAAGACCTCTGATTATGTGCGAATATGCTCATGCCATGGGTAACAGTGTTGGTAATCTTCAGGACTATTGGGACCTGATATATAAATACGACCAGTTGCAGGGCGGATTTATATGGGACTGGGTGGACCAGACATTTGCAAAGAAAGATGAGAAAGGCAACAATATCTGGGCATATGGCGGTGACATGGGATACGCCGGTGTTCCTAATGATTCAAACTTCTGCGCAAACGGACTTGTCGCTTCTGACAGAAGTCTGCATCCACACATCTGGGAAGTGAAGAAAGTTTATCAATATGTACATTTCGCTCCTGTCGCCTTCACTAAAAACAAGATAAAGGTAACCAACTGGCATGACTTCATTTCTCTGGATAACTATGAACTGAAATGGTATGTAGAAACTGACGGAAAAGCTATTAAGAGCGGAAGCATGAAGATGCCATCGCTTAACCCACGTGAAAGTGGTATAGTGGAAATCCCGTTAAAAGAACCGACTGCCGATGGAAGAGAATATTTCCTAAGACTGGAAGCAGTAACAATAGAGGCATCGCAAATGATTGAAAAAGGCCACATAGCCGCTATCGAACAGTGGAAACTGCCGGTGGATATGCCTGAACAAAAGGCAGAAAAAATAAATGGCAGTCTGACTCTTAACGAAAACAATGACTATTATGATATTGAAGGAGATAATTTCAAGATTTCATTCAGTAAAGGCAATGGAGAAATTACCTCACTGATGTATGCAGGTAAAGAGTTCATAAAAGAAGGACCTTGTCCAAACTTCAGACGTGCATGGACAGACAATGATGTAGCCAATGGTGCGCCCGTAAGATGCAATATATGGGACAACGCCGGCAAGGACAAAAAACTCCTTGCGATTAAGGCAGAAAAGTCAACTGATAACAATATGATTGACGTTACTGCCAAGTATTCCATGGAAGAGACTGAATCGGAATTGACTACAGTCTATAAGGTAGCGCCAAACGGAGCTGTCAGAGTTACAATGAGCTATAGCGTAGGTACAAAACAACTTCCTGAAATTCCACGTTTCGGCATGAGAATGGTAATACCTGCCGAGTATGAACAGATGACATGGCTGGGAAGAGGGCCTCACGAAAACTATATTGACCGTAAGAGCGGTGCCATGATAGGTTTATATCAGGCTAGTGTTTGGGAACAGTATCACCCTTACGTAAGGGCCCAAGAGACAGCAAACAAATGCGACGTCAGATGGAGCGCATTCCGTAACAGTAAAGGCGAAGGAATACTTATCAAAGGTGAACAGCCTTTGAATATAAGCGCATGGAATTTCCCTATTGATGATATCGCTTACCGCCCGTTCAACGTAGAAAGGAGACACGGAGGAAGTATTGAAAAGAAAGATATGGTATGGATAAATATCGACGATATCAACATGGGAGTAGGCGGAGACAATACATGGGGAGCCCAGGTACATCCCGAATATACCATTACTCCTGAAGACAGGACATACAGTTATACAATAGAATACATACCGTCTGGAAGAGACGTTGTAGAGCTGTCGCATAAAAAATGGTTTTAGAATTCATTAAATCAACTTTCAGTATATGAACAAATCAATCATAAAAACACTGACACTGGCTTGTCTGTGTATTGCCGGCGCATCTTGTAGCATGAAAGAAGGTACAAGGCAGAACACATGTCAAAGATACCAGTATCCATGTATCCTGGACATCTCTGTAACTCCGGAACATGGAATGAAACGCGTAGGATGCTTCACTGATGCAGGTTCGTGGATGGGATTTACCATCCCACAGAAGGACAAATGGATAAACGGTTTCTGCGGTCCGTTCAGTATTGACAACAGGGTATGGTTCGCACAGTCGGCTGTTTCTGTCAACATTGACGGAGCAGAGTTTCAACCCGATTCCATATCATACTTTCCGGGAGAAGTATATATGTCGGCAAAATCGGAATACGGCTCAATGGAACAAAGAATGGTTTTCGCGTCGGCAAACACAGCTCTCGTAAATATAAAGAACAATTCAGGAGAGGAATTCTCTGTCAGCGGAAAAGGATGGAACAAAGATATAACTCTTAAAAAAAGCAATAATATAATTACGGCAAGTCATCCGAACGGTGAAACTGTACAGATAACTTTCCCGCAGGACTTCGATGTCATCTGCAATGACAGTAATTATACAGCCACCAATAATAGCAAAAACACTTATGTAGCCATATCGTTTTATGCGTCGGAAAACGAACTCGTGTCCGGAGAGCAGAAAGCCATTTCATTGCTTAACAATCCGGAACCTTCCATAAAAAAGAACAATGACAGATGGGAAGGATATCTAAGCAAGGTTTTAAGGACAGATATGAAACATGAGTACAACCGTGTAGCGGTAAAATCCGTTGTAACGCTGATTTCAAACTGGAGGACACACCGCGAAGGACTTCTGCACGATGGTGTCATCCCAAGTCATGCCGTAAATTATTTCATAGGTTTCTGGGCATGGGACAGCTGGAGGTTTTCGGCAGCACTAGCAAGAATTGAGCCTGAACTGGCAAAAAACAATATCCGTGCCATGTTCGACTATCAGCTGCCTGACGGCATGATTATCGACTGTATATATACAGATCCAGCCGAAAACAATGCTAGAGACAGTAAGCCACCATTGGTATGCTGGGCTGTCGATGAAATTCTAAAGTTCAATAAAGATACCGCTTTCGTAAAAGAGATGTATCCACAGTTGCTGTCATACTATAAATGGTGGTTCAACAAACGCGACCATAACAAGAACGGTATGTGTGAATTCGGATGTACAGACGGAACACTTGAAGCTGCCGGATGGGAAAGCGGTATGGACAACGCTATAAGATTTGACAACTGCAAAATGCTGAAGAACGCAAACGATGCATGGAGTTTTGACCAGGAAAGTGTGGACTTGAACGCTTACCTTGCATACGAGTGTAAACTACTCAGAAAATTCGCAGATATCACAGGATATGAATTTGACGGACCTGACTACAGTGATAAGGTAGCCGGCTATTTCTTCAACGATAAGATGGGCTTCTTCTGCGATAGAAAACTTCCTGATGGAAAATTCGTACAGGAGGCTGCATGCGAAGGATACACGCCTTTCTGGACAAGGATAGCAAGCCAGGAGCAAATGGACAAAGCACTTGTGTTATTGACCGATACAGCAAAATTCTCTACATACATACCATTCCCAACCGCTGCAGCCGACAATCCTAAATGCAGTCCTAACGGATACTGGCGTGGACCTATATGGCTGGACCAGACATATCAGGCCATAAAAGGATTAAGGAACTATGGATACGGCGAACTGGCCGACAAATACACTATGCAGGTATTCGACAGATGTGAAGGTCTGACTGGTACATCGCCTATACATGAGAACTATGGTACGCACACAGGAGAATGCTTACAGGCACCACACTTCAGCTGGAGCGCATCACATCTGTTAATGTTGTACGAAGACTTCGGGAAAAAATAAATCTCTGACAACAATACATTAATAAAAGCCGTTTGCAGTCTATTATGAACAAGACTTGCAAGCGGCTTTATTTTAACAATGCTGGGATATAAAATCGAAAATATATACCTGTTTTCTATATATACAACTTGTATTTTTCTATATATAACTTGTATTTATAAAAATATAAGTTGTATTTACATAAAAATAAATTGTATATATAGAATATGCCTAAACAAAACTACTTTTCCAACAGCTGATAACAAAGTATCCAAACAGGATATGAATAAAAGAAACGCCCTGTAAACAGTTTGACCGTTTACAGGGCGTCATGTTCTATATCAAGTTAAGTATAATCTATTACCAAACTCTACAACGGTTTTCCGGTGCAAGATACATTGAATCTTTTTCTGTGATACCAAATGCTTCGTACCATGCGTCAACATGTGGAAGAGCACCGTTTACACGCCATTCACCAAGTGAATGAGGGTCTGACTTAGTACGTGAACGGATTTCCTCCTCACGGATATTTCCAGCCCAGAGAGCAGCGTATGCAATGAAGAAACGCTGGTCGGCTGTAAATCCGTCTTCGTCAGGAAGAGGATTGTTCTTTGTTGCGTTCTTGAATGCAAGATAAGAAACATTCAAACCTCCGTGGTCAGCGATGTTTTCGCCCAAAGTCAACTGTCCGTTAGCTTTAAGTCCTGGAAGAACTTCAATGTTGTTGAAGAAATCAACCATTACTTTTGTACGTTCATTGAAACGGTCGCCGTCACCTTCTGCCCACCAGTCTTTCAAGTTACCGTCCTTGTCGTACTGACGTCCCTGGTCATCAAATCCGTGTGTCATTTCATGACCTATTACAACACCGATAGCACCATAGTTGAATGCATCGTCAGCATTCATATCGAAGAACGGATATTGCAGTATTGCGGCAGGGAAACAGATTTCGTTTGTCTGAGGGTTGTAATAAGCATTTACAGTCTGAGGGCTCATCAGCCATTCATCCTTGTCAACTGGCTTACCGATACGGCTGAACATATCTTTTGTATCCCACTGGGCAGTACGACATACATTTGCCCAATATGAATCTTTCTCTATATTCAGACTTGAATAATCTTTCCATTTGTCAGGATAGCCGACTTTTACATGGAATGCAGAAAGTTTCTCCATAGCTCTCACTTTAGTGCTGTCGCTCATCCATTCCTGAGCCTGAATACGCTCGCCGAGAGCTTCCTGAAGATTCTTAACCAATGCCACCATACGTTCCTTGGCAGCTGCAGGGAAGTATTTCTCTACATACATCTGTCCTACAACCTCTCCAAGCATGCCGTTTACTGCATTAACAGCACGTTTCCAGCGTGGCTGGTTTGCCTGACGTCCTGACAAAACTTTTCCGTAGAAATCAAATCTTGCCGCAACGAAATCATCACTCAAATAGTTTGCCGCAGCATCAATAAGGTTATACTGTAAATAAGAGATGTGGCGTGAAAGCGGTAAAGTATTGATAAGGTTTTCAACCTCTTTGATAGGCTCAATCTGTTCAACATTCAATTCTGTCACACCAGATACTCCCAAAGCTGTTAAGTAAGCATCCCAATCAATGCCGGAGAAAGTCTTTTTGAGTTCATCGTATGACATCTTGTGATAATTAGCCTCCGGATTACGACGTTCAACAGCGCTGTAAGATGCCTTTGCAATAGCAGTTTCCACTTCCATTACGTCTGCCATCTTCTGTTTAGCCTCATCTTCAGAGAAACCTGCCAATGTAAACAATTTAACTATATACTGCTTGTACTGTTCACGTATTGCGGTAGTATTCTCGTCTGTATCAAGATAATATTCCTTTTCACCAAGGTTTATACCACCCTGGGCAATCTGGAAGATATTAAGAGTACTGTTCTTCGGATCGCCGTAAACATAATTGCTGAAATATGTTCCTATACCATTGTTGAACAATTCTGCCTTAATCTGCATAATCTGGTTCTTGTCTGATATAGCGGAAATCTTATCAAGCATAGGCTTAATAGGAGCTATACCGTCAGAATTCAGTTTTACGCTATCCATAGCCAAAGAATAAAGATCGCCTATCTTCTGTCCCTGACTTCCGGCAGGATTTTCTTTTCCGGCAAAACCTTCAATCATTTCTTTCAGCTGTTTCTGGTTTTCTTCCATAAGCATCTCGAACGAGCCATATCGTGAATACTCTGCTGTAAGAGGGTGTGAATCATTAAAACCTCCACATGCAAAACGGAAGAAATCGTTTCCGGGAACTGCTGTAGTGTCAAGATTGGCAAGATTTATTCCTGTTCCAACCTTAGCTTCTTTCTGGCCTGCACATCCGGACAGTGCGGCTACAGCCAATGCTGCAAAAGCAATACAATGTTTAGTTTTCATAAATAAATATTTAGTTTGTGAGTTTATAAGTTTTTTAGTTTGTGAGTTTATGAGTTTTAACCAACTTAAAAACTTAGGGACTTAAGAACTAAACTTAAGTTCATCAATTTCCATGAGTACAGTCTCCCACTCCTCTTCTATCTGTGAAATCTGTTTCTTCAAATCCTGATGCTGCTCATACAGTTTCATATCAGATGCACCTTCAGGAGTGGCCATTCTTTCTTCCAGTTCTGCCACTTGTGATTCTATCTTTGATATTCTTTCTTCACATTCGGCAGATTGTTTCTCCAGTTTTCTTATTTTTTTGTTTATCTCCTTCTGAGCCTCATATGAAAGCTTGTTCTCCGACTGTACCGGTTGCTGAACCTCTTTCTTTTGCGATGAGACTGATGGCGACTGGGAAAGATGAAGTTCATTAAGACTTTCCATTTTCTTTTTCTGCAGGAAATCGTATATGCCTCCGATATGCTCTTTCACTACACCTCCGCCAAACTCATAAACCTTGGTTACAAGGCCGTCAAGAAACTCACGGTCGTGTGACACTACGATTACTGTTCCGTCAAACTCCTTGATAGCTTCTTTCAATACATCCTTGGAACGCATGTCCAGATGATTTGTCGGCTCGTCAAGAATAAGGAAGTTTACGGGTTCCAGCAAAAGTTTTATCATGGCCAAACGGCTGCGTTCTCCTCCTGAAAGGACTTTTACTTTTTTATCAGAAGCCTCTCCACCAAACATAAAAGCTCCAAGGATATCACGTATCTTCAGACGCATGTCTCCCTTTGCTACTCTGTCTATGGTATCGAATACTGTAAGATTTTCATCGAGCAACTGTGCCTGATTTTGTGCAAAATAACCTATCTGCACGTTATGTCCTATCACCAGTTTTCCCTCATAGGGTATCTGGTCCATTATACACTTCACAAGCGTTGATTTACCTTCACCGTTTTTTCCTACAAAGGCTACTTTCTCACCTCTGTTTATTGTAAGTGTAACATCGTGAAATACCACATGATCGCCATACGCTTTCTTTACATTCTCACATATCACAGGATAGTTGCCGGAACGCATGGCAGGCGGAAACTTGAGTCTCAACGATGATGTATCCTCATCATCTATTTCAATTGGAACAATCTTTTCCAATTGCTTTATACGGCTCTGAACCTGAACTGCCTTTGTGGCCTTGTATCTGAAACGCTCTATAAAATCTTCAGTGTCCTTTATTTCCTTCTGCTGGTTTTCGTATGCACGAAGTTGCTGTTCGCGACGTTCCTTGCGCAATACCACAAACTCATCATACGGAACCTTATAATCATATATATGTCCGCATGATATTTCTATAGTTCTGTTCGTAACGTTATTTATAAAAGCACGGTCGTGACTGACAAGTACAACAGCTCCAGGACTCATCTTCAGGAAATTTTCAAGCCACTGGATACTTTCTATATCGAGATGATTGGTTGGCTCGTCAAGCAGAAGGACATCCGGACGACGTAACAGGAGTTTAGCCAATTCAATACGCATTCTCCAGCCTCCGCTGAATTCAGAAGTTGGTCTGTCAAAATCACTTCTGTCAAATCCAAGTCCTGTAAGCGTACGCTCTATTTCAGCCTTATAATTGGTTCCTCCCATCATCATAAATCTCTCATTCTCATGAGTGAAACGTTCGATGAGTTCGTGATAACTTTCTGAATCATAATCAGTCCTGTCAGCCAGTTCCTGATTCATTCTGGATATACTATCTTGCAATTCAAAAATGTGTTCAAAAGCCATTTCCGCCTCAGCCATTACAGTGCGTGTATCACTCAAAATCATTACTTGAGGCAAATAACCAATAGTTACTCCACGCTGTACAGCCACTACACCTTCCGTTGGCATTTGAAGTCCGGCCAAAATCTTAAGCATGGTGGATTTTCCGGCTCCGTTTTTTCCGACCAATGCAATACGGTCTTTCTTATTGATAACATAGGACACATCCTCAAACAGAGGAGTAACTCCAAACTCTACTTTTAATCCTTCTACTGAAATCATTCGCTTTATATTGATTTACAAAGTGTCGGCAAAGTTAGTATTTTTACATTAAATAGGAATTATCGGTTAACAAGATTTTATAAAGGAAACAAAAAATAAGAGACGCCCTCAATCACAGAGAACGCCTCCCAACTGAAGGATTAAATTTAAGAGAGAGAAAATAATCAATAATACGTTTCCACAAATATATATTAAAAATAACTTTTGCAAAAATTTCAGCCATAATTCTTTCAAAATAAAAGCAAATCAATCATT
>JAHLFB010000210.1 GCA_018884025.1 Candidatus Phocaeicola faecipullorum
TAACTTCTGTTGTTAAAAAACCATCTCACCACTCTTTCATTAATTTTTATTTGAATCACTTTAAACAAGATGAATATGGTAAAAATCCTCCTCTTACGGTGGGTTACAATGACATGATGAATTTCATAAACGTAACGAGTGTGGACAACGAGCACGTCCGTCTTGTAGAACCCGAGCAGTGTCATTATAAAAGTGGTGATATAGTACGGGTGACAGATGGTGATTTCAAAGGAGTGACAGGCCGTGTAGCAAGGGTGTCTGGGCAGCAACGGGTGGTGGTGGAGTTGGAAGGGATTTGCTTGATAGCAACGGCGTATGTGCCGAGCGGGTTTTTGATGAAAGTGGAAAAATGAAATAGAATGCTGAAAAATATATGAAAAGAAAAAGTATTTATAGAAGAAGCATGCTACTCACGATTTTAATATTGTGTTGGAATAGCATTATTGCACAGAATTTGTATAAAAAACATCTTATCATGGCGTTTGACAATGCTTTCCCTACAGAATCGTGCAAAGATGGCATAAAGAATAAAGATAAGGTTTTAACATCAGTCAAGAAAGTACTTGACGAAAACGATATCATTTTGGGGGCGGAAGATTGTTATTCGATGGTGAATTATGGCATCAATGCAAATGAGGAAAACAACGATAGGCTGGCTCGTATTGTAACTGACAGGAAGGGTAGGAAAATGGCGTGGAAAAAATATGAAGGAACGAACAACACCTTCAGGTTTACTTATAGCGAATGGCAATATATGATAGGTGTTCAGGGATTGGAATACCTTTCGGCTAATGGCTCTCCATATTCCCTGCAGTCTGTGGCAAAGGCGTATATAGTAAAGAGTCTTGGTCGAAATGACTGTAAGGCATTGTCCGAGCGAATTTATTTGCTTCAGATTACGGATGATATGTATAATGGTAACGATGATGTGCAAAAGGAATTGAAGAAATTTCCTACAAGCGAAGGCAGACGGCGAGCATTTAGCGAGGTCGTGCAGAAATTCAATAATAGTTTTGTACTAAAACATTTAGGTTCCGTTTATGTAGAAAGCGAAGTTAACAATTTGCAGGCTATTTTGTATGAAGTTATTCCTAATATTCGAATTTCTGTTGAATCGGGTGTGAGTTACCCCAAAGACTTGGGTGTGAAAAGAGTGAAAGGAGGATTCCGGATGCAATTTGAGTTTACTGAAAGTTCACAGGATTATTTAATCCGTCAGTTCCAAATTGTGTATAAAGACAAAAATGGTGAAAGCTATGAAACAGGATTATCCAGCGGTCAATATAAAGATTATGAGGAGAGAATGATGCCTAAGGATGGTAGTGAGGAAACTTTTAACTCTAATCACGTTGAAATTGAGTTGGACAAAGATTTATTCCAAGATTCTGTGCAAGTGGAGGTTTCGGCTGTGTTGTTGCAGATTGACAGCATTTATAATGCAGCGGTTTTAAGCGCAGACAACGCCAAATTCTCCCGTTTGAAGAATACATATTCAATTTCGCTTGAGGATAATGTAAAAATATTCAGCATCATTCCTCTACCGGATGAATTGTGGCTGTTTACAGATCAGGCTGATGTAGCCGAAGTGGTTTGGACGATGATTCTGGTGCTCTTGATTGTGGCAGTAGTAATTTTGATAGTCGCTAAAATAATAAGGCAAAAGTCGGTTTATCGACCTGAAAACAATAAAATAACTATAAAATTAGTAGATAAATAACCACAGATCATGCTAGATACAACTATAGTTTTAAATGAAATATTTGTTGACTTGGGTTCCAAAAGTGCAAAATCCAATGTTGGCAGATGGGAAATACAAATAGAAGAACCGAAGAGGGATAGATTCTTCAGCAAATTCAGTTTGGACATACAAAAGAAAGTCATACTTTATCTTGACAGACTGAAAGCCGAAGATTTTAAAATTGATGATAAGGGTAGGCTATTGTCCATATCGCTTAAAGATGAAGAATGGGGATACGGAGAGAAGAAAGAAGTAGTTTTGGACTCACTGCACACATTCTTTCATATTACTGTAAATCCATTAGCCATTTCAGATTGCCTGCACAAACAGTCTGAAAACGATAATGTATACCCTATTTTTTTCTCAATCGTTTTGGAGGACTGTACAAAAAGTGAGATAGATCGCATTCCTGTCTGCTTTAATGTTAAATTGGGCAAGAAGACAAACAAACCTTCTGTGACTATCGAATTGAATCCTCCTGAACAGGTATTTAATTCTGACCTAAAAGATGAAAAAATCGGTGTTGTAAAAATAGAAAATCCAGCTACTCTAAACTATTGTCCGAATATAAGTGGAAAACTTCGTCTTCAGGTTCTTGATATGGAAAATAATCAAATAGACGGGAATGTTTATTTGGATGCTGGCGATGAAGATGGTTATATCGATTTTGGACCATTAGAATCTGGTGAGCAGATAGAATATGACATCAAGGCTAATTACCCTGGCATAGGCAATCCGATTGGTATGGAAAATGTGTATGGGATTACAGGTGTATGTGATGATGTTAATGGCATGGAAATTGGTAAAGCTAAAAAAGAATTTACCGTAAGGAGGAACGAAACGCAACCACAAATGCTTGTTGCACTTAGATGTGGTGGCAAGGACGTCTATGTGGAAAATGGTGAGGAAGTGCATGATGCCTTCCAGTTGGTGTTTTCTAACGAACAAGACTTGTATATGCCGTGTCTTTCTTTTAATATATTGAATGGCAGCAAGGACGGATTGGATGGTATGGGAGTAGTAGTGAAAAACATCAAATGTATGCCGGAACTGTCTCCGAGGATCAAGGCTTTGTTTAGATATGGAATGAAAATAGATGAGGTATTTGGTCTACATTATCCTAATAATGAATTGTTACAATCTGGGGAAAGTAAAAGTTGTGGTGTTTCGTTCCGCCAAAGCGACATTATGGAGATGTATACTCTAAATGGAAGCGACAAAGATTTTAATACAGAGATGGCATTTAAAATATCATTTGCGTATTGGGACTGTGCGGAAATTTTGGACTTGAACAATTTGCCAGATGATTTGAAGAAGGAATTCAGTTTTACTGTTGTTAAACGATTATACCAACGTCCCGGCAGTAAATGGCTTGCCATTGATTATGGTACTTCTGCCATTGTTGCTCGGTTTGCGGATTCTATGCTGAAATTGCGTGATAAAAAATTGAGATTGTTTAGAGTAAAAACAGACTCATACGAGGAAGATACTCAGTATCTGTCATCTAGTGTGATTTACAGAAACAATAGAACAACACCAGATGACCAATCATCTCTTATCTGTGATTATGATGATGAGAACGAATTGCCTGATTACAAATCTTTGGCCATTACACTGTCGCCTACCAAAGAGGTGGAAGACCAAAATATAAATTTTATCTTACCATGCATGAAGATGCTTATGGGATATGACTATATACCTAATATAACTCAATATAGTGGTTATACATATAGTTACAGAAGTGAGGGGCAGGTTATTGAGCAACCTCTTTTTAGTCAAGATGAGGAAGGAAGAATCATTCCATCAGAACTGTGCAAGGTTAGCAATATCATGTACGAAGTGTATAAGGAACTGTTTCTCTATTATATAAAAGGTGATATCAGTAATCCGAGAATGTTGAACAATATTGTGCTGACTGTTCCCAATACGTTTTCTCCAAATCATTTTTTGCAACTACGTGGCATCATAAGTGAAAGTTTTAAGGAATACAACATTCGTAATCTTAAATTTATCAGCGAGTCTGATGCTGTAGCCTGCTATTATTTCAGAAATTGGGCTTCTATCAATAGGAGTATAGGCAGGACGGATGAGGATTTGGTAAGACTGAGGAATGAAGAAAAGGCGCTTGTCTATGATATGGGGGCTGGAACACTGGATTTGACATATCTTATTAGAATGGAAGGGTCTGAAATTGAAGTGAAAGGCCGTATGGGCATAGCAAAGGCTGGCAATTATCTTGACGGTTTGTTGGCTAAGATTATCTCTGATAAAGCCGAATCCTTGGAAGGGATAAACAATCTGAAAAGAATAAGTGACCCCGTGGAAATTACTAATACAGATCGTCTTGTTGCAGCGCGTAAGCTGAAAGAAATGATAAAAAACAAGTTTAAACCCATTTTATATAAGGATGACGAAAGTTTGATATTACGGAACGGAGATTTTGCGAATATTGGTATAAGGCAAGATATTAAAATTCCTGTGGGTGAAATAACCAAAGATCAGCGTTTCATTGATTATATCAAATCTTGCACATCGGGCACGTTGAATAACTTTTTTGATTTTTATAGGATTGGATCAGTAGCAGATAATCTTCGCGTTGACACCATAATTATATCTGGTAGAGCATCCAAACTTTCTTTCATACAAAAGCAATTGAGCGAATACCTTCAGTCTTTGGTGAAGAGAAACCCAATTTTCAGATTGGTTGATATGTCAACCATAATGGAAGAAGATAAGTCCAAAGATGTGGTTGCAGAGGGAGCAATGGCATATGCGCTACAAAATAATTTGAAA
This sequence comes from Candidatus Phocaeicola faecipullorum, assembly GCA_018884025.1. Lineage (GTDB taxonomy): Bacteria > Bacteroidota > Bacteroidia > Bacteroidales > Bacteroidaceae > Phocaeicola > Phocaeicola faecipullorum. The sequence goes on from JAHLFB010000210.1 coordinate 4,532, forward strand.
ATTAAGTATAACAATATCATGGCGAATTATGGTATCCTTTACTATGATAGTATGGGTGATTTGAAGTATGCAGAAATATTGAATCCAAGAATAACCAAACCTACCGCATCCCAAATGGTAGAGGGTATGATTGTCAACCAATATGTAACAGAGGAGGTGGTGTGCGACATTTCGGGATGTCAGGGCAACGATCGTCCTTTGATATTAGTGCAATCGTACTCTCAAAACACACTGGATGATTGGATAAACGAAAATCATGAATATATCACAGTCATGTCTCAATGGAGAAATTTAGGTGGGGCAACGGCATCTCATATTAAAATTGAGGTTGACAGAGATAATCGGATGCGATTGTTTATTGACGGTGCATTTACAGACAGTTTAGCTCCATCTCATATTGACGTGAATAGTGAATTAAATAAAAGAAGTATGTGGCCCATTTTATATAGGTGAAATTTATGAAAAATATGATTGAATTTATAAAAGTTGGATTGGTAGCAATCCTATTTATGCTGCCGACCTTTTCATCGGCAGATGAAATCCAAATTGTCAATGACAGTACAATTGTTGTCATTTCAGCATCAGCAGAGAGGAGGGACAGTATTAAGAGAATAGTAGATAGTATTTTCTATGTAAAGAAGCTTGATGCTATTACCAAAATCTCAAGAGTAAATAGGCTTGTTGCCAACGTTTCTGTATTTGTAAATGGTTGTAAATTTGATCTTGGGGAAAACGGTAAATTTACTAATCCTTTTAGTCATGTCATTACGGTAAGGGATACTGTAGAAGTTATGTGGGGGGCTGAAACCTTCAAAATCGTCAAGAGACAGGAACAACCCAATGTCTTGCCTGATAACCCTCAAGTTGCTGGGAATGATAGTATTTCATCGGTAAGTGGCTTAAGGAATGAGAAATTTTTATTTTTCTTCCCTGATAAACATACGGCTGGACTTTTATTTATTAATATAATATGTATAGGGATAATAGTAGGTCTTTTAATAGATTTGAAAATTCTATCGAAAAATCAATCCGGCAAAGATGCAAAAGTTAAGAAAGATTCAGCTAAACCGGAAGATGTTGGCGGAACGGAGGGCAATTCGGAAGAAGTTGAAAATGGAAATGTAACTTCAGAGGATGAGTCTGGAAAGTCCGAAAATGCAGAGGATTTAGACATCAACCTTTCTGGAGAATCAGAAGACAGCGTGAAAAAGAATAATACTGATGTTGCGGAAAATGCTCGTGTTTTTACTTTAAATTCAAAAGAGCAGAAAAAAGTAACTATAAAATTAGATCAGGATATAAAAGATCGATTAATAAAATTCGGTATAAAAATTGAAACTCAATATATTGATGAGAAAAAAGTTAAAGAACTGATACGACAATTAGTCCTACCTACATATGAAGATTTTAAAAAGGTGATAGAGTCTCCTACAGGATATCAAAAAAAAGCTTTAGCTGAATATGTTAAGAGTTTCTTGAAAAAACAATGGGGGACAAATGTTGATGATACGGTTGCCTATAGCGATTATGTGTTTATAAAGAGTAGTGAGTATATCGATTTTATAAATAAACAACTTGGAACAAATTATAGAGATATAGAATCACTTAAAGCGGATTTAAATAAGGATGCTGTATCCGTAGTATTAGAAGAAAACAAGCCGCAAGAAGAGAAGACGCCCAATGAGGATGGTAAGCAAGAACCAATCGAAAACGTAGAAAAAGAGGATAATAAGACATCTGGTGAGGTTGAACAGTATCTTTCATTTGTTAATGGTTTGAAGAAAACTTACCAAACGGAAGATGTTGATAAACTTGAGGAGGCGATCAGAAATGCTGTTATTGAAAGCATAATTAAGGGGATTGGTAATGAAAAACTTGAAGGGGCAAGGAAAATTGTAACAGATGAAATGATAGGTAATATTAAAGAATGTTCAAATGCCGAAGATTTGTCAGACTCTCTAAACCAATTGATAGAGGAACTTGTCAAGAAAGTGAGTGCAATACAAGGTGAAATAGAGTCTCAAAAGACTCAGATTGAGGAGACTGAAGAAAAACGTCAACAAGCGGAGGAAGACCGTAGTAAAGTACTTGAGAAAATCTCAAGTGCTTATCAAGCGATGTTTGGTAAGCATCTTACTTCGGAAGATAAAAATGTAGTATCTGCATTTGAAAACTTCGCGGAGAAGGCAAAAGTTGCAATTAATGAAGTCCAAAACCGCTTGGAAGAAGCCCAAACAAGTTTGGAAAGTGAAAAAACGGCTCATCGTGAAGATGTTGGAAAATTAAAGGAAGAATGTGAACAAAAAGAGCAGAGAATAAGAGACATTAGCAAAGAATGCATGGAAATGGTTTCTGCCACATTTAATGAAAATATTTGCGAGTCAATAGAAAGCACGTGTGGAGATGAATCGAGTGATATAGCTGAAAAGTTCATGCAGTTTGTTCCACAAAACGATGGATACACATTAGAACAGTTTAAAAAAGAATTCAATGAAATTTTGGAAAATGAGGATAATGATTTTGACAAGGTTAAGGCGAAAGTTAAGAAATTGTTTGAGAGTGCTCTTGATTCTAACAGTTGGATTCATGGATTGGCTCGAATGTTTCTATACGTACAGCAACCCGAGATTGCAAAGTTATTTGAAAATTCGGAAGTGAGTACAATAAAGATAACACGTGCGTTTATTCTTACAGAGCAGTTGCTTCGTGAAGTGGACATAACGCTTACCTATCCAGGGCTGTTTAAAGATGTTTATGATGAGGAAAAGTACACCATTGAGAATTTGAGCGATATAGATAGAATCGTAGGTGTCGAACTTGTAAAGAAACTTGTTGGAAATAGAAAAAAACTTCTTATCGACATGCATCGGGTGGGGTTTGAATCGAACGGGCTAAACAGCAAGCCTATGGTGTCTTCATTCAATTAGATTTGTAATGACAAAATTTATATTATTATGACAAGACCTTTTTCTATATTTGTGGTAATAATGTGCGCTGCAATGCTGGGGGTAACCAGCTGTAAAAATCCGGTTAAGGATGTATTTGCCAAAGATTGGGTAAGCATGGATGAAACAGATCGGAAAAACCTTGAGACTTATTTCAAAGGCCAAGGTTACGATGAGACGGATGTGTATTGGGAACTGTGTGCAGAAGAAGGGGCGGATACGGTCGGAAGGATCAATCCTTGGGCGGTAGCCCCTGCTGTTTCTAAGAAAGTAAAGGTGAGTGTGTATGTAGATAATTCATCGAGCATGGAAGGCTATTACAATAGCCCCAAGTCCGCAGCGGTGATAGAAGTGTTATCAGGCATACAGCAATATTTTGGCAGTGAGGATGATGACATACAGGGATATTATGTGGATAAAGGGCACGATTATGTGGGTTATGCGCTCGACTCGTTGGTGGCTGACCTCACGATGAAGAAGTTGAGGAATTATGATGATTCTTATCAACTGGATAAGATTATAGGTAGAATGATTGATGATTACAAATCGAATGTGAATGAGAGCGTAATCAGCTTCTTGATTACCGATGGCATTCCGAGTGGTACTAATGAGGAAATAAACAGCACGAGACCTGAAAGGAATTTCAGTATCATTTCTGCTGCCGCGTTGCAGCAGCGTATTGCGTCTAAGTTTGTGGGAGTGCAAGGTATGGCCGTATCTGTTTATCAATTCCTCAGCGGCTTTGATGGAAAATATTGGTATTATAATAATGACACTGACCCCAAGCATATTGAGAACCGTCCGTTCTATGTGGTTGTATTGGGAGACCGTCGGAAAGTGAGCGAACTAGCTGAAAAAGAAGCTGAAGGCCTTAATTTGTTTAAAGCGAAAGAGAAAGTTCATTTCGGCGGTGTTGATGCCTCGAAAATTTTTATGAACCATACGGAGATAACTTCTGATGATTTTGACGATGACGGTGAGGCTGACATGAACATTGATATTATAGTTGAAGGACTCCCTTATTTTGCCAGGGACGAGAAGTTTCTCAAGAAGAATGCAACTCTGAAAATCAATGGCAAGAACGTCGATAACTGGAATGTTCAGAACGGTAGAATGATTTCGTTCAAGCTGGAAGTAGAGCAGGACGAAAGGTATAAGATTGATATACGGATTCTTAACTCTACTCCAAGTTGGGTTGAGGAATGTACCTGCTATAACGATAAGGACGAAAAGTTGTCCGATCTTGAATTTAATGGTAAAACGTTTAACTTCAAGTATTTGGTGGAGGGTTTGAAAGAAGGTGTGACAGGTATGAAGGGGGCGGTTGTTCTTTATGAGAATACGTTTGAAATCAATACAAATAGTGAAGATTGAGAATATAAATGAATAAAAAACTAAAAATCAAAGAATTATGAACGGATTATTTTGTTGCATTATTTACTATGCTGATGTACTTGGCGTGTTTTCCACTTACTTTAAGAACGGGACATGGGCTGGTAACGGTTATTTAGAGGCTGGATTGATAGCCTTAGGCATGATGGCACTGGGGCTGATTGTCTTTTATTTGCTCATTGGAAATTTAAGTTTCAAACTGAGTAGGCTGTCAACATGGATGATTGTGGGCATAATCGCGGGTGTTTTGACATTTGTTCTCACGGACATAAACACCGGTATTGCTCCTGGGAGTAAATATGGGCTGCAAAAAGTGCTGAAAGAACAGTTTGACAAGAAAACAAGGGGAGTGGACAGGGAAAGTGCCCAATATAAAGAACTTGACAAATGCAGAAAAGACCACTTGAAGCATTTCAGGTCAGGAGTGTTTCATGTGTCACCGGTTCTCCAGCTTTGTGTGGTCAGCACATTGGGGACGTTGCTTCTCTATGTTGGCCTGTCGTTTATACGTCCGGTGAGGAGAGGCTTGAGAAACAAATATGCACAAAACATACCAATAAAATAAAAAACGTTATGAGTACTTATATTTTCGCAGTTGGTGGGTCGGGTGTCAGAGTGCTCCGGGCACTCACCATGTTGCTGGCATCTGGATGCAAGGGCACTTCAGTCGGCAATGAGATTGTGGCCAATGTGATTGACTACGATACTACCAATGGAGACAAGGAGAGGACGGTTGAGTTGATGAAAACCTATCATGCTCTCCACAAGGGAGCTTACCGGTCCACCGATACAGATCAGGAGCAGTTCTTCTGCAATCCTTTGATGATGTTGCGCGATAAGTGCGATGCCGCACAAAGGGAATCGTTGAATGGGCAAGCCACATTTGACTTGCATCTTTCGCCTGATGCAACCAATCAGACCTTTGCCCAATATATTGGCTATGGCAGTTTAGGGCTCGGAAATAATAATCTTGAGACAAAGGAACTGCTTGATTCTCTTTATGATACGAGTGATGAAAAAAATCCAGGAACAAGCGATGATAATCCAAAAGCCGAATTGCACATGAATTTGCATAAAGGTTTTAGAGGGTGTCCCAGTTTGGGATGTATTGTTACCAAACATTTGGAGCAATCGTCGGAATTGCAGTTGGCTGTGAGTGCATTAATTCAGCCCAATGATAGAATTGTGATTATCGGCTCTCTTTTTGGCGGAACGGGAGCGTCTGGGATTCCCATGTTGCTTGACTATTTCGATGGACATCCGAATACACAGGCAGCTCGTAAGGCGGTCATCGCACTGATGCCTTATTTCAACGTGGCACCTCCTGATGGGAGTAACAAAAGTGCGATTGATTCCAACACCTTCATTGCCAAAGTGAAAGCTGCTATCAGTGCATACAGTAACGGTGGAATATACAATCAGGCAAATTGCTTCTACTATGTGGGCGATGAACCTAAAAACACCTTTGCCAATGTGGATGGTCAGGCTGGGCAGAAGAATGATGCCCATTATGTGGAGTTGGCTGGTGCCATGTGTGTGCTCGACTTTATCACTCAGGCGAATAACGGCGGATTTGAGGTGGGGTTGGCTGATTGGAATGACAATGGACTAACGAAAGATTCGTTCTACAGGGCTGAAAGTTACGATCGCTTTATTCATCCAATGGCTCGGTTTAAGCTTTTTTCCACTTTCTGCAAGAATTATCTGTTGAATGGTAAAAGCAATCCCAAAGACATTTGGTTGAATGGAATTGCAGCAAGAGGCTGTAAGGCTATCGGCGATCCAAATTGTAGGGGTTATCGCGATTTGATAAGTAAATTCATCATAGAATTTGATACGTGGATAAAGGAGCTTGCCAATGCAAATAGTCATAGGCCACTGACGCTGTTTAATGACACAAACGACTATAAGAATGTGTGGAAGTTCTGTGAATTACATAAAGCTGGTGGTTTTTGGGGAATAGGAAGCTGGGAGATTAAAGATGAGCATTTCACAAAGCCATTGACTGATCAGTATAATCAGGATACCCCTGCAGCGCAAGGTGCGATTGTGGATCGTCCTGAGTATCTTTTCTGGAGAGGATCAAAGCATACAATGGATGAAATTGATAATGAATTAAGAAAACAAAAACTGATATAATTATGCCTACACCACATATATTAAACATCGTACAGCGTGCAATCGCTAATTCACCAAGGGGGGGGCAACAAACCTCACTCATGCAGTTGGGTGATTTGAATGGTTTGACCGATCCTTTGATGCAGAATATGGCTTCTGCCAACAAGGCGGCAACGTCCATACCGAGCATGTTTGCCCGAATCTTGTTTTTTCGGACTGCTTTTCAAAGCATAATCAATCCGACACATACAAATTCGGTATATGCTAAATACGTATCTGATTGCTTGGATCTGTTGGAAGACATTTTCAACTACGATCCAGCTATAACCTTTGTGAAATGGAATAAACCAGCACAGCTTGCCACGTTGACCAATAATACTATATTGCATGATGCATTATCCACACAGTTGAATAAATTCATGCCTTCAGTAACGGATATCTATTTGATTAAAAAAAACGGAAGAATCATCGGTGGTACATCGCCATTCACAATCGTATATACCAGCCCTAATTGGAACAATCCCAACCCGGTGAGAATGCTGCAAGACCGTACACCTAACTTTCGTGAATTTATGTACAAATTTGCCGATGCTTATGCTACTGCTAACAATGTTTCCGATTTGGTTGGATATATCAATAGATGTAAGCCTTTTGATCCCCAATATCGTATGGTTAACTTTGGCGGACAATGGCCTATTGCAACGCTGGCTACAAATTATCCACCTGTCCAATGGCAAGGAAACAGTGTTATGATAAATAACGCTGTGGGAACACCCTTGTATCTTTTTGCCAAAAATCAACAGAATTTTGATTCTGGGATGTTTTTGGCTTCCCAACAACAACCGTTTAATCAAATCAAAACGCCACTGCTGCTCGTAAGTAACCCGCAGCCGCTTTGTTACTACGATAATGTGACTTATCCCGGATGGGGACATGGTTTTGTTGAGGTTGAGGGGGCGAATGATGATACGACTCCACGTCCATTACCCAACTGTAATTTGAGACACAGCTATCTCACTCCCATTAACCTTTTGGAGGATTGTCTTATCAAAGTTCCTTATGCGATCAATGCCAATCGGTGGAAAGGCGTCATCAACATCAACAATGAGACAGAAGGTTGCATGTTACCATTGAAACCAATGTTGTTCAAATATTACACGGTTGCGGAAGTCATGCAAATGCTCACGCTGACAGTGGATGATATCAATCGTAAGGTAACAGTCTCACTCAATATTCCCGTGCGTAATACAGCTGGTACGATAAATAATCACATTGAAATAAAGAGGGAATATGCCTATGGCGACATAAAGGAATTCCCAACCATGGATCATGGATATACTGTAGGTATAGCTCCTTTCTATGCTAATGCGGGTCGTTATCATGTAGTCCAAGGGGAAGAGGTTGGTAATCTTGCTGCCGAATTGAATTTGTATAAATGTGGTACTACAAATGCGATAGCTATCCAACCAACAGATCTGGTTAACGACAATGCTATAAGACTAAAAGTGTATACCATTTCCAATCCTAACCAGTTTGATTATATACGGGTTATCTGGGGGGGCAATAAGGGAGTGCTGTTGCCTGATTTCATCAGTCCGGTTGCTAATGGTATGACCACATACACATACGGTGTGGACTTTGGTACGACCAACACCCACATTGCATACACCAAAGATGGCGTTACTGCAGTGAGCTTTAATAATGGGGATTACAAGTGGCATGTGGAGTATTTGTCGAATGAAGGAAAAACAGGAAATGATTCTATAAAGACAGCTCTCGCACGAACATTCTTCCCGGATCATTGTGTAAGGGACTATGAGTTTCCCATCAGAACTGTAGTATCCGAACATGGCAATTTAGGAGTTAGATCGAAAGTATTTGAAGATGCATCGATTGGATTTAAATACTCAAAGGAATATACTATACCCAGAAATATCACTTACAATGCAAAGCTGAAATGGGATTTTGATACACAACCAGGTAATGCCCATGTGATGGGACGTGTATTGTGTTTCTGCGAGGAAATTCTCATGATGATTAAAAATCATTGGGCGATGCAAACTGATGCTAACCATGCTAACCCTCCAAGAGTGGCATTATCCTATCCTGCCGCCATGATAAATTTCATTGCTCTCAAAGCTATCTGGGAGCAGAAATACAAGGATGTATTTAATGTGCAAAATGCCAATTTGTTTGACGTAACCGAATCGTTGGCTCCGTGCCGTACGGCAATAGTTGGGGGTGCTGGTATGGCAAATGGTATGCTTAATATCGATATAGGTGGTGGTACTACAGACTTGCAGTATTACAAGAATTATAATAACAGAGTGATATCTTTGTATAACTCTATTAAATTCGCAGGCGATGATCTTTGGGGTAAATGCTATGAGAATGTCGATTCTGGAGGAACAGGAGCAGGAATTACGAGTAATAATTTTACAAATTTTGCTAGAGGGAATTTGGCAAATGCGCAATTGGAGATTGGCGGCGACACAAAGAATATAGCTGATATTACGATAGACAATCCCAAGGAATTTGTTGGTGTACTGTTGAAGGATTCGCTACATAATTTTGCCAATTCTCTTCGCATACCGGCGGACAACATTTGTCGTAAAATTCTCTTTCTGCATTACGCTGCTATTCTGCGTTATGCTGTAAAGTGGTTGCAGAAGAATGGAGTAACAAATCTACCTCATAAAATTTCATTTAGCGGAATGGGAAGCAAGTACCTTGAATTGCTTTTTCCAACGCCTTATAAATTCGCTGTTTATTCCAAACGCTTGCTTGAGGTGTTTAGCGAGCAGCAGGTTGGAAACATCACTATTGACCTGCCTGTAGCCAACCCCAAAAACATCACTGCAGAGGGATCTTGTCTGTATGCAGCCGCTGGTAATGCTCCTATGTGTACGTATGCATATTATTTAGGATGTGATGCTGCTGATAACGTAACCTATGGTAATGTTGGCCAAGCAAGGCAAAAAGTCATCGAGAGCTTGGCAGACTTTATTGACAAATTTAACAGCATCGGCGATTGCGGTGGAACATTAGCAGCAATCGAGGTTATAAGAATTACCGATAACGAGAAACGACAGTTGTTGAATGATGCAGTCAATAGCTATGCCAACATGGTTAATTTCTGTGGCAATGGTCATGCTGCTGCAACACAAGTTCAAGAAGCGGTTTTCTTCTGGGCACTCAAGGATTCGCTTTGGAAACTATAGGGGACTGAGAGTTGAAAGATAGCCGGAGAAACGAGTTGGCGAGATGCGTTGCCAGATAGGATGAAAAAGGTATGAGGTTCTATCCTTGCAATCTTGTCAACTTGTTCTTCTTTAGCAGATATGAACTGCCAATTATGGAAAATTGCATTTTATCAGTAGGCGTTTATAGATAGATTATCTTTCTCTAATGAGGATGATAGGAAAATCTGCTGAAAGGTAGATGATTTTTGTATTGGTAAGTTGTTGATATTCAAAATGTATATAGATGCAGAAATAAATGAATTCATCATTACTAATCATTATTTTATTATTATGTGTCACTGTGATAAATGCAATTTTTACGGTGATAATCGCTATGAAATTGAATCAAAAAATGCAAAAAACAATGGATAATGGTCAACAAGGAAAATCTATAACGGAATTGTTGGAGGTAGTTGTGAACCTACTCACTTCTATTAATGATAAGCTGGAAGGATTAGCAAAAATGCAGCAGGATTTGACGGAGGCATTGCTGCGGAAGACCGAGGTAGTTGCAGAGCAAGAACCGACGGTTCAGCCTTTATCGTTTGAACAGCCCGTTGCTAATGTAGAGGAAAATCCACAATTGGTCGAGCCGTCTGTTGCAGTGACGGAATACCCTACTAGACCAAAGGAGAGTGATGGAATGATTATACTGGAAGTGGTAGCTGATGAATATCGCAAACAGGCTCCCTTCATTGTTGAGGCCAAGGAAGACTACGGCGAATATTATTTCAATGAACAGGCAAGAGATCGCTATCTCGGTTATGTCGATTCTGGAATCAAGCCCTATGCTGATTGTAGCCTGAAAGCAGCTGGCAGTCCCCAGCAGATTGTCACCAAACGATGTGGAAAGGTGAAAAAACAAGGAAATGCATGGTTGGTGACAGAAAAAGCTTATATTGAGATTTACTAACTTCATTCTAATTAGATCAAAAGATGAAAAAAAGCATTTGTTCATTTATTGTTGCCGCAAGTCTCGGAACAACATTGTCGATGTTGTCATCGTGCGGCAGCCCTACTGAGATAGATTACTATACTAGTGAAATAGCAAGCGTGGAAGATGGTGCAACGGTGACACTTAATAGCGGACTGCGTGTTAAACTATGCGGTTTAAATCCACAAGACACATATTGCAAGGAGCAACTTGAAAAATACATCGGAGAAGAAATCGAGCTGATGCACGACAGCCAGCTTGAAGAGTCGTTTGTCGAAATGGATGCCACGGTTCATGCCTATGCTCAGTTGACGAGTTCGGGCACAGACATTGTCCGTCACATTCTGAGTTCGGCGGGCGAAAGGGGATTCTACACAGCTTCGGTTAACGACAGTCTTGAGTCTTATTCAAATATATTTAAGAAAAGACGCTTAGACTTGGATGATGAGCAGATGTGCTCGATGTTGAGAGCTTGCTCCATGCTTGTATTCGGTACAGATGGCAATCAGCAATGGGTGGGTACGGCATTCTTCATAAGCAAGGACGGTTTGGCTCTCTCGTGTAACCATGTGATCAACCACGGTACTATAACCAAGGTATGTATTTCCAACTCGAAAGGAGAGATTAATTTGGAACAGGGATACAGTGTGAACAGCATTGCACATGCGGATAAGGAACTGGATTATGTGGCGTTCTATGTGAATCTGGATGACGAGGCAAGAAGAAACCTTAAGTTTATGCCTTTGGCGAAAAATATGCCGTCAGGAGGAGCCAAGATAGGAGTGATGGGTAATCCTTTGGGGCAGAAATCTTTATTGATGAGCTATTCTTCGGGTACTGTATCTGGCTACAGACCGGAAATTGGCAAGATTCAGATCAATGCTCCGATCACTCATGGATTCAGTGGAGGGCCAGTATGCAACAGCCATGGTGAGATTGTAGGAATTGCCCAAGGAGGTTTCGAAACAGAAAATTCCGGCACCATCGCTAACCTGAACTTTGCTGTTGACATACAGCTGGTACGAGAATGGTTAGATGAGAATAATAAAGCGTATGCCGGAAAATAGTTATCTGAAAGATATAATAGTCAATGTTGCTCTCAAGGGATTTCAATATGATGATGACGGGATCATTATACCTAAGTTGAGAATCACACAAGATGAATATAGGGCTATATATTCTAAAATTATTAGAGCGTATGGTGATGATGAGGGACGGTTTATAGACGAAGTCTTGCAGTCAAGCTTGACATTGTCTTCTCAGGAACACTATATGAGGTACGTTGCTGATATTTCTCCAGGCTGTATCGTAGAGATGAGGCTAAGTACGGGGCAAGCAATACGTATGATCTATCTTGGTGATTTATCTTTCTGTGTGCTGTCGGATGAATGTAACGCATTACATGCTCTTGACATACTGAAATGTTTAACGCTGGAGTTTAAAATCGGAGATAAGGTATATTTCAGGGTTATAAGGAAAGGACGGCCGTTCCCTGACGGTAACAAATTGTTTTGTGTGGAATGTTTACAGAAACTGTCTGTTTGCTCTTCAGACATTAAGGGAAGTCATTCCTTGAAAATCTCGTTGCCTATCGATACATATAATAAAATATATGCTCAAAAAGTGTTGAGGAATCCTCCTAGATTTGTGACGGATGACCTGACATTATCTTCTGATGCTCCTTTCATGTTGGAGATGGATAGTTTTACATTTTCCGTAAATTTGAAATACGTTGAGTCGGTTATTTCTGATAATCTTACAAGGGTGTTCGATACGACAGTATGTGACATTGAAAAGGATGGGCTTGGATTGAGGGTGAAGAGATGCGGAATATTTTATTTGTCAAATAATATGCAAGAAATGATTGTTTCGGAAAAAATGAAAATAAGCATATGAAAGTACTGCGGTGCCCTGAGTGTGAAAAATATGTAGTTGCCGAACCTTGTAGTAGTACGGAAGTCCTAAAATGTGCATATTGCGGATATGTAGATTATGCTTATTGGTTTAGCAGCTATAACTTGCATAGAAACGCAAAGACAAGACTCAATCTGGAGCAAATTATTGGTATAATATCAAAGACTATCGATGAAATGCGTGTCAAAAAAGCTGATATTAATGCCTTGATATATGGTATCTGCAAAAAATGTGAAATGCTTTCTCCACTTGTTGTCTGTGAAATCATTAACGCATTGCTTTGCCAGCCTGAAAATAATAACGATTGCTTTACCAACGATACGCTCTTTGTGGAATACGAGTCAGAGAGAATCTCACTAAATGACATTGATGCGAGAAATGCTAAGGTAGAACAAAATATCATAGAGGTAATAAAAAAAATTGTGGGGGGGGATTCAGACATTGAGTGTTTGAGAGCAAAGAATGCTGAGTTAAGAAAAAAATATTCCGAACTTGAAAAAAAATATTTTCAATGTTGGAAGGATTTACAGGAGAAATCGAGATAATAAAAACATTGTTGAACAGAATTAAAAAGGTGAATAATAAGATGGTAAATTTGTTGATTTCAACGGCAGTACGTATCCTTATAGGATGGTTGCTTATAGATAGAGTTTCTGCATGGCTTAACCTTAGGGGTATCATTGCAACAATTATAAAAGTGATTGGTGTGTTAATTATTATCAGTGCCTTGTTGGCTTGGGTTTAAAAAACAATTCAAACACGATATGAACACAAATGATATTAACAGAAAATGTGAATGGATGCTTTTGTAAACAGATTAACTCCAAAAGTCGTTTCAGAACTGAAAGAGAATGAAGTCTTTGTTTTTGGATCCAACCCTAATGGGCATCATAAAAGCGGAGCGGCTAAATTAGCCGGTGAGAGAGATTGGGCGGTAGAAGGTAAAGGTGAAGGAATTGTTTGGACAAAGTTATGCAATACCGGTGCATAAAAATAAAACACATAAAATGGATAAAGCGGTAAAAACGTTTACTTGGATTTGCGAAACAAAATCCAAGTAAACGTTTTGTTGTACTTCCTGTCGGCTGTGGAACAGCAGGAATGGAAGTAAGGCAAGTTGCAGAAATGTTTTCATCAGCTATTAATGTCGATAATATCATGTTACCTGAGCAATTTATATTTGCTATGATTGATAACAGACGTAGAGGTAATATAATACAAATCACAGATTATCCAGATTTTTTATATTCTTTGAAATAGCTGGATTTATAAACTTAACCATCTTGTTAATGAATATGCAGAAACATCTGTAAAAATGGATTGTTCGATTGGAGAAGCAGTAGATCTTATAATAGATATGTGTTTACTTTTACTCAAAGTGTATTATCCTGAATTGTAATTGTGGATATCCTCAGTGGAAGAAACTTTTTGGATTAGTCCCGATATGGTAGATGTTTCGTTAGCTATCAATCAAATAACGGAAAGATGGTATCAATGCATTCGATATAGCTTATCGTATTTTGGGTATTGTCCCAGCCTTATGAAAAAGATATCATTGAATGTCTGACATATCATCTGCATTTGTATGGGCCTTATTTTGATGAATTTGACTATTAAATATGAAAAAATGTAATCACTGTGGACATCAGAATCCTAATAGTGCAGCTTTTTGCGCTAATTGCGGGAAGCCGTTGCCGAAGTCATCGTGGCTGGATTCACTGAATGAATATTTGGGGAATAACAGGCCGGCAGACCTGAATTGGAAAGTGCTTTTTTCGGACGTGCTGAAGAAACATACGAAAGAAGAAGCGGAAGAAATATTTATTTGTGGTACATCTAAAACCACTCCCGATGTGGCGGAGGTGTCGAAGGATTGGCCTCATCCTTGGCTGTATAGCCGGGTGCTACTGATGTTTCTTTCCGCTTTCGGGCTTTTGTGGTTGTGTTGCAGTGTGTTTGGCAATATGAACGCATTGCCTGGAATGATAGTGGTGGGTTCGTTTGCCGTTCCATTAGCAACCATGATTCTTTTCTTGGAAGTGAATGCATGGAGAAATGTGAGTATGTATGAAGTAATACAGACATTCCTTGTCGGAGGGTGTGCCTCGTTAGTTGTCACCTTGTTTCTTTTTTCCATTTATTCGGTGGATGAATTGGATTTTATGGGGGCAATTGTAGTGGGATTGGTTGAAGAGATTGGAAAAATGGTTATCGTTTACGTTTTTTTACGTAAATTGTGTAAGTTATCTATATTGACTGGAATGCTTGTCGGAGCGTCTGTTGGCGCGGGGTTTGCCGCTTTCGAATCGGCAGGATATGCGTTGCAGCCACTTATCCAATTCATGCAATATGCGGGTTATGCAGCCGCATACGGTCAGCAAACGGATGGCACTCTGATGTTGGATCAGATAAATAACATCATCTTCCTCCGTGCTTTTTTAGCACCGGGTGGGCATGTGGCATGGGCTGCGATATCAGGAGCGGCGATAGTAATTGCCGCAAAAGCCCGCGGGGCAATAACTACTGATTTGTTGACGGACAAAAAGTTCTTGAGGCTTTTTATTATACCTGTGATTCTTCATGCCTTATGGGATTGTCCGTTGGCAGCAATCGGAGCGGATATTTTCTTAGCGCCAATATCGTTGTTAATATTTGTTTGGATAGTAGTGCTTATTTTGATAAACATGGGTTTGGCTGAAGTTTCTAACCGTAAATAATACATAATTATGAAAGAGTGTCCGAAATGTCATACACAATATGATGATACATTGAATTTTTGCCTTAAGGATGGAGTCCAACTTCAAGAAGCATCGGAAATAGGGCCACAGCCTCAGCCTAAGAAGAACAGAGGTTGTCTGAAAAAGGTGATAATCGGTATAGTGATTGCTTGTGTGGGACTGGGTATCTTATATAGACATTTGATGAATGCCGCCACGTATTTACGGACAGAACCTAATGTGATAACAGCATCCAAAGGAGGGGGCGAATGTAATGTGGATATTGATTATGACGGATATGTCTGGATTATCAACCATAAACCGGACTGGGTGAACATTACAGAATATGATAATGATTTCGATATAGATATCCGACCTAACATGACGGGGCAAAATCGGGAAGGCAGCATTACGGTACAAAGCGGAAAACTGCTGACACAAGTCATTATTCAACAGAAAGGATTCGCTACTTATATGCATGTGTCTGAATCTAATCTTCATTTCGGTGAAGGCGTTGAGAGTGAAAATATAGACATTGATACGGATGGTTGTCAATGGAAAGCGCAATTCCCTGATTGGTTGTCCATTACCGAAAATCTGAATGGTGGCATCCGTGTAAAATCCCAAAGGAATAAAGGTGAGTATCGTACAGGAGTCATTACCATACGGGAAGATAATGCCAGCACATCGATTTATGTATCTCAAGCAGGGTTGTGCAATGTCTGTCATGGTAAAGGGGAATTCTCTTGTTCTGCTTGTTCAGGAATGGGAGGGTTTGGATATGGAATGTATTACGTGCCTTGCATGGTTTGTGGAGGAGACGGAAGGGTTCAATGTACGACTTGTCGTGGTTCGGGAAAACGGAAATAAAGTTTTTTATTCTTAATGGTTACTTTCCATCATCCAATGCCATAAACAGACAAAAGGAAAACACTTAGAAGTTGTGCCCGACACGGATAAGGGTATTGGATAATGAAAAAATTACTGTTTCTTTCGGCAGTTGTTTTATGTATGGTTTCTTGCAATAATACGCCAACCGCTTATAATGAATTGAACCAGTTTGAAGAAATTTCACAGTATAACAATGCACCGTTCTCGTCACAATCACAAAAGACGGTTTGCCCTATGTGTGGAGGCACCGGAGTATTCGAATTCATGCCGGGCGATATCATGGCACCACGAATGATGTGTCCGGGATGCAATGGTAATGGAACGGTCACACCTGCACAAGCAAGAGCAATCATGAAAGCAAAAGCACAAGCAGATGCCCTAACAGGCGGTACGACCTATGGCGGAGGATATGACACCAATACCCGAGAACGCAGTGCATACGAAATTGAACTGGATTTGCGGAAGGCATACGACTTGCTTGAAGATATGGAGCGTTATAGCGAACAGTGTGAGAGCAGTGTGTTAAAGATTCAGTATGCAAGGATGATTGTCGACCAGAAAGCACATATAAGAGAACTTGAAGCGGAATTAAGAAGCGCTTATTAAGAGACTTGCGTCTCTCTGTCTAAAACTAAAAAATACGAAACATGGATAACGATAAGTATAAAGATTGTGTTACGAGGCAGACGATATTTGCACCAGACAGGCTGGAGCATTATCCCATCATTAATTCTTATCGGGTGGGCGAAAGCGATAGCAGACTGTTTGCGGGGGAATATCCGGGCACTTATCCGGGAGATAAGGATGACGAGAAAGGCATTTATAAATTGAAATGTTTAGTCTGTTTTGGTATCACACATATTATCGACCTTACGGAAGAAGGAGTGATGAGACCGTATAGCCAATGGCTTCCGAAAGGAGTCGTTTACAGACGATTCCCGATTGCAGATGTATCGGTACCTGTAGATACGGTGAGTGTGATGAAGCTGTTGGACGATGTGGAAGATATTCTTGCAAACGACAAGCATAAGGTTTATATACATTGTTATGGTGGGGTGGGAAGAACCGGCACGATTGTCGGATGTTGGATTGGCAGGCAATGCCGGGATTACGATGCCGCTTTGTCGATGTTAAGAACATATTTCAATCAATGCCCGAAAGCGGTGAACCGTGTTACTCCGGAAACGGAAGAACAAAAGCGTTTCATCAAACGGTTTATAGCGGACTATAATCAACGAGAAGAGAAAAAGGGTAAATTTCAGGCTTGTCTGTTAGGCGGAGCTGTTGGAGATGCTCTCGGTTATGCCGTGGAGTTTACCGATTGGCAATCGATTCAAGAAAAGTATGGAAAAAAAGGTATCCGGAGGTATCAGTTGAATAATCAAGGCATGGCTGAAATATCGGATGATACGCAGATGACCTTGTTCACTGCAAATGGCATCCTATTCGGAGAAACCCGATATGCAATGCGTGGTATTGCAGCCAGTTTAGACAACTATGTGAAAACCGCTTACTTAGAATGGCTGCAAACACAAACAGGCGAACGTGATCTGAATGAGAAGTGGCATAGCTGCTGGCTGAGAGACATTCCTGCCATGAATCATCGGCGTGCTCCGGGCATGACCTGTATGAGTGCGCTGATAAACCTTAAGCAACATCAAGAAGTTTGCAATCACAGTAAAGGTTGTGGAGGAGTGATGCGTGTGGCTCCGGTCGGTTTGTTTTACGCACGTATCCCGTCGGCATCACCCGAACATCAGAAAATGTTAATAGACGAGATGATGGAAGAGACAGGTAAGATTGCTGGCTGTACCCATAAACACCCGTTGGGTTATTTGCCCGCCGCCGTTTTAGCTTATATAATCTATAGGTTGGTGCTATTGCCTCCAAAAGAAGCTGGAGATAAGTTGGAAACCATTATCGAAGCGTCAATCGACCAATTGCAGCATTCCTTTATCAAAGAGGGAAATGCGATAAAGAGTTTACGCACTTTGATAAATATGGCGGTCTGTTTGTCGAAAACGGATGCTCCAGACGAAACTTGCATCCGACGTATAGGCGATGGGTGGGTAGGCGATGAAGCGTTGGCTATCGCTGTGTACTGTTGTTGCAAGTATCGGAAAGATTTCGAAAAAGCAGTTTGCGCTGCAGTCAATCATTCGGGGGACAGCGATTCTACCGGTGCCATATGCGGAAACATCATGGGAGCGATGTTGGGGCTTGCATCCATCCCTGACTATTATTTAGAAAATCTGGAATTGAAACAAATAATACAGGAAATCGCTTCCGACCTTTTTAATGGATGCTGTATCAGCGAATACGATATGGGACATACCGTAGCTCAAAAACGGTGGGAAGACAAGTATATTTACGCCATCCGAAAAGACAATTATGATGATTTTATGCCGAAAGAGGACGATTTGTCCGGAATAGTGTTTCGTGCAAAAAAGATCTGTTTTTTCGATGAAGACATCAAGAAAATGGAAGGAATGAGCGCAGATGAAAAAATAGAATTCAAAAGAAAATTAAAACAAGAGCAGCGGTATGTGGTTATTGATGAAGACAACGAGGAGTAATTGAATCATGATATGTTTCGAATGATGAAGAACTTGCGGTATGTATTGCCAATACTTTTGAATGTCCTTTTCATCGTGCCGCTTCAGGCGCAGACGAGAAGGGCACTTGTCATTGGATTGGGTGAACAAGAAGATAAAAGCTGGGCAAAGATAAACGGAGACAAGGATGTGCCTTATGTAAAAGAGATGCTGATAAAATCCGGATATAAAGACATCGTTACATTAGTTAACAGACAAGCTACGAAAGCCGGCATTGTGTCGGCTTTTACGGCTTTGGCGGATCAATGCAAAAGCGGCGATAGGGTATATATACATTTTTCGGGACATGGGCAGTTGGTGACCGATGTAGACGGTGATGAAAAGAGCGACTCGCTGGATGAGGCTTGGATTCCGTATGACGCTTACTTGAAATACGGAGAGAAAGACAGGGGTGAAAAACACTTGACTGATGATGACATTAATGAGTTTTTGACGAAAATCAAGAACAAGATAGGCGATAACGGCAAGATGTTAGTGGTGGTAGACGCTTGTCATAGCGGTGATTCTTCACGCGGAGGAGAGGAAACGGAAAATTTATCCGGTCTTGATGAAACGATAAGAGGCGTGAGGAATGTATTTATGATACCGGTGAAGGAAAGAGGCAATGTGGCAAGGCTTGAGGAGAATTGGCTTACATTGAGTGCTTGTAAAGACTATCAGTTCAACCAAGAAATGAAAGTCCCACAGGTGGGCAAGCTGACATACGCTTTATATACTGCTTTGTTGAAAGGAAACGTGACCATGGAGGGAATAAAGTTGTTTATGGCTAAACACAGAGGAATCTTACCGCAAACTCCGGTTCTATCGGGGAAGACGGACAAATATACGATATCAGACTTTATAAGTATCGAACCATGATAAAATTGAAAGCAAAGACTTATTCGGATGCGGCATACGTAGAGGGGGTGAGCCGTCATGACCGGGAAATGGAGCGTGCGTTGTACGAATGTTGCAAACGGTATTTTGACGACAATTACCGAGGAGTGTTCTTTATTGGCGATGAAGTGCAGAAAATGGAGGTATTCCAAAATGCTTTCATCACACTTTGGGAGAATATTGAAAGGAAAAGAATCCGTGTGGAAGACGGTGTCTTAAAAGGGAAAGACGGAAACCTATTTACAAGTTCGTTGACCACCTATTTCATGGGGATAGCCA
The DNA here is from genome assembly GCA_018884025.1 of Candidatus Phocaeicola faecipullorum. Lineage (GTDB taxonomy): Bacteria > Bacteroidota > Bacteroidia > Bacteroidales > Bacteroidaceae > Phocaeicola > Phocaeicola faecipullorum. The sequence goes on from JAHLFB010000210.1 coordinate 24,455, forward strand.
AACTGAAGTACTTGGAATGGGTGCGCGAACATGCAAGAATCGATTGCGAGAAGGAAGGACAATCGAGGGGAATGGACCTGAGCGCATATAGGGACTTACTTTACGATGATGACAAAGAAGCGATGCTTACAATCATAGCTGATTGTATTTCACGTATGTCCGAGCGGTGTAACCAAATCATCTCCATGTTTTATTATGAAGAGAAAAATTTAGATGACATATTGGAAGCGTTGCCTTCGTTTAAAAGCAAGGACGCACTGAAGACCGCCAAGCACAAATGCATGGAAAACCTGCGGAAGAC